>NZ_JBFUME010000001.1:0-339190 GCF_054049535.1 Aeromicrobium sp. P5_D10
AACCACACCGTGGTGGAGGTGGCACCATCATCGCCAGGTAGTCCCATGCCTTCGGCGCTTCCGGCGATCCGTGACATCAAAGCGTCCAAGCTGGTGCGGGTCTTTTGTAGTGCGACTGCGACCTCGCGTAGCTCACGGCCGGTCAACCTCCAGGGCTCACACACGGCAGCATCATCGATCAACGACGACAACTGCTCGATGATCATGCAGTAGCTCCTGGAATTGGAAGGGTTTTCGACTCACCTCAAAGCCTAAACACCACCACCGACACCCCAAATCCAGCACACAGAGGTTGTCCACAACGAGACTCGTCCTGCGGGAAATCATCCGTCACGCAGGACGAGAATCACACGACGGATGCGACCGTCATCCACTAGAGTCAGGCACAACGAATGCAAGGAAGCCGGTGAGATTCCGGCACAGTCGCGCTACTGTGACGCAGCCGTTGGCTGCGGAGTCAGACCCGAGTGTTCGTCCAACCCATCAAGCGGGGACGCACGTATCCCCGAGGAGGACACATGTCGCAAATCTCTGCGGCGCCACTGTCTGGCGCCCCTTCACTTCCCACCGTCCCGATGCGGGAGCTGGCCCCATGGGCCGCGCTGTTCGGGCTGCTCGCGGTGCTGGTGATCTTCTTCATCAGTGCCGACCAGGGCGCTATCTCCATCCCGTCAGGTAATGCGATCCACGAATGGGTTCACGACGGACGTCATCTGCTCGGCTTCCCCTGCCACTGACGTTCGTTTCGCCCCAACACCCACTGGATCTCGTGTCGTTTTCGGCTGCCCGAAAAGGGAGGCGCGACGGCACCACCCGAACGGAACACACTCATATGAATGCACGCGCTTTTCTAGTACGCGGCCTGCTGGCCGGACTCATCGCCGGTCTGGCGGCCTTCTTCGTGGCCTATCAGGTCGGCGAACCTCACGTGGAGAAGGCCATCTCGCTGGAGGCGTCAGGAGCCGAGGCGCCGACCGACGAAGCTGCAGCGGCCGATCACGAGCACGGCGACGAAGCAGCCGCCCATACCCACTCGCACGGCGACGAAGACAGTGGCACAGAAGTCTCGCGTCACAATCAGCGCACGTGGGGCCTGCTGACCGGCACGTTGTCGGTGGGGATTGCCCTGGGTGGACTCGCTGCTCTCGTTTCGGCGGCGGTCGTCGGTCGTCTCGGCCGGATGATGCCGGGGCAGTCGACCTCGTTGATCGCGCTGATCGGCTTTGTCTCGGTCGCCTTGGTGCCGTTCCTGAAGTATCCGTCAACACCGCCTGCGGTGGGCAGCGGCGATACGATCGGCGAGCGTACCGGCCTGTACTTCGGATTCCTTCTGGTCTCGATCCTCGCCGCAGCCGTCACAACCTATTTGGCGGTGAAGCTGCGTGACCGAATCGGCACCTACGCCGCAGTCGTAGCGGGTATCGCGGTCTATCTGGTCGTGATGGTCGTCGCGGGTCAGTTGTTCTCGACGGTCAACGAGATCGGCGACTTCCCGGCCGACACACTGTGGTTCTTCCGTCGCGGCTCGCTGTTCACCCTCGCCACGATGTGGGGCGTACTCGGCGTCGTACTGACGGGTCTGATCTCTCGTCTGTACGCCGCAGATCTGGCGAAGGCCGCGCGACGCGAGCTAGCTGCGAGCCTGTGACCGACTGAGCCGACGGGCTTCGAGCGGTCGGTCCGCGATCAGGTGTTCGGTGACTATCCGGCACACGACCTCAGGATCGACCGCTCCGTACCAGGTGTCATCTGGCTGCACGCTGACCACAGGCGCATGATTGCACGGGAACAGGCAGCCCGTCTGGGTCACGAGAACGTCGTCGTCGCCCAGACCTCGGTCTTTGAGCTCGACGTCGAGTGCTCGTGCCGTCGCATCGGATCCGCGTGCTGTGCAACGAGGTCCCCGGCACACCAGCACCTGATGGCGGTGCCGGGGCACCTCGTCCCAGGCTTGCGACGTCAGTGGAGCCTCGGTCCCGGCGATGGGCTTGACGGCAGGCAGCACGATCCGGATCTCGTCGAGGCTCTTGGCGAGACGTGTGCTGACATCGACAACGGGACGGAGACCGGTCCGTTCCCGCCACCAATGGCCGGCGACCCTGCGCAGCCATGAGTGCGCCGGGCCAAGAGTCCCGAGGTTGACCCCGACAAGCGTGATGCGGTCGACCTGCTCGTCGGCCAACCGCGTGAGCTCACGTGACAGCGAAGGATCTGCCATCTGCAAGAAGGCGATACTGGCACCTGGTTGCAGGTCCTGTGCAGCCTGCTGCAATTCTTCGCGACGGTCGACGTCGCTGGCAGACATGCCGACGAGCAGCAGAGCGCTCATCGGTGCGACTCGATCCAAGCCACGGCGTCGTCGAGGTTGTCGACTGCGGTCACTGCGGGATCTGACGCCGGGCGCTCGACGACGATGACCGGGATGTCGAGCCTTCCGGCCACTTCCATCTTGGGCCAGGTCAGCGCTCCGCCGGAATCCTTGGTGATCAGGACGTCCGCGCGATGCTTCGTCATGACCTCAAGCTCGCCGTCGACGGCGTACGGGCCGCGACTCGCCAGAATCGTCCAGCTAGAAGGCACGTCTAGGTCCGGCGCATCCACGACTCTGGCGAGCACGGCGTGTGCGGCCAGAGCAGTCGTGAACCGGGCGAGTTCCTGCCGTCCCACCGTGAGAAAGGGTCGACGTCCCACGACCGCCGCAAGATTGGCTGCTTCCTCGTGGGATGCGACATAGCGCCAGCGAGGATCGACCGGCCATGCCGGACGTTGGAAGCGCAGGAGCGGGACCTCGGTGCAGGCCGCTGCGGCATTGGCACTTATTCCGCGGGCGAAGGGGTGGGTCGCATCAACCACGACGTCGAAGTCGGCCGCCGCCTCGCGGAGCCCCTCGACGCCGCCGAATCCGCCGATCCGCACCGCCCCGACGGGCAGCGTCGGGTCGTTGACTCGGCCGGCCAACGAGGTCGTCACGTCGATGCCGAGATCGACCAGCCGCCGGGCCAGCGCACGTGCCTCGCCGGTGCCGCCCAGGAGCAGGACCCTCATCGACTCAGACCGATCTGCACGGTCGACAGATCGGTCGGCGCTCCGTTACGGGCCAGCAACAACAGCGCTTCGACGTCGAGATGCTGCTCCGCGAGATCACCGAGCCGGTCGAGCCGAGATTCCCGGGCAGCCGGGAACGAGACACAGGAGGGCTCGACGGCCAACGCCTCAGCGAGGAATGCGCGACGGAACTGGTCGCCTTCAAGGCTGCCGTGCCACATCGTGCCGAAGACCTGATCCGACCGCGCTCCGCCGAGGAACGGTTCATCACCACCGACCGTGATCCGGCCGTGATGGATCTCGTACCCGCTGGCCGGTGCACCGAGCGCGTCGCCGGTGGGGAGCCGCAGGACTTTGTCGCTGCCGAACTCCGTGCGGACGTCGAGCAGTCCGAGGCCCTGGACGACCGCTCCCGGTTCACCCTCAACACCCACCGGATCCGCAATGCTGTGGCCGAGCATTTGAAAGCCTCCGCAGATGCCGAGCAGCGGTCGACCCCGTCGTGCGTGATCGATCAACGCACGGTCGAGGCCGCGAGCGCGCAGCCAGGCGAGATCGGCAATCGTCGCCCGCGTGCCGGGCAGCACGATCAGATCGGCATCGCCGAGATCACGTGGATCTGTCGCGAACGTGACGTCCAGGCCAGGCTCGAGCCCCAATGCATCGACGTCGGTGAAGTTGCTGATGCGCGGGAGCCGGATGACCGCGACCTTGCGGGCCTGCGTTCCGGTGTTGCGGCGGCTTTCGAGGTCGAGCGCATCCTCCGAATCCAGCCACAGATGCTGGTCCCATGGGAGTACGCCGAAGATCGGTCGTCCTGCCAGGCGCTCAAGCGCGTCGATCCCCGGTTGCAGGAGGCTCTGGTCGCCGCGGAACTTATTGACCACGAATCCTGCGATGAGTCGTTGGTCGCTGGCCGACAGCAATGCGAGGGTGCCGAACATCGCCGCGAAGACGCCGCCTCGGTCGATGTCACCGACGACGATCGTGGGCAGTTGGGCGTGCTGGGCCAGCCCCATGTTGACGTAGTCGCCGTCGCGCAGATTGATCTCGGCCGGGCTACCGGCACCTTCGGCGATCACAAGGTCGTACCTGGAAGCCAGATCATCGAAAGCGTCGTGAGCCGCCTCAGCGAGGTGCCTTCGCCCAGTGGTCCAGTCGGAGGACGAGACTTCGCCAGCAGGCTGCCCCATGACCACGACATGGCTTCGTCGGTCGCTGCCGGGTTTGAGCAGGACCGGGTTCATGGCGGGTTCAGGCGCTGCTCCGGCTGCCAAGGCCTGCACCCACTGTGCCCGGCCGATTTCGGCATGCACGCCCGCGGCGTCGACACACACCATCGAGTTGTTCGACATGTTCTGCGCTTTGTACGGCGCGACCCGCACTCCGCGACGTGCGATTGCCCGGCACAGAGCCGTGGTCACGATGCTCTTCCCGGCGTCCGAAGTGGTGCCGGCGACCAGCAGCCCGCTCACGGAGCCCGCAACAGGTAGACGTCCATGACCCAACCGGCCGACTTCTTCGCCCGTCCGCGTGCTTGCTCGATCGAGGACAGCGCGTCAGCCACTCGGCCATGAACCAGTTCCTCCGATGAGGTGCCGAGATTCGCGCCCCACCAAATCGTCCAGTCGTCGAGGCCAGCCAGATCAAGTGACGCGCTCAACATGACGGCGATATTGGTCTGACCAGCTTCGATCGCCTCACGTAGACGTCGCGCGGTCGTGACGTGGACGGGGGATCCGACCGGATGCAGCACCATCTTGTGGCGAGCAGCCAGCAGTTGCGGCGCGGAGATTCCGGGCAGCACCTCGTACTCCAGCGGCATCCGCGAGGCCAGTTGCTCGACGATGCGGATCGTCGAGTCGTACAGCGAGGGATCGCCCCACACCAGGAACGCCGCAGTGCCTTCGCGGGCACGAAGCACCTGCTCGTACGCCACAACTCGCGCCTCGTGCCACGCCTTCACAGCGCCGGGATAGTCCGCCGGATCACGCCGGTCGCGTTCAGGATCGGTCACCGCGACGAGATCGAGTCCGAAGTGATCCGCGATGACCCGGCGTGCCGCCAGCAGCCCGTCGTCCGGACCCTTGGTGGCAGCGATGACGTAGTTGGCTCCGGCCAAGGCCTCGGCGACCTCTCCCGTCACATGCTGCAGTCCCATGCCGACCCCGGCGATGAGCACCTTCACTGTCCGCGGTCCTCCAGGTCGCCCTCGACGTCGAGGTACACCGCCTGCATCGCCTCAAGGGTTTCAGGATTGGGCTCGGCCCACAGGCCACGATCGGCGGCCTCGTGCAGACGTTCGACGATGCCGCGCAAGGCCCACGGGTTGGATTTGCGAAGGAACTGCTGGTTGGTCTCGTCGAGCACGTACTCCTTCGCGAGCGTCTCGTACATCCAGTCGTGCACGACGCCCGTCGTGGCGTCGAAGCCGAACAGGTAGTCGACCGTCGCGGCCAGCTCGAACGCACCCTTGTAGCCGTGGCGCTGCATCGCACCGATCCACCGCGGGTTGACGACGCGGGCGCGGAACACCCGGGTCGTCTCCTCCTGCAGCGTGCGGGTGCGGACGGCGTCGGGCGACGTCGAGTCGCCGACGTACGCCTTGGGGTCGCTACCCGTCAGCGCGCGCACCGTCGCGATCATGCCGCCGTGATACTGGAAGTAGTCGTCCGAGTCGGCGATGTCATGCTCGCGGGTGTCGATGTTCTTGGCCGCGACCGCGATGCGCCGGTAGTTGGCGCGCATGTCGTCGGCCGCCGGGGCGCCGTCGAGGTCGCGACCGTAGGCGAAGCCGCCCCAAGCCGTGTAGACGTCGGCGAGGTCGTCGTCGTTCTTCCAATTGCCGGCCTCGATGACCTGCAGGATGCCCGCGCCGTACGAGCCGGGCTTCGAACCGAAGATGCGGACAGTTGCACGTCGCTTGTCTTGGTGAACGTCATAGTCGGCCAAGTAGTGCTTGCGGACGTAGTTGCGGTCGTCGGGCTCGTCGAGCTCGGC
Source organism: Aeromicrobium sp. P5_D10 (assembly GCF_054049535.1). Classification (NCBI taxonomy): domain Bacteria; kingdom Bacillati; phylum Actinomycetota; class Actinomycetes; order Propionibacteriales; family Nocardioidaceae; genus Aeromicrobium; species Aeromicrobium sp. P5_D10. The sequence goes on from NZ_JBFUME010000001.1 coordinate 6,046, forward strand.
GACCTGGCGGATCGCGTCGTCGAGGATCGAGATGACGTGCGGGAACGCGTCGCGGAAGAAGCCCGAGATACGTACCGTGACGTCGATGCGGGGGCGCCCCAGCTCGTCGAGCGGGACGATGCGCAGGCCGTTGACCCGCCTGGAGGCCGGGTCCCACTCGGGCTCGACGCCGATCAGTGCGAGCACTTCGGCGATGTCGTCGCCGGACGTCCGCATGGCCGACGTGCCCCAGACCGACAGGCCGACCGAGCGTGGGTACTCGCCGGTGTCGTGCAGGTGCCGCTCGATCAGTGAGTCGGCCATCGCGCGTCCGGTCTCCCACGCGAGGCGCGACGGGACGGCCTTGGGGTCGACGGTGTAGAAGTTGCGACCCGTCGGCAGGACGTTGACGAGTCCGCGCAGCGGCGAGCCCGACGGTCCGGCCGGGATGAAGCCGCCATCGAGGGCGTGCAGCACGTGGTCGAGCTCGTCGGTGGTCTTCGCCAGGCGCGGGACGACCTCGGTCGCGGCGAACTCAAGCACCTGGACCACATCTGGGCTGTCATGCAGAGTCCTGGCCACTGAAGGTGACCATTGTTCCTTTTCCATGGCGAGCACCAGCTCGCGGGCCTGCTCCTCGATCTCGTCGATCTCCACCAACGCCGCTCGTCCTGAGCCTGTCGAAGGGTCGCCCTCCTTGAGCCCGAGCGCCGAGCGCAGGCCCGGGACGGCTCCAGTCTCGCCGCCCCAGATCTGGCTGGCGCGCAGGATCGAGAGCACGAGGTTGACCCGCGCCTCTCCTGACGGCGCCTGCCCGAGGACATGCAGGCCGTCGCGGATCTGCGCGTCCTTGATCTCGCACAGCCAACCGTCGACGTTGAAGATGAAGTCGTCGAAGTCGTCCTCGTCCGGGATGTCGTCGAGCCCCAGGTCGCGGTGCATCTCGGCGGCACGCATGTGGGTCCAGATCTGCGAGCGGATCGCCGGCAGCTTGGCCGGGTCCATCGCCGCGATGTTGGCGTACTCGTCGAGCAGCTGCTCGAGCTTGGCGATGTCGCCGTAGCTCTCGGCGCGCGCCATCGGCGGGATCAGGTGGTCGACGATCGTGGCGTGCGCGCGTCGCTTGGCCTGCGCGCCCTCGCCCGGGTCGTTGACGAGGAACGGATAGATCAGCGGCAGGTTGCCGATCGCGGCGTCGGTGCCGCACGCGGCCGATAGCGCCGCGTTCTTGCCCGGCAGCCACTCCATCGAGCCGTGCTTGCCGAGGTGGACGACGGCGTGGGCGCCGAACGACTCTTCCACCCACCGGTACGCGGCGAGGTAGTGGTGCGACGGCGCCATGTCGGGATCGTGGTAGATCGCGACGGGGTTCTCGCCGTAGCCGCGGGGCGGCTGGATCATCAGGATGACGTTGCCGGCGCGGATCGTGGCGAGGACGATTTCCTGTTCATCATTCACGAACAGCTTGCCGGGCGCGGGCCCCCACGCCTCGAGCATCGCGTCGCGCAGGTCGGGGTGGAAGTTCTCGAACCACTCGGCATACTGCGCGGCCGGGATACGGACGTGGCTCTCGTTGAGCTGCACCTGTGTGAGCCACTCCTCGTCCTGGCCGCCAGCCGCGATGAGCGCGTGGATCAGCGCATCGCCGGCCTCGGTCAGGTCGTCCATCTCGAGGCCGGGCACATCGCCAGGAGCGCCGAGGTCGTAGCCGGCGTCGCGCATCGCGCGCAGCAGGCGGATCGTCGACGCAGGGGTGTCGAGGCCGACGGCGTTGCCGACGCGGCTGTGCTTGGTCGGGTAGGCCGACAGCATCAGCACGATCTTCTTGTCGGCGGCCGGCAGGTGGCGCAGGCGGGCGTGGGCGATCGCGATGCCGGCCACGCGGGCGCTGCGCTCGTCGTGCGCGACGTAGCGGGGCAGCCCGTCCTCATCGATCTCCTTGAACGAGAACGGCGCAGTGATGATGCGTCCGTCGAACTCGGGGATCGCGATCTGGTTGGCCGAGTCGAGTGGCGTCACGCCGTCGTCGGACTCCTCCCAGTCCTCGCGGCTCGATGTCAGGCACAGACCCTGCAGGATCGGGATGTCGAGCGCCTTCATCCGCGCGACGTCCCACGACTCGTCGTCACCACCGGCGCTGACGGTGCCGGGCTTGGTGCCGCCCGCCGCGAGCACCGTGACGATCAGGGCGTCGAGCTTCGCCAGCTCGTCGAAGAGGGCGTCGGGGGCCGCGCGGAGGGATGAGCTGAAGATCGGGACGCCGGCGGCCTCGCCGGTCGCGTCGATCGCGTCGGCGAGCGAGTGCGCGAAGCCGCTGTTACCGGACGCCTCGTGCGCCCGGTAATACAAGACCCCGATTCGCGGCAGGTCCGCCGGCTTGGCCGGGCGCTCGGCCACCCCAAACTCGGGCAGCGTCGCCGGCGGCTCGAAGCCTACGCCCGTCAGCAGGACGGTGTCGGACAAGAAGGCGTGCAGCTGCGCGAGGTTGGCTGGGCCGCCCTCGGCGAGGTAGACGTGCGCGTCGGCCGCGACGCCGATCGGGACGGTCGACTGCTCCATCAGCTCGGCGCTCGGGGTCTGCTCGCCGCCGAGTACCACGATCGGCTTGCCGAGGTCGCGGATGCGCCAGAAGCCCGAGCACAGGTCCTGCGGGGAGCCGAGGATGCGGGCGACGATCAGGTCGGCCTTCTCGAGGGCCTCGGCCATCTCGGTGTGGTTCGGTCGGGATGGGTTGGCGTACAGGTAGTCGGCTCCCGACGCGCGTGCGGAGAGCAAGTCGGTGTCGGACGTGGACAGCAGGGCAATACGTGTAGACGACTCGGCCATGGTGCCGGGCTCCTCCTAGGGGTTCTCGCCCCATCAATTGGTCGGACCGTCCCGTGAACAGTGTCTGGCTTCATCCTGTCGGATGTCACAGTGGCGGAACCGCCCCGGATTGTCACCGGGTTCCTGCGCCACGGGCGTACTCGAAGACTACGGGAGAACCAGCGGTGGCCGTCGGACGCCCTGGTTGCCGGTCACGTCCGAGCCGCAGGCGACAATGGGGCAATGCTTGGTTTGACGTTGTCGACGCCCGATCTTCCTGCGGCAGGAGAGCCCGGAATGGCGGGTGTCACGTTGGTGGGCGGCGGGCCCGGCGACCCCGAACTGATCACGGTCGCAGGCCTGAAGGCCCTCATGGCCGCCGATGTCGTGGTGGCCGATCACCTGGCCCCCTTGGCGTTGCTGGAGCAGTTGCGTCCCGGCGTCGAAGTCCTCGATGTGGCCAAGTTCCCTCGCGGACGGACGACTCCGCAGGAGGCGATCAATGAGCTGCTGATCGATCGCGCGAAGCAGGGATTGCGAGTCGTCCGGCTCAAAGGCGGCGACGGTTACGTGTTCGGGCGCGGTTTCGAGGAGCTTCATGCCTGCCGTGAGGCAGGCGTTCCGGTCAGGGTCGTTCCGGGTCTGTCTTCGGCGGTCGCGGTTCCGGCGCTGGCCGGAATCCCGGCAACCCATCGTGGCTTGGTCCACGGTTTCACGGTCGTGTCGGGTCACGTGCCTCCGGGGCATCCGTCGAGCCTGACCGATTGGTCGGCTCTGGCTTCCGTCGGCGGCACGATCATCGTCTTGATGGGTGTAGCCAACGCGGGTCACATCGCCGATGCGCTGACGGCCGGCGGGATGGGAGCGGAGACGCCCGTCGCATTGATCTGCGATGGCAGCCTCCCATCGGAACGGACGATTCTCACGACGCTGGACGAGGTGCGCGTCACGATGGAGCGAGAACAGGTCGAACCGCCGGCCGTGATCGTCATCGGTGCCGTTGCGGCGCTTGCCGGACAGTCGACGCAGACCCGCTGACTCGGTGTGAGCTACACCGTCCTGCTGCCGAACAGCAGATGGAAGGGCTTCGCCGCCAGCGTCAGCATGGGGCGGCGTCCGCTCAGGAATCGCAGCGGACCGTCGTCGGCGAATCGCCAGACGGCCCGGCCCGAACCCATCCGGATACGTCCGCGGACGCGCGAGACCTTCAGACTTCCTCGCCGATCCTGGGCGATACGGAATCCGAGGGGGAGCGCGAACGGCAGCCGCCGGATTCGTCCGATCTGCAGTGAGCCGATGTCCTTGGCCACGTAGGAGGCATGTGGGGAGACTTCGAAGTCGGCAAGTTCCTTCGGAATCGCCCAGAGAGCACGGCCGCCGTCGCGGGAGGCGGGACTGTTGACCCAGATATGGGTGATCGAGATCCGCAGCCGCCATCCGTCACGTACCACGACTGTCGACATGACCTCGTCGTACGTCAGGGGGCTCGGTTGCTCATAGACGAAGAACGCGGCAGAGACGATGCCACGACCGAATATCGTCACGGGTACGGTGGCCGCCGAGTGCGGCCGTGGCAGGTCTTGACGCGGTATGAGCCAGATGCCGATGTAGGCATGCCCGTGCAGATCCCACGGCTCGGCCGGAAAGCTGTTCACCGCCATGCGAAGGCCTCCGGCTGCAGTGTCCTGGTCCGTTTGGCATAGGGATGCGTGGAACCCGGCCAATTGGACGTGATCCGGCCCGATGCGTGGCGATACCAGCTGTTGCAGTGCGACCACACCGAACGTCCGAGGCGGGCCTGGATCTCACGGTCGTACGCCTCCTCGGCTGCTTCGGTCACCTCGACCGATCGATGCCGATGGTTCCGCAGGTGATCCAGACTCTGACGCATGTGACGGGCCTGCGCCTCAAGCATGTAGATGATCGAACCACCGCCGAGATTGGTGTTGGGGCCGTACGACAGGAACAAGTTGGGGAAGTTCGGCACGTAGATGCCGAGATACGCGCGAGCGCCATCGGTCCATTGTGCGGAGAGCTTCTGGCCGCCTACGCCGGTGATGTCGATCGGCTCGAGGAACTCCTGGGTGTCGAAGCCGGTCGCGTAGATGATGACATCGACGTCGTGGACGGAGCCGTTCGAGGTCACGACGCCGGTGGGTGTGATTTGCGTGATCGCATCGGTCACCAAGTCGACATGGGGTTTCGCGATCGCGGGGTAATAGGTATTGGCGAACAGGATCCGTTTGCAGCCCACGGGGTAGTCAGGGGTGAGTTTGGCCCGCAGGACGGGGTCTTTGATCTTGGCTGACAGATGTGTGAGAGCGATGGTCTTGATGGTCTTGCCTGCAACCGTGCCGTCGTCGAGACCGCGGGAGAACTGTTCGGCGACTCCCCAGAACGTGGCCCGTTCGCCCTTGAGCATGCCCGGGATATGCCGCATGCCCGCGCGATACCGCGGACCGTACGACTGGTCGGGCTTCGGCACGATGTACGAAGCCGATCGCTGGAACACTACGAGCTCTGCGGCCTGCTCGGTTAGCTCCGGGATGAACTGGATAGCGCTGGCACCGGTGCCGACCACGGCGACCTTCTTGCCGGTCAGATCAACGCTGTGATCCCAGCGCGCTGAGTGGAAGGTGGCGCCGGCGAACGTCTCGATGCCGGGGATCGGTGGAAGGACGGGCTGCGACAGCTGTCCCACGGCACTGACCAGGAGGTCAACGGTCTGTGCGGAACCGTCGTCGAACCGGACGGTCCAGTTCGATGCGTCCTCGTCGAAGTGCGCGGCCACCACGGTGCGACCCAGTTGCACGAGCGGCGTGATGCCGTACTTGTCGGCCGTCGAGCGCAGGTAGGCCAAGATCTCGGGCTGACGGGCGTACCGGTACGACCAGTCGGGATTCGGTTCATAGGACAACGAGTACAGCGGGGACGGCACATCGCACGCGGCACCCGGATAGGTGTTGTCGCGCCAGACTCCGCCGATGCTGTCCGCGCGCTCCCACAGCCGCAGGTCGCCATGGCCGGCGCGGCGCAGTTCGATCGCGACGGCGAGTGCGCCGAAGCCGGATCCGATGATCCCGATGGATGTCATGTGGTCCCTTTCTGGGCGAACAGCAGAACACTGTCGGTCAGCAGGTCGAGCGCCTCGTCCCTCGTGTAGGTACCGCGTTGCAGCCATTCGCGACATACGGCTTTGGTCAGCGCAGCGACGGGACGAAGCCTTGCACGCAGGTGTGGGGTGTCGGGCAGGCCCAAGGCATCTAGTACGAGCCGTGCGGCGCGGTCATCGGCTTCGTCGACGATCGCCTGCACATCGGATGCGCCATGCAGGTTGGCAGCGCCGCTCGCCGCGATCCAGGCCTGTCCGTAGGTCGTGGCTGCCTCGAGGATCCAGTCCATCGTGAGTCGCGCGCGTTCTTCGATCGGTCGACCGTGGAAGTCAGGTAGAGCGGCTTCAGGCATCAGGATCGAGCCGCGCATGACTTCGAGGAACAGCTCACGCTTGTCGCCGAAATAGTGGTTGATCAATCCACGGGCCACCCCGGCCGCGTTCGCCAGCTCTGCCGTCGACACATCGGCATATGGGCGGTCGCTGTAGAGCACCCCGGCGGCATCGATGATCTGCTGTCGCCGGGCGGCAGGGGCAAGGCGTTGCCGGATCGCGTTCACGTCCTGAGTGTTGCGGGCTATTGGCAGAGTGTCAACAAGGTCGTAGGGTGCAGCCATGACGAAGTACGACTATGACGTTCTCGTGGTGGGTTCCGGCTTCGGTGGCAGTGTTGCGGCGCTCCGCCTCACAGAGAAGGGGTACCGCGTCGGGGTGCTCGAGATGGGGCGCCGTTTCACCGACGACCAGCTACCGAAGACGTCGTGGCAGGCGCGGCGGTACCTCTGGGCGCCGTGGGCACGTTGCTTCGGCATCATGCGGTTGACGCTCCTCAAGGACGTCCTGATCGCCAGCGGCACCGGCGTCGGGGGCGGGTCGCTCGTCTACGCCAACACGCTGTATGAACCGCTCGACGCGTTCTACGACGACCAGCAGTGGGCGCACATCACCGACTGGAAGGCGGAGCTCGCGCCGCACTACGCCCAGGCCAAGAAGATGCTCGGTGTCACGACCTATCCCGGGGTGACACCGGCCGACGAACTCATGGCGGCGCTCGCAAAGGACTACGGCGTCGAAGACACGTTCCACGCGGCGGATGTCGGTGTGCTGTTCGGCGAGAGTCACGGTATCGAGCCGGGACAGGAGGTCGCTGACCCGTTCTTCGGCGGCGCCGGGCCCACACGGCGCGCCTGCATCGACTGCGGGGCTTGTATGACGGGGTGCCGTCACAATGCGAAGAACACCTTGGTCAAGAACTATCTTCATCTGGCTGAGGGGGCGGGGGCACGCGTGCATGCCATGACGACCGTCACGGATGTGCGCCCTCGCGGATCGGACGGTTACACGGTCCACACTCATCGGACGGGCAATGCGCTGCGTCGCCGGACCTTCACGGCTGAGCAGATCGTCTTCGCAGGCAATGCGCTCAACACCCAAGAACTCCTGCACACCTTGAAGCGCACCTCGTTGCCGCGGCTCTCCGATCGCATCGGCGAGCTGAGTCGCACCAACTCCGAGGCTGTTCTGTCGGCCAGGTCGGCGGATCCCCGCGCCGATTACACACCTGGAGTCGCGATCACCTCCTCCTTCCACCCGGATGCCGACACCCACGTCGAACCCGTCCGGTACGGGCGTGGTTCCAGCGCGCTGTCGCTGATGAACATGGCATTGCCCGATCGTCCAGGGCCCGGCGGCCGGCTGCGCGCCGTGCTGCGTGGCTACCGGCTGCTGGGCCTGCGCGGCACGGTGCGGTTGCATGTGCCGCGTCGCTGGGCCGAGCAGTCGATCGTCGTGCTCGTGATGCAGTCCCTCGACAACTCGATCACGACGTTCACCAAACGCGGCCTGTTCGGGCACAAGATGACCAGCCGCCAGGGTGTGGGGCAACCCAATCCGGCGTACATTCCGGTCGCCGACCGGGTCGCCAAGGACATCGCCGACCGAATCGGCGGGCACCCAGGCAGCTCGACCGGTGAGCTGGTCGGGGTTCCGCTGACGGCACATTTCATCGGCGGTTGCGTCATCGGTGAGTCGACGTCCACCGGTGTCGTGGATCCGTACCAGCGGATCTTCGGCTACAAGGGCCTGCACATCAGCGATGGCTCGACGATCACAGCCAATCTCGGCGTCAATCCATCGCTGACGATCACCGCTCAGTCAGAACGCGCGATGGCATTGTGGCCCAACAAGGGGACCCTGGATCAGCGGCCGGAGCTGGGTAGGCCCTACCGACGGATCGATGCAGTCGCACCAGCCAATCCCGCCGTTCCCGCGGGCGCATCGGCAGCGCTGTTGCTCCCCGTGCCGCCTATCCCGCCGCGAGCTCCTTGACGATGTTGTTCATATAGGAGATCTCGACCATCTGCTCGCGGATGATGTGCTGGGCGATGCTTCGCGTGAAGGAATTCTCCGCATCGGCCAGGTAATCCTTCGACATGTCGACAGCACCTTGATGATGTTCGACCATGAGTCGCAAGAACTCGATCTGACCGTTCTTCCAGTCCATCGCGGCGAACTCATCGACCTTCTCCTGCGCCACCATGCCCGGCATCGACGACATGCCGTGATCACCGTGGGAGTCGGCGCCGGATGATTCGCCCCATGCCTCCAGCCAGGCCTGCATGACACCGATTTCGCGGGACTGGTCCTGCTTGATGAATCGCGCCGAGGCGGCGATCCTCTCATCGGCCTTTTCGTGACCCAGCAGGATGTCGCTGAGCTCGATGGCTTGTTGGTGGTGCATGGCCATATCACTGGCGAAACGCACGTCAGCGCTGCTGGGCGACTCCGCCTTCTTCAGCTTCGGGAAGGTCTTGACCGTGCCCCACGGACGTTCGACTGTCGTTGGCGCCACAGTCGCGCCACCGATGTTCACGACCTTTTCGTCGGAGCCACCGCCGCATGCGGTGAGCAGCAAGCAGGTCACCAGGGTGATGAGTGGGACGATGAAGTAGCGACGCGGCGACATGCGAGTCCTTTTCGGGGTGCCGGGATGTGACACCACGACTCTGCCACCCGAAAGGGTCGCGCGGGCCGGATCAACAAGACGGCATGTCATCGGTGCACCTGCCTGGCGTAGGCTGCCTCCGAGCAGTACGCGCCATCCGTAGGGCGCGTCGAAACAGAATGAGGATTGCAACGTGTCCGACATCCAGATCGCCGTCACTCCGCCAGATTCAGGGCCTGAGTCACGATCCGTCGAGAAGGGCACGAAGGCCTGGCAGCTCTTCGCCGACAGCCCCGAGATCATCGCTGCCCGCGTCGGCGGGGATCTCAAAGACCTCGCGTACGAACTCAACGACGGCGACGACGTCGAAGGTGTCGCGATCGACTCCGCTGACGGGCGCGACATCCTGCGCCACTCGACGGCTCATGTCATGGCTCAGGCCGTGCAGGAGCTGTTCCCGCAAGCCAAGCTCGGTATCGGCCCGCCGATCACCGATGGCTTCTATTACGACTTCGATGTCGACGAGCCCTTCGTCCCCGAAGACCTCGTCAAGATCGAGGCGCGGATGAAGAAGATCGTCAAGGAGGGCCAGAAGTTCGACCGCCGCGAGGTCACCGACGACGAGGCGCGCGCCGAACTCGCCGACGAGCCCTACAAGCTCGAGCTGATCGGACTGAAGAGCACCGCAGGCGACGCTGCCGAAGGTGCCGGTGTCGAGGTCGGCGAGGGCGGATTGTCGATCTACGACAACCTCAAGCGCGATGGGTCTGCGGTCTGGGGCGATCTGTGCCGTGGTCCGCACCTGCCGACCACCAAGCGCATCCCGGCGTTCAAACTGATGCGTTCGGCCGCCGCCTACTGGCGCGGAAACGAGAACAACAAGCAGCTTCAGCGGATCTACGGAACCGCCTGGGAGACCAAGGAAGCTCTCGACGAGCATCTGCTCCGGATCGAGGAGGCCCAGCGCCGCGATCACCGTCGCCTCGGCACCGAGCTCGATCTCTACAGCTTCCCCGACGAGATCGGCTCCGGCCTGCCGGTGTTCCACCCGAAGGGTGGTGTGATCAAGCGGGAGATGGAGGACTACGTCCGCCGCCGGCACATCGAGGAGGGTTTCGAGTACGTCGGCACCCCTCACATCGCCAAGGAGGGTCTGTTCTACACCTCAGGTCACCTGCCGTACTACGGCGAAGGCATGTTTCCGGCGCTCGACGTCGACGGCCAGGACTATCGCCTCAAAGCGATGAACTGCCCGATGCACAACCTGATCTTCCGGTCGCGCCAGCGCTCCTATCGTGAGTTGCCGCTGCGGTTGTTCGAGTTCGGCCATGTGTACCGCAACGAGAAGTCCGGCGTCATCCACGGTCTGACCCGTGTCCGCGGGTTCGCACAAGATGATTCGCACTCGTATGTGACGCCTGAGCAGGCACCCGGCGAGATCAGGCATCTGCTCAACTTCGTGCTGAGCCTTCTGCGCGACTTCGGGATGGACGACTTCTACCTCGAGCTGTCGACCCGGGACGACTCCAAGCCCGACAAGTTCATCGGCTCGGACGAGGACTGGGCGCTGGCGACCCAGGTTCTGGAAGATGTCTGTCTCGAGACCGGCCTCGAACTCGTACCTGATCCGGGTGGCGCCGCCTACTACGGTCCCAAGGTGTCGGTACAGGCTCGCGACGCGATCGGCCGCACCTGGCAGATGTCGACGGTTCAGTACGACTTCAACATGCCGTCGACCGAGCGGTTCAACCTCGAATATGTGGCTGCTGACGGGACTCGCCAGCAACCGGTCATGATCCACGCGGCCAAATTCGGTTCGATCGAGCGGTTCATGGGCGTCCTCGTCGAGCACTACGCCGGTGCGTTCCCTCCGTGGCTGGCACCTGTGCAAGTTGTGGGTATTCCGGTCGCAGAACGGCACGCCGACTACCTGTATGAGCTCGCCAAGCGACTCAAGACACTGGGAATCCGTGTCGAGGTCGACGACTCCGACGAGCGTATGCAGAAGAAGATCCGCAATGCGCAGACTCAGAAGGTCCCGTTCATGCTGATCGCGGGCGACAACGACGTCGAGGCAGGCGCGATCTCGTTCCGCTATCGCAGCGGCGACCAGGAGAACGGCGTCGCACTCGATGACGCCGTGGCCCGCATCGTCGAGGCGATCGAGACCCGCGTCCAGGTCTGACTGTGCGCTACCGCTTCGCGCCCGTGCCGACCTGGCCGGGCGCGATGCGGGAAACCCCGTTGTCGTGACGGACGAGGATCTTGGCGATATTGCCCGGGTCGGCCGAGTCGAACCACACGTCCACCTGATCGCCGACCGCGATCAACCGGCTGGGGGACTGAATCGCCGGAGCGGTGACCCATCGGGTGGCACCGCTGTAGTCGCGGAACGAGACCGTGACAGTTGCGAGTTTGATGTTGGGGGAGACGGCGAACGGGGCCAGCCCGTCGTCGGTGACGGTGCCGACGACGTGGGCACCGCTTTGCAAGCGATCGACCCGGGCGGTGGAGGCACGTCGCCGCATGCGTCCGAGCACCGTCAAGGCAGCGACCGCTCCCGCCAGAGTAAGCGGGATCACGTGTGCCAGCAGGGGAGTTTCGGAGGCCCACGCCACCAAGCCGCCAGTCAGCAGCGCAGCGGCGAGATAGATGCCACCGGTGATTCGTGGCGCCGGCGACAGGCCCATGCGAGAGCGCATACTCCAGGACGTGGTCGCCAGCAGCCCGAGGAAGCATGCGAAGCCCGAGACGATGACGGGCAGTACCCAGATGGGATTGGAAAGCTGGGTGACATGACCCAGGACGCCCGCGATGACCGCGGCGCCGATAACGCATATGAAGAGAACAATCAGCTGCATGGCCGTCGACGCCGACGCGCTCTGGCGGGCGGCAAGACGTTCTGCGGACGTCGGCGGTCGCTGCATGCTCATGGGGCAAGTCAACTACACGACGTGTCCGGCGGGGCGCGGTCGTCCATCAGAGGCACACACTAGGCTTGCTCGGGTGACTGACGAGCAGCAGTACCAGGCCGGCGCGGGGGAGCCCGACGCCTTCGAGCGCCTGTGGACTCCGCATCGGATCGTCTATATCAAGGGTGAGAACAAACCCGAATCCTCGGCCGAGGCCGATTGCCCGTTCTGCCGCATCCCTGCGATGGACGACGCCGAGGGCCTCATCGTCCACCGCGGCACCGTCTCGTACGCCGTGCTGAATCTGTATCCCTACAACGCCGGACACCTACTCGTCTGCCCGTACCGGCATGTGGCCGACTACACAGAGCTGTCAGACGAGGAGACTGCGGAGATCGCCGACCTCACCAAGACAGCGATGCGGGTCATGCGTACCGTCACGAGTCCGCACGGCTTCAACCTGGGGATGAACCAGGGCGATGCCGCCGGTGCCGGAATCGCGGCCCATCTACACCAACACATCGTTCCCCGCTGGGGCGGCGACGCCAACTTCATGCCCGTCATCGGGCACACCAAGACCATGCCGCAAATGCTCGGCGACACCCGTGAAATGCTCGCGGCCGCCTGGCCCAAGGAGTCATAGAAGCCATGCTCGAACGTTTTCGCCAATTCTGGACCAATGTCTGGTCGCCTCTTGCTGACCTGTTTCTGCGCATGGGGATCACCCCCAACCAGGTCACGGTCGTCGGCACGATCGGCGTCAGTGCCGGCGCCTTGTGGTTCTTTCCACGTGGTCAGTTCTTCATCGGCGTCATGGTTGTCACAGCCTTCGTGTTCAGCGACATCATGGACGGCTACATGGCGCGCAAGCTGGGCACGACGTCGAAGTGGGGGGCATTCCTCGACTCGACGCTCGATCGGGTCGGTGACGCTGCCGTGTTCGGTGGCATCATGCTGTACTACACGACGTCGGACGCGAAGGCCGATCTCGGCGATCCGCGCATCTATCTCTGGCTGAGCTTCGCATGTCTGGTGCTGGGCAACCTCACGTCGTACGCGCGCGCACGCGCCGAGTCGCTCGGGATGACGGCCAAGGGCGGAATCGCCGAACGGTCGGACCGGCTGGTGTCGATCCTGGTCATGACGGGATTCGCGGGTCTGCTCGACATGCCGTTCCTGCGCGAAATCACACTGTGGGCGTTGGCTCTCGCAAGCCTCATCACGGTCTTCCAGCGACTCATCATGGTCTACAAACAAACGATAGAACCCCCGGAAGGTCATACGAGCGTGTGACACTGCTGAGGTGAATCCGGTCGAGGACAGCGCAACGACCTATCGCTTCTTGACCGACACCTTGAGGACATCGGGAGTCGACAGGCCACTTGCTCGTGCCATCGCGGTGCTGTGTTTCGCCATCGCCTTGTTGGGCATGACGATGCAGTTTCTCAGCACCGGCCCTGACACTCCGCTCGAGCGCTGGACCGTCGCCGGGTGCTGTCTGTCAGCAGTTGTGGTCGGTCTGCTCTGGTGGTGCATGCCTTGGCCGGGGCACTGGGGCGCGATCGGTTTTGTGGTCTGGGCCGATGTGGCGATGGCGGCCGTGCTGTGGTCGTACGTGAGTCCGGTGGCGCGGTTGTGCGGATCAACCGAATTCGCGGTCATCGGGGTCTTCGCAGGATTTCTGCTGGGCCGGTGGATTCTCGCGGCTCACTGTATGTTCGCCACTGCCGTCCTCGGGGTCTTCATCGTCGACGCGATCGTGACCGACCATTTCAGCTTCAGCGCTCTGTTCGCCTACTACACGCCGGCTTTTGTCGTGGTCGTGTTCCTGCCGGTACTTATTCAGTACATCATCGAGACGATGCGCTCTGCGGCCGAGTACACGGCGCACGATGCCTTGCACGATCCGCTGACCGGCAGGTTGAACCGGCGCGGCATGTACGTCCGGGCCAATGCGGTGCTCGCGGACCCGGAGTTGGGAGACACCGTCGCTGTGCTCGTGATCGACGTCGACAAGTTCAAACAGGTCAATGACACCTTCGGTCACGATATGGGCGACCTGGTGCTTCGCCGTCTGGGCGAACGGTTGGAGGCTGCGGCCAGATCGTCCGATGTCGTGGCGCGTACGGGTGGTGAAGAGTTCACGGTCATTGCTCGTTTGAATCAGGCCGATGTGTCGGAGTGGGCTGAACGAGTGAGACGAGAGTCCGCCGCTGGTGGTGCTCCTGTCGCTGTCACAGTCAGTATCGGTGTGGCGGCGCGGCCCATGGGCGGCTCCGACGAGAGAGTCGCTCACGACGTGATCAGTGGCCTTATTCGGGCCGCCGATCACGCGATGTACATCGCCAAACAGGCTGGCGGCAACGCCGTCGAGGGCCCGGCAGATCTATATGACATTGTCAATGGCACATAGACGTTGACACATACCCTCGGTATGGTCCATGCTTGCAGTACTGCCAAGCCGTACCGAGGAGTTCTCGATGTCTCAGACGCTGGATCAACCGCACGCCGAGCTGCCTGATATTCCGGTCGACGTCACGCCGGAGGAATATCACGAGATCTTGCAGGGGCTGTCACAAGCCTCGGTCGACCGCCACTTCGATGCGTTCATCGACATCGACTGGGACCACCCTGACTTCCAAGTCCGGTCCGACGATCCGAGGTGGGTGCTGCCCACGGACGTCGACCCGTTGGGCGCGCACCCGTGGTACCAATCGCAGTCCTTGGAGCGCCAGATCGAGATCGGGCAGTGGCGGCAGGCCAATATCTTGAAGGTCGGTCTGCAGTTCGAGAACATCCTGATCCGCGGCATCATGCAGTACGTCTTCACCCTCCCGAACGGGTCGCCCGAATACCGCTACCTGACCCACGAGGCCACTGAGGAGTGCCACCACACCCAGATGTTCCAGGAGACGGTCAACCGGATCGGCGCCCCGGTCAAGGGCATGCCGTGGCTGATGCGCCGGGTCGCCACGATCCTGCCTTGGGCCGGGTCTGCGGTGCCGTATGCATTCTTCATCGGCGTCCTGGCCGGCGAGGAGCCGATCGATCACACCCAGAAGGGCATCTTGCGCAGTGGCAAGGAGCTGCCCCCGGTGTTGTCGCGGATCATGGAGATCCACGTCGCCGAAGAAGCGCGGCACATCTCGTTCGCGCATCACTACATCCGTCGGCATGCGCCGAGTCTCAGCCGCGGCGACAAGTTCATCATGTCGCTGCTGTTCCCGGTCATCATGCGGGTCCTGTGCGATGTGATCATGGTGCCGTCCAAGGCATTCCGCAAGGAATTCGGTATTCCGCGCAGCGTCATGAAGGACCTGTACTGGCGCGCGCCCGAATCGCGTGAGCGCCTGCAGGAGCTGTTCGGCGACGTCCGGATGCTGGCCGATCAGGCCGGGCTGCGCAAGAGCCGTCTGGCTCGGATGATGTGGAAGCTCTGCCGTATCGACGGCAGGTCTTCGCGCTACCGCAGCGAGCCGCCGGTGGCCTTCGCGATCCAGGACTGACCATGACGCATGTCGTGACCCAGTCGTGCTGTGGCGACGGGTCGTGTGTCTTCGCCTGCCCGGTCAACGCGATTCACCCGACACCTGACGAGGCCGACTTCGGTCTGGCCGAGATGCTGTACATCGATCCGGTCTCGTGTGTCGATTGCGGCGCATGCGTCACGGCCTGCCCGGTGGGTGCCATCGCGCCGGCCGGCAAGCTGACCGAGGCGCAACTGCCGTTCGTCGACATCAACGCACTGTTCCACGCCGAGCCGCGTGACTACCCACCACAGGCTCCCGTGACGCCGATCATCGCCGCGAGCCGGCCAGAGCCGTTGCGGGTCGCGATCGTCGGTTCCGGGCCGGCGGCTCTGTACGCGGCAGATGAGCTGCTCAAGAGGCCCGGCTCGCAGGTCAACGTATTCGACCGGTTGCCCACGCCGCACGGACTCGTGCGTGCAGGGGTCGCGCCGGACCATCAGACAACCAAACAGGTCGAAGGCCTGTTCCGCCAGATCGAGGACCAGGACGGATTCTCCTACTTCCTGAACGTCGAGGTAGGTACCGAGATCAGCCACGAGCAGCTCGCGGCGCACCACCACGCCGTCGTCTACGCGACCGGCGCCTCGCAGGACAGGCGGCTCGACATCCCGGGTGAGGACCTGCCCGGAAGCTCGACCGCGACGGCATTCGTGGCTTGGTACAACGGACATCCCGACCATGCCGGTCAAGAATTCGACCTGAGCACCGAACGCGTCGTGATCGTGGGCAACGGCAATGTCGCTCTCGACGTCGCTCGCATCTTGGCGACAGACCCATCGGACCTCGCCAGCACGGATATCGCAGATCACGCGCTGGACGCCCTGCGTACGAGTGCAGTCCGCGAGATCGTGCTGCTCGGACGTCGTGGAGCCGCCCAGGCCGCGTTCACCCTGCCGGAACTGATCGGTCTGATGGCCCGCGACGATATCGAGATCGTGGTCGAGGGAGATCAGTTGATCGAGCCCGTCGATGATCCGATGACGGCCCTCAAGATCTCGGTGTTGCGATCGGCCGCCTCGCGTCCGGTTCGTCAGGGAGCCCGCCGGATCGTGTTCCGGTTCGCGTCATCGCCGGTGTCGATCGTCGGAGAGTCGCAGGTCGAGGGCCTGACGATCGGCCGCAATGAACTGGTTGCTTCCGATGGCGTCATTCGGCCGGTGGACACGGGGGAGACCCATCAGATCACAGCAGGGCTGGTGCTGCGTTCGATCGGCTACCGCGGCGTGCCATTGCCCGATCTGCCGTTCGACGAGTCCGCAGCTGTCGTACCCCATGAAGGCGGACGCGTGCAAGGCCGTACCGGCACCTATGTCGTCGGGTGGATCAAACGCGGTCCCAGCGGATTCATCGGAACCAACAAGACGTGCGCTCAGGAGACGGTCGATCATCTCGTGACCGACTTCAATGCCGGACTCCTGCAAGTTCCGCAACGCTCTTCGGCCCAGCTGACGGCTCTTGTGCGGTCGCAGGTGGCCCAGGTCATCGACGTCGACGGCTGGCGTGCGATCGATCTGGCCGAGCGCGCGGAGGGAACACGGACCGGACGTCCACGACGCAAGCTGGTTCGGCTGACCGACCTCGTGGAGCAAGCTACTCGGGAGTACACGCCACGCCGCAGACGCCGGGGATTTGCGCGCCGCTGACACATATGTCCGCAATGTGTCCGGCCGAATCTCGCGGCTACCCCGGGGGTAGACTTGAGCCCGACATTCCGGGTGACATGAAGAAGGACATTGCTAGTGAGCAACGAAGCAACTACGGTCGGCACGTCTCGCGTCAAGCGGGGCATGGCAGAGATGCTCAAGGGCGGCGTGATCATGGACGTCGTCAACGCTGAGCAGGCCAAGATCGCCGAGGACGCGGGCGCTGTCGCCGTTATGGCCCTCGAGCGTGTTCCGGCTGACATCCGCTCCCAAGGCGGCGTCGCTCGGATGTCCGATCCCGATTTGATCGATGGGATCATCGAGCAGGTCTCGATCCCGGTCATGGCCAAGGCCCGTATCGGTCACTTCGTCGAGGCACAGGTGCTGCAGTCGCTCGGTGTCGACTACATCGATGAGTCCGAAGTGCTGACCCCGGCCGACTACACCAACCACATCGACAAGTGGAAGTTCACCGTGCCGTTCGTGTGCGGTGCCACGAACCTGGGTGAGGCATTGCGCCGTATCACCGAGGGCGCGGCGATGATCCGTTCCAAGGGTGAAGCCGGCACCGGTGACGTCTCCAACGCCACGATGCACATGCGCAAGATCGGTGGCGAGATCCGCCGGTTGCAGTCGCTGTCCGAGGACGAGTTGTACGTCGCGGCCAAGGAACTGCAGGCACCGTTCGAACTGGTCAAGGAAGTCGCTGAAGCCGGCAAGCTCCCGGTCGTGCTGTTCACCGCAGGCGGCATCGCAACGCCCGCCGATGCGGCCATGATGATGCAGCTGGGTGCTGAGGGCGTGTTCGTCGGCTCGGGCATCTTCAAGTCCGGCAATCCGGCCGAACGTGCTGCGGCCGTCGTCAAGGCCACGACGTTCTTCGACGATCCCGACGTCATCGCCAAGGTCTCCCGCGGTCTCGGCGAAGCCATGGTCGGCATCAACGTCGAAGAGATCCCCGAACCGCACCGGTTGGCCGAACGGGGTTGGTAAGGGCTGCGCGGCTTCGCCGCGCCCGCGACCTCGTCGCTCTCCGGGCTTCGCCCGGGCCCTTGGCCTCGCTTCGCTCGGCCTTTTGGTGACGTCGCTTCGCCTCCACTGGCGCCTTGACCTTTTTTGGTTGGGGCGTCTTTGTGGTTCTTTCGGGCCATCTTTGGTCGTTCTGTGTTGTGGGTCACAGTGGTGGGTCATGATTCCGATAGGGACTTAGGTCCTAGCCCCCTCACCGTTGGGGTTACGGGGGGATCATGACTGGGAGAGATCATGAAGAAGTCGACAAAGGGAGTATTCGCGGCAACCGCCGCGGGTGTGTTGCTTCTCGGCGGGGCCGGGTCGCTGGCGTATTGGAGTGACAGCAAGGACGGCGACGCCGGAGCCATCGCATCGGGAACCTTGACGCTGTCCGCCGTGACCTGCGATGCAGCCTGGAAAGAGGGTCTCGCCACGATCACCACGATCGTGCCCGGCGACACCATCACCAAGGAGTGCGCCGCGACGTTGACGCTCACGGGCGACCACATCGGTGCGACCGTCGCCTTGGATCCCACGTCCGTGGCAACCGTCGAGGCCGCGTTCAACGGCGAGGTCGACATCACCTCGACCCTCACCGAACCCGCCGCCCCGATCACGGATCCTGGCGTGCACGACGTCACCGTGACCCTCTCGGCAGCATTCGCCGGTGCGGCAGCGACGAACGATTCTCAGGGCGTTACCCAAACGCTCGACGGCATCGAACTCACTGCGACCCAGACACACAATCCGTGATGAATACGCGCTGACACTGGGTCTCCGATGAACCGGATGCACAAAGCCCGATCTGGCAGGCCGCTGGCCTGGCTGTGGCGTGGCGGCGTGTGGTTGGTGCTGACCGGCCTCGTCCTCGCGCTCCTCGGCGCCGTAGCGCTGCCGCGGATCGCGGGTGCGACGCCGTATTCGATCCTGACGGGCTCGATGCGGCCGGACTACCCGCCTGGGACCCTCGTCGTGATGAAACCGGTCGATGTCTCCGACATCAGAACCGGCGACGTGATCACGTACCAGCTGAAATCGGGCAGATCGGATGTCGTGACACACCGCGTGGTCGGTCAAGGATTCTCCGCGACCGGCGAGCGGCTGTTCACGACTCGAGGCGACGCCAACGACGTCCCGGACGCCATTGCCGTTCGGCCCGTACAGATCCGTGGAGAGCTCTGGTACGCATTGCCGTATCTCGGCTTCGTGAACGAGTACGTCGGTAGGAAGGAGCGCCGCATCGTGACGATGACGACCGCGTCACTCCTAGCGCTCTACGCCGCGTACATGTTCACGTCGGCTGCCCGGGAACGGAGGGTTCATGTCTGAGCACAAGTCCCGTCGCTCCGTCCTGGGCGTCCTGGCATCGGTCCGGGTCCGAGCGGTCTTGAGTCTCGGCGTGGCCCTGGGAGTCGGTGCGGTCGGCACATTCGCCTTCTGGACGGACGAGGTCGTCATCGACGCCGGAACGTTCTCCTCGGCGACGTTGAACGTCAAGGTCAACGACCAGGACGCGTACACCTCGACATCTCTCGCGATGCCGGCGATGGTCCCGGGTTCGAGCTCGTCTGAGGTGCTCGTGGTCAAGAATGTCGGCACCGCGCCGCTCAAATATGTCATGACGGGCGGTCTGGGAGGAGCGAACGCCACCGACTTCAGCACCGCGACAACAGGTGGTCTGCTCCTGACGATTCGCCTGGGCGGGACCAAATCGGGCGGCACGTGCACGGGAGGGACCGTCGTATTCACCGAAGCCCCACTGACCAGCACCACCACGACCGTGCTGTTGGCGAAACGGCCGACATCGCCTCTGGCGGCGGCCAGCGGTGCCGGAGTTGGCGGTGGCACGGAGAGCCTTTGCGTCCAGATCAAGCTGAGCGACACCGCGCCGAATGCCTTGCAGGGCAAAACTGCCACTGCCACGTTCTCGGCCAACGCCACATCGGATGTCTCGTGAGTGCCGCCCGCACGGTCCGGGAAGGCCTCCTGACCGTCGGTGCGCTGGTGGGGGTCCTGTGTCTCGGGCTGACGGTGGCCGGGGTGGCGTTCGGCATCGTGCCTTTGGTGTTCCGCTCGGGATCCATGTCGCCGGCGATCGAAACAGGGGATCTGGCGATCGCGCGCACCGTCGATGCCTCCGCGCTTCGTCCCGGCGACGTCGTCTCGGTGGTCACGGGATCCGGCGTGCGGGTCACCCACCGCGTCGTTTCTTCCGCCCCACAAGGCGATCGACAACAGCTGACGATGAAGGGCGACGCTAACCAGGCGCCCGATGCCGAGCCCTACGTCATCGCTCGCGCGGACCGGGTGCTGTTCCACATCCCGAAGGCCGGGTACGTCGTCAATGCAGTCGCCAGCCCGTTCGGCATATTCGTCGGAGGCCTGTACGTCGCGATGATGTTGTGGCTGGTGTTCCGACGACGGCCGCCGGCCGATGACGACCGGCCGAAATCGGGAGGCCGGCGTCGGGCGCCCCGGACGTCGCGCAGTGTTCCGTTGCTGCGCCGATCCGCAACTGCGGCGACAGCGTTGGTCCTGGCGTGTGGGGGACCGGCCCAGGCGATCCCGTGGAGTGACGCAGCGCCGATCACCGGCGCTTCCCTGACCGCGCGGACGATCCCTGCACCGGTCGCGGCCTGCGGTCTGATCAGCGTCGGAAGCGTCCAGGTCACCTGGACCGAGGTAGCCGGCGCGACAGGATATGTCCTGCACTCCGGGGCGAACGGTGCAACGACTGAACCTGTCGGGGCCGCCGTACTCAGCAAGAGTCTGAGCGGTTTGATCACCGGCGGGCGTTTTTGGGTCGAGGCCCAGACCAACTTCGGCTCGGTGACCTGGACGTCGGCACCGTCCAATTCGCTGACGTACACCAACTTGCTGTTCCTGGTGGGACTCTGTTCCTGACCGGCACAGGGGTATGATCGAGGTGTCGACGTGCGCGAGGTATGGGAGTGCCTCCAACGTATGACGACAAGAGGGAGCTGTGAACTCCGTCCGCGTTCTTCGCGGGTGGTTCATACGCTCTTTGTGGCCTGATCGGGAGCTTTATTGGATCAGGTCTTGGCGGTGGTGGCGTATCCCCTGGAGACTTGTCTCTTACGCCACTGCCGCCTCCTCATGTCTGCAGTCGGGTTCAGTAGTGTTGGCCCGTGACTTCCCCCTCGATCGGCGTCTTTGCACTGCAGGGCGATTTTCGTGAGCACATCCGTGCCCTCACGGTGCTGGGTATTGACGCCGTGGCCGTCCGGAGGCCCGAAGAACTCGCGAAGTGCGATGCACTCGTCCTCCCGGGTGGAGAGTCGACCACGATGTACAAACTCGCCAGGACCTTCGAACTGTTCGAGCCGCTGGTCGAACGGATCGGTGCGGGCATGCCGACGTTCGGCACCTGCGCCGGGATGATCATGCTGGCCGACCGCATCGTCGACGGGATCGTCGGGCAGGAGACGCTCGGCGGGCTCGATGTCACGGTGCGCCGCAACGCGTTCGGCCGTCAGGTCGACTCGTTCGAGGGAGATATCGCCTTCGACGGTTTCAGTGATCCCGTGCACGCCGTCTTCATCCGGGCACCATGGGTCGAGCAGGTCGGCGACGGGGTCGACGTGCTTGCCAGGATCGATTCTGGTGAGGCTGCCGGTAGAATCGTTGCGGTCCGTCAGGGCAATGTGATGGCGACGTCGTTCCATCCCGAGGTCGGCAACGACCTGCGTGTCCACAGCTACTTCGTCGACTTCGTTCGGCAGTCATAACTCGTCGATTACAGGTTAAGGGGCGTCATATATGTCAGGCCATTCCAAGTGGGCGACCACGAAGCACAAGAAGGCCATCGTCGACGCCAAGCGCGGCAAGATGTTCGCCAAACTGGTCAAGAACATCGAGGTCGCCGCGCGCATGGGCGGGGCCGACCCCGAGGGCAATCCGACGCTGTATGACGCGATCCAGAAGGCCAAGAAGTCCTCGGTCCCCAAGGATCACATCGACCGGGCGGTCAAGCGCGGCGGCGGCGTCGGCGACGATGCGGTCGACTACATCACGATCATGTACGAAGGCTACGCGCCGGGCGGAGTCGCGCTCTTGGTCGAATGTCTGTCAGACAACCGCAACCGCGCGGCGATGGAAGTACGCACCGCGATGACCCGTAACGGCGGAACCATGGCCGATCCGGGTTCGGTGTCGTACATGTTCCACCGCAAGGGCGTCATCATCGTCCCGCAGGAGCAAGAGGGCGGTCCGACCAATGAGGACGACGTCCTGATGGCCGTGCTCGACGCCGGGGCAGAAGAGGTCAACGATCTCGACGGTTCCTTCGAGGTGCTGTGTGAGGCGACCGACCTGGTGGCCGTTCGGACCGCACTACAGGACGCGGGTCTCGACTACGACTCCGCCGACGCCAACTTCGTGCCGACCGTGACGGTCGAGGTCGATGCCGAGGCATTCTCCAAGATCATGCGCCTGATCGATGCGCTCGAGGACTGCGACGACGTGCAGAACGTCTTCGCCAACTTCGACGCCTCGGACGAAGTCATGGCAGCAGCCGAATAGGTCCGGCGAGTCGCCCGCGGCATAGCTGTGGGGCGGTCTAAGCTGTCGAACATGCGTTCTAACTCGGTGACGGTCCGATGAGGGTCCTGGGCATCGATCCGGGCCTGACCCGGTGCGGTGTGGGTGTCGTCGACGGAACGGTGGGGCGCCCCCTGACGATGGTCGATGTGGGAGTCTTCCGCACACCTGCCGATCTCGACATCGCCCGACGTCTGTATCGCCTGGAGCAGCAGCTCGAGGCCAGCATCCTGACCCATCGTCCCGATGCCGTGGCGGTCGAACGGGTATTCAGCCGGCGCGATGTCAGTACCGTGATGGGCACTGCGCAGGCGAGCGGCGTCGCGCTGCTCGTCGCTGCCCGCCATGGGATCCCCGTGCACCTGCACACCCCCAGCGAGGTCAAGGCCGCCGTGACGGGCAGCGGTCGTGCCGACAAAGCACAGGTCACCCAGATGGTGACCCGGCTGTTGCGGCTGACGCAGGCGCCCAAGCCCGCCGATGCCGCCGATGCCCTGGCGTTGGCGATCTGCCATATCTGGCGCGGGGGAGCCACCAACCGACTCGAAGCGGCCGTCGCCGCAGCAAAGGCTCAAGCACGATGATCGCTCATGTCCGCGGCCCGGTTGCCGGCGTCACCATCACCTCGGCCGTCATCGACGTAGGCGGGGTCGGGATGCAGGTCATGTGCACGCCCAGCACCATTGCGACACTGCGGATCGGCACCGAAGTTCAACTGTCGACCTCGATGGTCGTCCGAGAGGATTCCCTGACGATCTTCGGCTTCGCGACCAATGACGAACGCGATATGTTCGAGTTGGTGCAGACCGCCAGCGGTATCGGACCGAAGGTCGCCCAGGCGATGCTCGCGGTGCTCGATCCAGACCGTCTCCGACAGGCCATCGGCCAAGGTGATCTGGCGACCCTGACGACTGTGCCCGGCATCGGACGCAAAGGTGCCGAACGCATCGTGTTGGAGCTGAAGGATCGAGTCGGTGTCACGAGCCAGACGATCTCGGCTGGGGGAGCCTGGCGTACGCAAGTGCATGAGGCCCTGCTCGGACTCGGCTGGTCGGCGCGCGAGGCCGAGGCGGCGCTCGACCACGCTGCGTCTGAATTGCCCGCAGGCTCGACGCCCGATGTGTCGCAGATCCTGCGCGATGCCTTGCGTTCACTGGCCAAGGGCCGCTGATGCACGACGACACCTTCATGGGTGACGGCGGCGATGACGATGACGTCGTGGTCGCCGCAGCCGGCCCAGAAGATCGGGCATTCGAGGCGGCGTTGCGCCCCAAGACGCTCGAGGAGCTCGTCGGGCAGGAACGAGTGCGCGAACAGCTCTCCCTGGTGCTCGAGGCCGCTGTGGCTCGCGGACGCACTCCCGATCACGTCCTGCTGTCCGGACCGCCAGGACTGGGCAAGACCACGATCGCGATGATCATTGCGAATCAATTGTCGAGGGCGCTGCGCATCACCAGTGGCCCGGCGATCCAGCACGCCGGCGATCTTGCCGCGATCCTCTCGGGCATCAACGAGGGCGATGTGCTGTTCATCGATGAGATTCACCGGATGTCGCGGCCTGCCGAAGAGTTGCTCTACATGGCGATGGAGGACTTCCGCGTCGATGTGATTGTCGGCAAAGGGCCCGGTGCGACAGCGATTCCTTTGGAGATCCCGCCGTTCACGGTCGTGGGCGCCACGACGAGGGCCGGTCTGCTGCCCAGCCCGTTGCGGGATCGGTTCGGATTCACCGCGCAGCTCGACTATTACGATGCCGATGAACTGCACCGCATCGTCAAGCGGTCGGCTGGCCTGCTCGGTCTCGAGGCGTCCGAGGATGCTGGCCGGGAGATCGCTACCCGCTCCCGTGGCACTCCGCGTATCGCCAACCGGCTGTTGCGTCGAGTGCGTGACTTCGCCGAGGTGCGCGCCGGGGGAGTCGTCGATCATTCAGTGGCGATGAGTGCCTTGGCGTTGTACGAGGTCGACGAGCTGGGCCTCGACCGGCTCGATCGGGCGGTGCTCGATGCGCTGTGCCGCAGCTTCGGCGGAGGGCCTGTGGGTGTCTCGACTCTCGCGGTCGCCGTCGCAGAGGAGCGCGAGACGGTCGAAGAACTCGCTGAGCCGTTCCTGGTGAGGCTCGGATTCTTGGCCCGGACGCCCCGCGGCCGCATCGCGACTCCGGCGGCTTGGCGTCATCTGGGACTCACGGCGCCGGCGGGATCCGATCAGCTCGCGCTGCCCGACGACATCGCCTGAGCGACATATGGTGAACCGGCTCACGTCAATTCGGTTGCCGGGTTAAACTATCCGGCGGCCCACCGGCCAAGCCTGAGGTGACATCGGGTCACCACGAAAGCATCGGAGTTTCACTGTGAATGACTGGGCCTCGACCGTCTTGCCGATCGTCGTACTCATCCTTGCTTTCTGGTTTCTGGTGGTCCGGCCCGCGCGGTCACGCCAACGTGAGTTCCAGGGGCTGCAACGTCAGCTGGAGGTCGGACAGCAGGTCATGCTGGCCAGCGGGATCTTCGGCGAGACGGTCACAGTCGGCGACGAAACGGTCGAACTGCTGATAGCGCCCGAGACCGTCATCACGGTCAACCGTCATGCGGTCTCACGGATCCTTCCGGCCGAGATCGAGTCCGAAGCCGAAGAAAGCACCGAAGAGTGATGGCCAAGGCAAAACCGCGCAGCTCGACGACGCCTCGCCCCAAGCGGACGTTGACGCTGTTCCTCGCGGCGATCATCGCGTTGTACGGCCTTGTGGCACTGATCGACCTGACCAATGACAAGGGCGAGAACAGCGCCTGGCATCCCAAGCTCGGCCTCGATCTCGAGGGCGGCACCCGTATCTCGTTGCAGGCCAAGGCCACCGACGGCAAAGTGACTCAGGACAAGCTCGACCAGGCGCGCAGCATCATTGACCAGCGCGTGAATGCCTCGGGTGTCACCGAGGCCGAGGTCACGACGCAGGGCTCCGACCAGGTCATCATCGAGATCCCCGGCGAGCGTAAGGCAGGCATCGTCGACGAGGTCGGCAAGACCGCGCAGCTGCGATTCCGCCTGTTGTGGACCGGTGACCTGCCCAGTGCGGCAAAGACCACCGATACCGCGGCGCAACAGAAGATCATCGACGGCATCGACTGGAGCAAGCTCACGCTCGATCAGATGATCAAGGCCGAGACCCAAGGGCTCGAGGCGCTGCCCGAGTCCGTCCAGCCGGGTATCAAAGCGCTGCAGGCGCAGGCCGCAGCGTTCGTCTGCAACCCTGAGGGCGTCGACGTCAACGACGTGGCCGCCCAACCACTTGTCACCTGCGACACCAAGCGCGGCGAGGTGCAGATCCTCAGCCCCACCGTCATTCCCGGCGGCGACATCAAGAGCGCCGATGCGGCCTACGACTCGCAGCGTGCCGAGTGGACCGTCCAGATCGCGCTCAAGGGCGACAGCAAAGGCGTGTTCAAGGACGTGACGACGGCTCTGACACCGGCGAGCAAGCGGTTCGCGATCGTCCTCGACGGCGATGTCATCACCGCCCCCGCCTCACAGGCCCCCATCACGAACGGCGAGTCGTCGATCACCGGCGACTTCACCGCATCCACATCCAAGGCGCTGGCCAATCAGCTCAAATTCGGCGCATTGCCCCTGACCTTCGGCATCAACGGCAGCGAGGAGATCGGCCCGTCGCTGGCCGGCTCCCAGCTCGACGCGGGGCTGATCGCAGGGGTCATCGGCCTGATACTGGTGATCGTCTACTGCCTGCTGTACTACCGCGGCCTGGGACTCGTCATCATCGGTTCGTTGCTGGTCGCAGCGGCGTTGACCTACGTCATGGTGCTGTTGCTCGGCAAGGGAGTCGGATTCACCCTCACCCTGCCTGGTATCGCGGGATTGATCGTCGCGATCGGCATCACCGCCGACTCGTTCATCGTGTTCTTCGAACGTATCCGCGACGAAGTGCGCGATGGCAAGTCACTTCGCCTCGCCGTCGAGGCCGGCTGGGCCAGGGCGCGAGGGACGATCCTTGCCGCCGACGCCGTCTCGATCATCGCCGCGTTGACGCTGTACTTCTTCGCGATCGGCGTCGTCCGCGGATTCGCGTTCGCACTGGGTCTGACCACGTTGATCGACGTCTTCGTTGTGTTCTTCTTCACCAAACCGCTCGTCTCGATCCTGGCCAGAACCAAGTTCTTCGGTCAGGGACACAAGCTTTCGGGCCTGGACGCGGCCCACCTCGGCATCTCGGGCCGCAAGGTGTCGCAGATCGGTGCTTCCAAGGACGTCCGCACCGAGGGGAAGGCCAGCGTATGAGCCGCATCAGTGAGTTCGGGCACAACCTCTACGAGGGACGTGTCTCGTTCAACTTCGTGGGTCGGCGCAAGCTCTTCTACGCGATCTCGGCCGGAATCATGATCGTGGCGGGCCTCGCGCTCGTGGTGCGTGGTTTCAATCTGGGTGTCGAGTTCAAGGGAGGCGTCGAGTTCACCGCGAAGGTCCAGGTCGCCAATTCCGAATCGTCCGACGCCATGGTCCAGGCAGTTGAGGATGCTGACGTCCCCGAAGCCGGGGATCCCACCGTCCAGACCTCTGGCAAAGACACCATCCGAATCCAGACGCGAGCCCTGACGCAGGATGAGGCGACGCAGGTGACTGAGTCGCTCAAGTCTGCGGGGGCGACGGAGGTCAGTCAGAATCTGATCGGCCCGACGTACGGCAAGCAGGTCGCCACCAAAGCACTGACCGGCCTGATCGTCTTCGTGATCCTCATCGTGCTGTTCATCTGGGCGTACTTCCGTGAGTGGCGGATGTCTGTCTCCGGAATCGTCGCGCTCGCGCACGATCTCATCATCACGGCGGGTGTGTACGCCCTCTCGGGCTTCGAGGTCACACCGGCCACGGTGACGGGCCTTCTGACGATCCTGGGCTATTCGCTGTACGACACCGTGGTGGTGTTCGACAAAGTGCGAGAGAACACCAAGGGCATCTTGAAGTCGTCCACGAGAACTTATGCTGAGCAGGCCAACCTGGCGCTCAACCAGACCTTGGTGCGGTCGATCAACACCACCGTCACGGCTTTGCTGCCGGTCGCGGCGCTGCTGTTCGCAGGTGTGTTCATCCTGGGTACCGGTCCGCTCAAGGACTTGGCGCTCGCGCTGTTCGTCGGCATGCTGGCCGGCGCGTACTCGTCGATCTTCTTGGCGACCCCGTTGCTGACCCAGCTCAAGGACCGTGAACCGGCGATCAAGGCCCACACCGCGCGGGTTCTGGCCCGTCGGGCGAAGGACGCCGAGACGCCGGTCGCAGTCGGCTCGAGCACGCCGGCGCGTCCGGTCACATCCTCGGGATCGGCCAAGCGCGCACAGCCATCGCGCAAGCCGCGGTCGCAAAGGGGTAAGGGTCGGTAGCGGACGGTTCGTCGTTCGGCACCTCCCGATAGGGTCGTGACGTCTACTGAGGAGATTCGATGAAGCACACAGGATTGGCCGCCGGAATCGTCATGGTCGGACTGTCTCTGGCTGCTTGCGGCGGCAGTGATGACAAGCCGGCCTCGGAATCCTCCGCCGACTACTGCAAAGAGCTGAAGAGCGCGCAGACCACGATCGGGGCCCCGGCCAGCAATGTGTCGATCAAGGACAGTCTGAAGACGTTCCACAGCCTGGCCGCATCCGCCCCAGACAAGGTCTCGGCGCAATGGAAGGTGCTCGACGGTGCGTTCGTCGAGCTGGAAGCCGCCTTCAAGAAGGCCAAGGTCGACTTCACCGACTCCGCCGCCGCGCAGAAGGCACTGACCAGCGGCAAGATCCCGCTCGACGTCATCCAGAAACTGACGTCCGCCGATGTCACCAAGGCTCGTACGGCGATCGAGGAACATGCCAAGACGGCATGCAAGGTCGATATCTCCGGCTCCTAGCCGTTCTTCACGTTCGAGAGGATCCGCATGACCCAGCTGGACACCGTGATCGATGATCTGGTGCGGCCCATCGCCGACTGGCCCGAACCAGGTGTCACATTCCGTGACATCACCCCATTGCTCGCGGACGCCGCCGGCTTGGCCTCGACAATCGACCAGCTCGTCGAGCTGGCCGGTCAGGTCGGCCCGGTCGACGCCGTGCTCGGCATCGAGGCCCGTGGCTTCATCCTCGGTCCGGCCATCGCACTTCGACTCGGCGTGGGATTCATCGCGGTGCGCAAGGCAGGCAAGCTCCCCGCCGAAACGCACTCGACCTCGTACGACCTGGAGTACGGTTCGGCAACGCTCGAGATGCACGTAGGCGCTTTGGCACCCGGTGCACGGGTTCTGGTCGTCGACGACGTCCTGGCCACGGGCGGGACGATGTTGGCGGCAGCCGAACTGGTCCAGCAGGCCGGGGGAGTCGTGGCCGGCAACCTGGTGCTGATCGAGCTCGCCGACCTCGCCGGGGCCGAGCGCCTCGCGCCGGTCGGCTGCGCGGCCGTCCGCACCTACTGATCCTCACCGTCACAACCCTGCCGAGAAGCGAGAATCATGAATCCACACCAGGTACGTATCGTTGCGCTCGTCCTTGTCGTGCTGTTGGTGGCCGGTGCCGCCGCGACCCTGATCGGTGAGCTGCTCTGACACTGTGCCGAAGTGAGTGCTGGAACCTCTGGCATACCATGGAGGACACAATGAGGAGCCAGCGTGGTTGACCGTATCGAAGCGCGTCCGGTCGAGTCGAAGAACACCGATTCGGCACCGGCTTCTGCCCGCGTGCGCAATCGGCTGGCGCGTATCAGCGGCGGGCGTACGGGCTCGCCCGACACCGTGCTCGACCCGCTGATCAAGGTCTACCGGGCCACGCATCCCAAGGGCGACATCACCGCGATCCAGAAGGCCTATGAGATCGCCGAGAAGATGCACTCGGGGCAGAAGCGCAAGAGCGGCGATCCGTACATCACGCACCCATTGGCCGTGACGACGATCCTGGCCGAGCTCGGCATGACGACGCCGACCCTGTGTGCCGCGCTGCTGCATGACACGGTCGAGGACACGCCGTACACGCTCGATGAGCTGACCGCCGACTTCGGCGAAGAGGTCAGACACCTCGTCGACGGGGTGACCAAGCTCGACAAGGTCAAATACGGCGATTCGGCGCAGTCCGAGACGATCCGCAAGATGGTTGTCGCGATGAGCCGCGATATCCGTGTCCTGGTCATCAAGCTGGCCGACCGGCTGCACAATATGCGGACGCTGCGCTACCTGCGTCAAGACAAGCAGGAGCGGATCGCCCGCGAGACGATCGAGATCTTCGCACCGCTGGCCCACCGCCTCGGTATGAACACGATCAAGTGGGAGCTCGAGGATCTCGCATTCGCGACCCTGCATCCCAAGGTGTACGACGAGATCGTGCGCCTGGTCGCCGACCGGGCACCGTCACGCGAGGAGTTCCTCGAGCGCGTCGTCAGCGACGTCGAGTCCGATCTGCGTCACGTCAAGCTCAAGGCAACGGTGTCGAGCCGGCCCAAGCACTACTTCTCGATCTACCAGAAGATGCTGGTCGGCGGGCGTGAGTTCTCCGAGATCTTCGACCTGGTCGGAGTTCGCATCCTGGTCGACTCGGTGGCCGACTGCTACGGCGTCCTGGGCGTCTTGCATGCCCGGTGGAATCCGATTCCCGGGCGGTTCAAGGATTACATCTCGGTCCCCAAGTTCAATATGTACCAATCGCTGCACACGACGGTGATAGGTCCTCAGGGCAAACCCGTCGAATTGCAGATCCGTACCTTCGCGATGCACCGCCGCGCTGAATACGGTGTCGCGGCGCACTGGAAGTACAAGGAGGACGGCGCCGCCGGCAAGGGCATCAAGGGACCCGACGGCAACGACATGAGCTGGCTGCGCGAGCTGCTCGATTGGCAGTCCGAGACGGCCGATTCAGCCGATTTCCTCGACACATTGCGGTTCGAGATGAACAACGCGGGAGTCTACGCCTACACCCCGCGCGGTGACCTGATCCAGCTCCCAGCCGATGCGACCCCTGTTGATTTCGCCTATGCCGTGCACACTGAGGTGGGGCATGCCTGTATCGGCGCCCGCGTCAACGGCCGGCTGGTATCGCTGGAGTCGACGCTGGAGAGCGGCGATGTGGTCGAGGTGTTCACCTCCAAATCGCCCGACGCCGGCCCCAGCCGCGACTGGCTCGAATTCGTCGTCAGCCCCCGAGCGCGCAACAAGATACGGCAGTGGTTCACGAAGGAACGCCGTGAAGAAGCCATCGAACGTGGCAAGGACCTGATCGCCAAGCAGATGCGCAAGGAGGGGCTGCCGCTGCATCGGCTGTTCAAGCATGAGACGTTGGCCGCGGTCGCCCAGGAACTGCATCTCGCTGACGTCTCCGCGCTCTACGCCGCGGTCGGCGAGCACAACGCCAGCCCGCAGAACGTCGTCGACCGGGTCATCGACCTGGCCGGCGGACGCGAAGGCGCTCAGGAAGATCTCGCCGAGGCGACGTCGCTCCCGAGCATCGGCGCGCCGCGGCGTCGTACTGAGAACCGCGACGCCGGCATCATTGTCGAAGGCCTCGACGGCGATGTCCTGATCAAACTCGCCCGCTGCTGCACCCCGGTGCCCGGCGACCGGGTCGAAGGATTCGTCACGCGTGGAGCCGGCGTCTCGGTGCACCGCACCGATTGCGCGAATCTCCTGGCGTTGCGCAGCCAGTCCGAGCGGCTCGTTGCGGTCAAATGGGCGCCGACCGGCAAGAGCACGTTCCTGGTCGCGATCCAGGTCGAGGGACTCGATCGTCCTCGGCTGCTGAGCGACATCACCCGGGTGATCTCCGATCAGCACGTCAACATCTTGTCGGCATCACTGTCGACCGGACGCGATCGCGTGGCGAAGTCGAAGTTCACCTTCGAAATGGCCGACCCCAAACACCTGGGCCACGTGCTGAGCGCCGTACGCACCGTCGAAGGCGTCTTCGACGTCTACCGCCTCACCCAGTAAGCCCACCCTGACGAGGTAGTTACGGCCCCCTCAGGAGGCACTTGTTGCCCCTTGAGGAGGTCCTGAGCGCCCCGTTCCCCACCATCTGCTCAGGGGAGTGATCCCCAGCGCGCGACCCAGCTCGTGCTCGAACGACGTGTCGTCCCCGAAGATTCGATCCCTGGTCCCGATGATCCAGCGCCAGCCGTAGACCTCGGTGAGGTAGTCCCGGCGCTCCTGGTCGTGCCGTCGGTGCTCGTCGTCGGTGTGGAACTCGCGCCCGTCGTACTCCGTGCCGATCAGCACATCAGGGTAGGGCAGGTCGATAAAGTACGACCGACCGAAGTCATCGATGACTTCGTGTTGGGGTTCTGGCGGGGGCAGCCCAGCATCGATGATGCGCAAGCGTTGCCACGACTCGCCGGGCGACTGGGTCTTCGGCTCGACGATCGCCGCCAGGCTGCGCGCCTGCACGATCCCGCGGAACCCCTTGAGCTGGTCGACGTAGTCGATCAGCTCGAACGGGTCGACCAGCCCCGCGTGCGCGAAGGCATCAGCTGCTGCCAGGGCATAGGGGCGGTACATCCGACGTAGGAGGTCGGAGGTGGTGCGCAAGGGGGTCGTGACGAACAGCCCGTCCACGAGCTCGACGTCGCCGGACGCGATGATGGCTTGCCGTCCGTTGCTGCCGGTGTGCTCGACTCGTCCCTTGCCGTGACGTACGAGCATCGACGGTGTGAGATCGTGGCGTCGACCGGGCGCGAAGACGTCGAGGCCGTGCACCCAGGCGGCGGTCTCGTCCGACACGATCGCATTGGCTGGCGTCGCCACTGCCAAGGCGCGTATGCGGCTTGCCCTGGAGTCAGGCACGCAGGCGTCGACGTAGACGTTGCGGAAGACTCGGCGCACGAGTCCCTGCGCGAGGCGGAGCCGCAGCATCTTGGGTGTCAAGCCGAGAGATGAGGCTTGTGCTGTGGTGAACGGGTGACCATCGTTGATGAGTTCGGGCATGTGCTCATGTCATGGCACATGCCCGATCCAGTCCAGGTCGTCGTCCACAGGAGGGCGGCAACTACCTCACCGACGGGCGGCAACTACCTCCTCAGGGGGCAGTAACCACCTCGTCAGCGGGGATGGGGGTGGGGGTGGGGTTAGGAGAAGTCGGCTTGGGCCTTTTTGGCCATTTCCAGGAAGGCTTCCTTTGACTCAAGGTCCTTCTTCAGATCCGCTGCCTTCTTGGTGTCGCCCTTGGCCTCGGCGGCCTTGATCTTCTCGGCGACTTCGTCGATCGCGCGCTGGAGCTTGCCGATCATGTCGTCGGCACGGGCCGACTTCTCCGGATCGGTCTTCTTCCAGGCCGACTCGGTCGCATCCTTGATGGCTTGTTCGATCTTGCGGATCCGGGCCTCGAACTCGCCGATCTTGGCGCGCGGCACCTTGCCTGCGGCCTCCCAGCGGTCGGCGATGTCGAGCCATGCCTTGCGGGCCGCGTCGACATTCTTGATCGGCAGCAACTTCTCGGCGTCGGCGAGGATCTCGAGCTTCTTCTCGGCGTTGACCTCGTACTCGGCGTCGAGCAGCGTGTTGGCCTCATCGCGAGCCTGGAAGAAGGCGTCCTGGGCGGCGCGGAACTTCTTCCACAACTTGTCCTCGACATTGCGGGGTGCCGAACCGGCACGCTTCCACTCGGCCATCAGATCGCGGTACTTGCCCGCTGTCGGACCCCAGTCGGTGGACGTCGACAGTGCCTCGGCCTCGACGATCAGCTTTTCCTTGATCGTCTTGGCAGCATCGCGGAGCGTCGA
This sequence comes from Aeromicrobium sp. P5_D10, assembly GCF_054049535.1. NCBI lineage: Bacteria > Bacillati > Actinomycetota > Actinomycetes > Propionibacteriales > Nocardioidaceae > Aeromicrobium > Aeromicrobium sp. P5_D10. The sequence continues at coordinate 39,273 of NZ_JBFUME010000001.1, forward strand.
CTGCTCTCCGAAGTGAGCCTTGCGACGACGCGTGTGTGTCGTGCGAGCGGAGCTGAAGCGGTGCCACAGCTCGTCGTCGGCCGACTTGCTGAGCCGGGGGAGCGCCTTCCACTCGTCCAAGAGCGCCCGAAGCTTGTCGGCTCCGGCCTTCCAGTCGGTGCCGGCGGCGATCTTCTCGGCCTCTTCGGCGATGCGGGTCTTCTCCACCTGGGCCTCGGCGACCTTGGCGGCACGCTCGACCTTGCGCTCTTCGCGATGCTTGTCGATCGTCGGCTGCATGGCATCGAGTCGCTTGGCCAGCGAATCGAGATCACCCATCGCCTGTGCGTCGACCAGCAGCGCCCGTACCTTCGTCACCGCCTTGGCAGCATCGTCGGGGGAGACCGTGCCGCTCTCCAGACGCTTCTCGAGCAGATCGACCTCCACCTCGAGACCTTCGTAGCGTCGCACGTACAGCGACATCGCCTCAGCGGGGTCACCGCCGGGCCACTGGCCGATCAGTCGTTCACCATCAGCGGTCTTTACGTAGACGTTGCCGTCGTCGTCTACACGACCCCAGGGGTTCGTGGGCGCAGAACTCATGGCGCACAGTCTAGGTGGATACCGGACCGGCGCGACGCCACGGCACCCATGAATTGTTCACGGGCGCTATTCCGTCGCCTACCGACTCAACCGCGCGACGGCGTTCGCGTACGCTTTGCTGCGTGCTTCTCACGTCATTTCCAGCCGGCCCGTTGCAGGCGAACTGCTATTTCGTCGCCCGTGGTCCTGGCTCGGGCTGTGCGATCGTCGACCCCGGAATGGACTCGATCGAAGGTATCCGGCAGGTCATCGCCGAGCACAACCTCAATCCCGTCGCAGTGCTGATCACCCACGGCCACTTCGATCACATGTGGAATGCCCAGGATGTCGCTGCGGAGTTCGACTGCCCGGTATGGATCCACCCGGGCGACCGTCATCTGCTGACCGATCCGATGGCCGCGATCTCCGGCGAATCGGCCTCGATGTTGCGCTCCCAGCTGGGGATCGACGACATGCCGGAATTCTCCGAGCCCGCTGACGTCCGGGACGCCACCGACGGCACCACGATCGAGGTCGACGGGCTGACGTTCACGGTCGACCACGTTCCGGGACACACTCCCGGCACTGTCGTGTACCGCGTCGACTACGACGGTCCCGAACCCGTCTCTCAGATCATGTTCTCCGGCGACTTCCTGTTCGCCGGCTCCATCGGACGTACCGATCTGACGGGCGGCTCGCACCCGCAGATGCAGGACAGTCTCCGCACACGCGTCCTTCCGCTCGACGACGACATCGTCGTCCTGCCGGGGCACGGCGATCAGACGTCCATCGGCCGCGAACGTGCGACCAATCCCTTCCTGGCCGAGGTGGCGTCCTGATGTCCAAGAAGCTCTCCGGATTTCCCGAGTTCCTGCCGCGCGAACGCATCGTGGAGCAGCAGGTGCTCGACCACCTTCGTCGAACCTTCGAGCTCCACGGCTTCGCGAACATCGAGACGCGTGCCGTCGAGCCGCTCGACGTCCTGCTGCGCAAGGGCGAGATCGACAAAGAGGTCTACGCCGTCAAGCGCTTGGCTGCGGCCGAGGGCGATGCCGCCGAGCTCGCACTGCACTACGACCTGACCGTCCCGTTCGCCCGCTACGTGCTGGAGAACGCCGGCAAGCTCGAGTTCCCGTTCCGTCGCTGGCAGATCCAGAAGGTGTGGCGCGGCGAACGCCCCCAGCAGGGCCGCTTCCGCGAGTTCACGCAGGCCGATATCGACGTCGTCGCCCGAGACGTCCTGCCATTCCACTTCGACGTCGAGATCGCTCGCGTCATGGCGGAGGCCCTGGCCGGTCTGCCGATCCCGACGCCGACGCTGCAGATCAGCAACCGCAAAGTGCTCGAAGGGTTCTACCTGGGCCTCGGCGTCGCAGAGCCCGCCGCGGTGATGCAGGTCGTCGACAAACTCGACAAGCTGCCGGCCGAGAAGATCCACGCGCTGCTGCTCGAGCAGGGGCTCGTCGACGCCCAGGCCGACAAGATCCTGGCGCTCGCCCAGATCGTCACGACCGACACGTCCTTCGTCGAACAGGTGCAGGCACTCGGCGTCGAGCACGAGATGCTGACCGAGGGCCTCGACGAGCTGGCCCAGGTCGTTGCCGGCGCCTCCGGGGTCGAGGGGGTCGTCGTGACCGCCGACCTGCGCATTGCCCGCGGGCTCGACTACTACACCGGCACGGTGTTCGAGACGCGTCTGGCCGGCTGGGAGCACCTCGGCTCGATCTGCTCAGGCGGCCGGTACGACAAGCTCGCCCAGGACCGCAAGACGTCCTACCCGGGTGTCGGCATCTCGCTCGGCGTCTCGCGCCTCCTCGTCCCGCTGGCTCTGTCGGCCACGCGGTCAGTGCCGTCGGTCGTGCTGGTTGCGGTCGACGCCGAGGAGTCGCGCCCGGAGAGCAATGCGATCGCCCAGAAGCTGCGCGCCCGAGGCATCCCGACCGAAGTGGCCCCCAAGGCCGACAAGTTCGGCAAGCAGATCCAGCACGCCGAGAAACGCGGCATCCCCTACGTCTGGTTCCCGCCGTTGTCCGTCAAGGACATCCGCAGCGGCGAACAGGTCGATGTCGACCCCGACGACTGGACGCCGCCCACCGAAGACCTCATACCGTCCATTTCTCCCAAGGAGCAACTCTCGTGATCCGCACCCATGACGCCGGAAGCCTGCGCACCGAACACATCGGCCAGCAGGTCACACTCGCCGGATGGGTCGCGCGCCGGCGAGATCACGGCGGTGTCGCGTTCATCGACCTGCGCGAAGCTTCCGGCGTCGTCCAGGTAGTCGTCCGCGAAGAGGTGGCCCACCAGCTGCGCGCCGAGTACTGCCTGAAGATCGTCGGGACGGTCCAGCAGCGTCCGGCGGGCAACGAGAACGCCGGCATCCCGACCGGCGAGATCGAGGTCATCGCCGATGATGTCGAGATCCTCAGCGCCGCGGCGCCGTTGCCGTTCCCGATCGACGATCACGTCGACGTCGGTGAGGAAGCGCGCCTGAAGTACCGCTATCTCGACCTGCGCCGCAGCGGTCCGGCCGCCGCGATCAGACTGCGCAGCAAGGTCAACGCCGCGGCCCGCGAAGTGCTGGGCGAGCGTGACTTCGTTGAGATCGAGACGCCGACCCTCACGCGTTCGACGCCCGAAGGTGCCCGCGACTTCGTCGTGCCCGCACGTCTGAAGCCCGGCAGCTGGTACGCCCTGCCGCAGAGCCCGCAGCTGTTCAAGCAGCTGCTGATGGTCGGCGGCATGGAGCGGTACTACCAGATCGCGCGCTGCTACCGCGACGAGGACTTCCGCGCCGACCGTCAGCCCGAGTTCACCCAGCTCGACATCGAGATGAGCTTCGTCGAGCAGGCCGACATCATCGAGCTCATGGAAAAGATCATCCAAGCCATGTGGCGTTTGGTTGGTCATGAGATCTCGCTTCCGATCCCGCACATGACCTACGCCGATGCGATGCGCCGGTTCGGCTCCGACAAGCCCGACCTGCGGATGGGCCAGGAGCTCGTCGAGTGCACGGAGTTCTTCAAGGACACGTCGTTCCGGGTCTTCCAGGCCGAGTACGTGGGCGCCGTCGTGATGCCCGGCGGTGCGTCGCAGCCCCGCCGGCAGTTCGACGCGTGGCAGGAATGGGCCAAACAGCGGGGTGCGCGCGGTCTGGCGTACGTCACGATCGCCGAAGACGGAACGCTCGGTGGCCCCGTCGCCAAGAACTTGTCTGATGCCGAACGTGAGGGGTTGGCCGATCACGTCGGAGCCAAGCCCGGAGACTGCATCTTCTTCGGCGCCGGTGCGACGAAGTCGACCCGCGGGCTGCTGGGAGCGGCACGTCTGGAGATCGGCGAGCGCTGCGGACTGATCGACCAGGATGCCTGGGAGTTCGTCTGGGTTGTCGATGCGCCGCTGTTCGAGCCCGCGGGCGATGCGGTTGCCTCCGGTGACGTCGCGGTCGGCAAGGGTGCCTGGACGGCCGTGCACCACGCGTTCACGTCCCCGCAGGACGTCGACAACTTCGACGCCGATCCGGGTTCGGCGCTCGCCTGGGCATACGACATCGTCTGCAACGGCAGTGAGCTCGGTGGCGGGTCGATCCGTATCCACCGCGAGGACCTGCAGAAGCGTGTCTTCGAGATCATGGGCATCGAAGAGGACGAGGCGCAGGAGAAGTTCGGCTTCCTGCTCGACGCATTCACGTTCGGCGCACCGCCGCACGGCGGCATTGCGGTCGGCATGGACCGCATCTGCGCGATGCTGGCCGGTGCCGACTCGATCCGCGACGTCATCGCGTTCCCGAAGTCCGGCGGCGGTTTCGATCCGTTGACGGCCGCCCCCGCGCCGATCACGCCGGAGCAGCGCCGTGATGCCGGAGTCGACTGGAAGCCGGAGCCGAAGAAGGCAGACGTCACACCTGACGCCTAGGCTCCAGACATGAGCTCCGACGGATTGTTCGACCTGCCGGGCGCTGCGCCGTCCGGTATGGGCGGCGGAAGCCTGGCAGGGAACGCCCAGGCCAACGCGCCGTTGGCGGTGCGTATGCGTCCACGGTCATTGGACGAACTGGTCGGCCAGCAGCATCTGCTCGCGCCCGGATCGCCCCTGCGGCAGATGATCGACGGCAACCAGCCGTTGACGATCCTGTTGTGGGGCCCGCCCGGCACCGGCAAGACCACAATCGCGAGCCTGCTGAGCGCGCACACCGACAGGCGGTTCGTCGAGGTCTCCGCGGTCTCGGCCGGCGTCAAGGAAGTGCGCGAGACCATCGCCGGGGCGAGGCGCGCCCTTGCACAAAGCGGTGTCGAGACGGTCCTGTTCGTCGACGAGGTCCACCGGTTCAGCAAATCGCAGCAGGACGCCTTGCTGCCCGGTGTCGAGAACCGCTGGGTCTCGCTGGTCGCGGCGACGACCGAAAACCCGCACTTCAGCGTCATCTCGCCGCTCCTGAGCCGCTCACTGTTGTTGACCCTCGAGAGCCTCACCGATGACGACATCGGCGTCCTGGTCGACCGCGCGTTGACCGATGAACGTGGTCTGGCGGGCGTCGTCACACTGACCGACGAGGCCAAGTCGCACCTCGTGCGGTTGGCCGGCGGCGACGGTCGTCGGGTCCTGACGTATCTCGAAGCCGCCGCCGGCGCCGCGACGTCGCAGGGCAAGGCCGAGATCGACGTCGAGGACGCCGCACTGGCCGTCGACAAGGCCGCTGTCCGCTATGACCGACAAGGCGATCAGCACTACGACGTCATCAGCGCGTTCATCAAATCGATCCGTGGCTCAGACGTCGACGCGGCGCTGCACTATCTGGCCAGGATGATCGAGGCGGGGGAGGATCCCCGGTTCATCGCGAGGCGCCTCATGGTCCACGCGAGCGAAGACATCGGTATGGCCGACCCGACTGCCCTTCCACTGGCGACCGCCACGGCACAAGCCGTCGCGATGATCGGATTTCCCGAAGCCCGCATTCCGCTCGCGCAGGCCGTGATCCACCTTGCGGCCGCGCCCAAGTCCAATTCGGTCATCGTGGCGATCGACCGCGCCCTGTCCGACGTCCGGGCAGGCAAAGTGGCCGCCGTCCCGCCTGCTCTGCGCGATGCGCACTACTCGGGCGCCAAGAAGTTGGGGCACGGGCACAACTACGCCTATCCCCACGATGACTCGCGCGGCGTCGTGGGGCAGCAGTACGCCCCGGACGACATCGACGGCACGACGTACTACGAACCGTCCGAGCACGGCTTCGAAGCACGCCTCAAGGACCGCCTGGCGATGATCCGCAAGATCCTGCGCGACCGCTGACCTCACATGTGGGCGGTGGGCCAGCGCGATAGGCTCGTCTTCATGTCGGCGGAGCTGTGGATTCTGACGGCGACCGCGGTATTGGCCGTGGTCGCGATCAGTGCTGCGCTGATCGCCGTGCGTGCCGCGCGCCAAACGGCTCGCAGCATTCACGATCAGTCCGCACCGAGCACCGCGCTCGCCCGGATCGACCGGGACGATATTTCGCCCTCGGTCGTCCACGTCCCGGCGAAACTGGATGTGCGACTCGAGCCGCGGGTCATCGAGGGTCGGCTGATCGTCCCACCGACACAACAGCAGGTCGTCCGTACCGCCTTGGGCCGACCGGGCGTACGCCTCTCGGTCTTCGCTCACGGCGTCGCCCACGCGCTACGGGCCGAAAGCCGCGACCGGATCACTGCGTTGATGCGCCGCGAATACCGGCGCCGCAGGCGTGAACGCCTTCAGGCAGGACGCAAAGCCGTTCGATCCGCGCAGCCTAGTGCGCCCGGCGATGATTGGCTCGGCTCGTGAAACCCCGCATCGTGTGGTTCATCGCCGGTTCGGCCGCGGGCGTGTACGGCGCTGCCAAGGCTCGCCGGGCGGCGTACCGACTCTCGACCCCCGGTCTCGCCGACCAGGCCGCGGCACTCAGCCAAGGCTGGCGGGCATTCACCGCCGAAATGCAGGACGGAATGCAGGCCCGCGAGCACGAGATCGCCCGCCACCTGATGACCGATCCCGACTCAGCAACCGGGCGCCTCGACCAGGCACACCCCGACACGGCACCCCCCAAGAGAGTGCTACCCGACAAGAAGGCACACTGATGCAGACTGCGGAAATCCGCCGACGATTCCTCGACCACTTCGAGAAGGCGGGCCACACTGTGGTGCCGTCGGCACCGTTGCTGTTCGACGATCCCAATCTGCTGTTCGTCAACGCCGGCATGGTCCCGTTCAAGCCGTACTTCCTGGGCCAGGAGACACCGCCGTGGAACACCGCGACGAGCGTGCAGAAGTGCGTCCGCACCCTCGACATCGAGGAGGTCGGCAAGACGACGCGTCACGGCACGTTCTTCCAGATGAACGGAAACTTCTCGTTCGGCGACTACTTCAAAGAGGGCGCCATCACCCACGCGTGGAGCCTGATCACCGGCTCCCTGGCCGAAGGCGGGCTCGGCTTCGATCCGGAGAAGATCTGGGTCACGGTGCTGCACACCGATCAGGAGGCACGCGAGATCTGGAAGCGGGTCGCCGGACTTCCCGACGAGCGCATCCAGGACCGCGGTCTGCTCGACAACTACTGGCACATGGGCGTGGCCGGGCCCGGCGGGCCGTGCAGCGAGATCTATGTCGACCGTGGACCTGAATTCGGCGCCGACGGCGGGCCGGTTGTCGATGAGGACCGGTTCCTGGAGATCTGGAACCTGGTCTTCATGCAGGAGGAGATCACGAACGTCCGCGCGAAGGACCAGTTCGACGTCATCGCCGAACTGCCCAACAAGAACATCGACACCGGAATGGGCCTCGAACGGGTTGCGTACCTGCTGCAGGACAAGGGCAATCTCTACGAGATCGACGAAGTGTTCCCGGTCATCGAGAAGGCGTCGGAGATCTCGGGCCGGACGTACGGCAAGGACCACACCGACGATGTGCGTTTCCGGGTCATCGCCGATCACGTCCGCAGCGGCCTGATGCTGATGGGCGACGGTGTGACGCCGGGCAATGAGGCCCGTGGCTATGTCCTGCGCCGACTGCTGCGTCGCGCCGTACGGTCGATGCGCCTGCTGGGTTTCGAGGACCCGGCGCTGCCCTTGCTGCTCCCGGTCAGCCTCGAGCGCATGAAGGCCTCCTATCCCGAGCTCGAAGCCGACTTCCCGCGGATCGAACAGATCGCGTACGCCGAGGAGGATGCGTTCCGTCAGACCCTCGGCAAGGGCACGCAGATCTTCGAGACCGCCGCGATCGCGGTCAAGCAGAACGGCGAGCAGAAGCTGTCCGGCGACGCCGCCTTCGCGCTGCATGACACGTACGGATTCCCGATCGACTTGACCCTCGAGATGGCTTCCGAGCAGGGGCTGAGCGTCGACGAGGACGGCTTCCGCGCCCTGATGGCCGAGCAGCGTGCCCGGGCCAAGGCCGATGCCAAGTCCAAGAAGGGCGGCCACGCCGACACGACGGTGTACCGCACGGCGCTCGATGCCAACGGCCCCACCGATTGGCTCGCCTACACCCAGCTCACGACCGAGTCGCGGGTCCTCGCCCTGATCACCGAGGGCGGAACGGTTCCGGCGATCACGGCCGGCTCAGTCGGTGAGGTCGTGCTCGATCGCACGCCGTTCTACGCCGAGTCCGGCGGGCAGAACGCCGACGCCGGACACCTGCGCTGGGACGGCGGCAGCGCCGAAGTGCTCGACGTGCAGCGCCCTGTCAGGGGCCTCGTGGTGCACCAGGTCCGAGTGACCGACGGCGAGTTGACCCTCGATCAGACGCTCGAGGCCGCAGTCGACCCCGAATGGCGTCTCGGCGCCCGTCAGGCCCACTCGGGCACCCACGTCGTCCATGCCGCCTTGCGCGAAGTGCTCGGACCCACGGCTCTGCAGGCCGGTTCGTACAACCGACCCGGCTACCTGCGCCTCGATTACGGTTGGAACGGCGCCCTGTCGCCCGAACAACTGCACGGCGTCGAAGAGGCGTCCAACCGCGCCCTGCGCGCCGATCTGCCCGTCACGGCGCAGACGATGTCGCTGCCCGAAGCCCGCGAGTGGGGTGCCCTCGCGCTTTTCGGTGAGACGTACGGCGAAGACGTGCGAGTCGTCGAGATCGGCGGCCCCTGGTCCCGCGAGTTGTGCGGCGGCACCCACGTCGACCGCTCGTCGCAGATCGGCACCGTCGTGATCACGTCGGACGGTTCGGTCGGCTCCGGCAACCGCCGGGTCGAGGCGCTGGTCGGCATCGAAGGCTTCCAGTACCTCGCTAAGGAACGCGACGTCGTCCGCCAGTTGACCGATCTGCTCAAGACTCAGCCGGGAGAGGTTCCGGCGCGCGTGCAGGACCTCATGGAACGTCTGAAGTCGGCTGAGAAGGCCGCCGAGAAGATCAAAGCCCAGCAGCTCCTCGGAGCAGCCGGTGACGTCGCCGCGGGGGCCAAGGACATCGGCGGTGTCGCGTACGTCGGCCACCACGCGACCGGTGCTGGTGGGGGAGATGTGCGCACGCTCGCACTCGACATCCGCAAACGTCTGGCCGATCGTCCTGCCGTCGTCGTCGTGATCGGCGATGCGGGGGGCAAGCCTGCAGCAGTGGTAGCACTCAACGACGCGGCCCTGGACCGTGGTCTGAGCGCCAACGATCTGATCAAGGTTGTCGGTGCCAAGATCGGCGGCAAGGGCGGCGGCAAGGGCGATGTCGCCCAAGGCGGTGGCACTGACGTCGCGGGTATCCCCGCTGCGCTGGCGGCCGTCGAGACAGCGTTGGCCGGATGACGGACGCCGCGTGACGTTCAGACGAGGACGCAGGCTCGGTGTCGACGTCGGCGACGTGCGCATCGGGGTCGCGGTCAGCGATCCCGACGGCGTCCTGGCGACGCCGGTCGAGACCGTGGCGGCCGGTCCCAGTGCCGTCAAACGTCTGGCCGAACTGGTCGACGAACTGCAGATCTTCGAGTGCGTCGTCGGACTTCCGCTCGGTATGTCGGGGCGTGAAGGTCCGGCCGTCGTCAAGGTCCGGGCCTTCTGCGCCGAGCTTGCCGAAGCCATCGATCCGGTCGACATCAGACTGTTCGACGAACGGATGACAACCATGACGGCGGACTCGATCTTGCGAGAACGCGGACGCAAAGGCAAGGACAGGCGCAGCGTGATCGACCAAGCTGCCGCTACCGTGATCCTGCAAACGGCATTGGACGCTGAACGCACCCGCGGTTCGGCACCCGGCGAGAGTATGCGAGGAACGCATGAGTGACAGTGGACTTGACCTGATGACCAGCGGTCCCTCCGGGCCGGGGCGTCGACGGGCCGAAACGCCCCCACGCAAACCGTGGGGCCGTCGCATCTTCGTGCTGATCGTCCTGCTCGCGGTGCTGGGCGGCGGCTACCTGGCCTACGGCAAAGTCTCCGACATGCTGAGCGGCCCCGAGGACTACACGGGCCAGGGCTCGGGCACAGTCTCCGTCGAGATACCCAGCGGCGCCGACGGTCAGCAGATCGCCAACATCCTGGCCAAGGCCGACGTGGTCAAGAGCGCCGAAGCGTTCTACCAGCTGGCCCTCAAGGATTCCAGATTCCAGGCCGTGCAGGCCGGATTCTTCAATCTGCCCAAGAAGGCATCGGCCGAGAGCGCTCTTGTCGCCTTGATCAACAAGAACAACCGGGCCGAAGGCAAGGTCACGATCCCCGAAGGCGCCCGCGTGGGCCAGATCGTCAAGACCATCGCGGCCAATACCGAGATCTCGGAGAAGGATCTGCTGGCGGTACTCGACACGCCCGAGAAGCTCGGCCTGCCAGACGTCGCGAACCTGAACCCCGAGGGTTACCTGTTCCCGGCCACCTACGACGTCCGGCCAGGCACGACCGCCGAGGAACTGTTGCAGGACATGGTCAAGAAGACGCTCGACGTCGCCAGGTCGCTCGACATCGGCACCAAGGCCAAGGCCCTGGGTCTGACCGGTGAGCAGGTGCTGACCGTCGCGAGCATTTTGGAGTACGAGGCCAAGAAGGACGAGGACTACTCCAAGGTCGCGCGCGTCCTGTACAACCGCCTGAAGATCGATATGCCGCTGCAACTCGATTCGACCGTGTCGTACGTGAGCAAGCGCGAGGGTGACGTGTTCACGACGCCCGAGGAGCGCGCAGATCCGTCGAAGTACAACACGTACCAGAACGCCGGACTGCCGCCCGGCCCGATCGGTGCGCCCGGCGAGAAGACCATCAAGGCAGCGCTCAACCCCGCAGACGGTGATTGGCTGTACTTCGTCGCGGTCAATCTCGACACCGGCGAGACGGTGTTCTCCAAGACGTTCGCCGAGCACAACGTCGGAGTGGCCAAGTTGCAGGAGTACTGCAAGACATCGGAGGCCTGCTGATGCTGTGCGCAGTCCTCGGCTCGCCGATCGCGCATTCGCTGTCACCCGCGATGCACCGCGCCGCGTATGCCGAGTTGGGACTCGACTGGACGTATGAGGCCGTCGAGGTGCACGAGGGTGCGCTCGCCGAGTTCGTGGCAGCGCTGGGCGATGACGTGCGGGGCTTCTCGGTCACGGCGCCCCTGAAACGAGAAGCCGCCAAGGTCAGTCATCAGCATGACGGTGTTGTCGAGACCCTGGGCGTCGCCAACACGCTGATCGTCGACGACGGGATGATCTCGGCCTACAACACCGATGTGCCCGGTGCCGCTGCGGCCATCGCCGAGGCGGGCATCCGGGCACCGCAGACCGCACGCATTCTTGGCGGTGGCGCCACGGCCGCCTCCCTGGCGTTGACGCTCGTGCAAGGGGGCGTCGAGGAGCTCGAGTTCGTGGTCCGTGATCCGTCCCGTGCCGCCGAGGCCGAGGCAGTCGTTCGTGGCCGGGGCATCGCCGTCACGGTCCGCAAGATCGAAGAGCCCATGATCAGCCGGGTCGATCTGCTCGTCTCGACGGTCCCCGGTGACGTGTTCGGCTCACGATCGCACGAGTTCGTCGAATCTTCGCGTGCGGTCTTCGATGTCATCTACAACCCGTGGCCGACAGCGTTGGCCCGGGCGGCAGCCGAAGCCGGCGTGCCGGTGATCTCCGGGCTGGATCTGCTGGCCCACCAGGCCGCGCTGCAGGTCGAGCTGATGACCGGTTCGACAGTTTCTCCACAGCGGCTGCGCGACGCGGCTCTTTCTGCGCTGTCCGTTCGCTAGTCTTCGAGGCGTGCCCATCGCCATAGCGACCGTGCTGGCCGCGCTCATCGGTGCGGCCGGCCCCCTGGTGCTGAGACGCCTGCCTGAACCACCGCGTGCTGAGCCCGACAAACCTGCCTATACGGCGCTGGCCGACTACAGGCTGTTGTCCTTCGGGCTCGCGACCGTGGCCGCAGCCATGGCCGGTGTCATCGCCTGGCGGATCGATCTTCCTGAGCTGATGCCGGTATGGGTGCTGATCGCCGGAGTCGGGTCGTGGTTGGCCTTCATCGACTGGCACACCAAACTCCTGCCGTTCCTGATCGTCGCACCGACCTATCTCGCGGTGCTGCTGCTGGTAGCGCTGGGCGCGCTGCTCCTCGACGATCTTGACGTGCTGAAGTTCGCGTTGATCGCCAATGCGATCGTCTACGTTGTCTTCCGGCTGCTGTATTGGTTCGGCGGACGCTTCTTCGGGGGCGCATTCGGCTACGGCGACGTCCGGCTATCCGGCGTCCTCGCGTTGGCCCTCGGTGCGCTCGGCACGAGTGAGACGCTGGTCGGCATCTACGCCGGCTTCATCCTCGGGGCCGTGTTCGGGGTCCTGCTGTCCCGGCTCAAGATCATCGATGCCCGTGCCTATGCCTTCGGCCCCTACATGGTGATCGGCGCGGTCGTCGGCGCCGCGTGGGGACCGGCCATCTACGTGGTGTGAGCACCCATGGGAGAATTGGCTCCATGCTTCGTTGGTTGACCGCTGGTGAGTCCCATGGCCCTGCCCTTGTTGCCGTCCTCGAAGGGCTGCCGGCAGGCGTCCAGGTGACCAGCAAGGAAATCCAAGCCGCGCTCGCGCGTCGACGTCTCGGTTACGGCCGAGGTGCGCGGATGGCGTTCGAGGCCGATGAGCTCGAAATCGTCGGCGGTCTACGTCACGGCACGACCATGGGCAGCCCGATCGCTTTGCGCATCGCGAACAGCGAATGGCCCAAGTGGGACCAGGTCATGTCCGCCGACCCCGTTGACGACGATGTCCTCGCGGGACTCAAGCGCAATGCGCCGCTGACCCGTCCTCGTCCAGGACATGCCGATCTGGCCGGAATGCAGAAGTACGGCTTCGACGAGGCACGCCCTGTACTCGAACGCGCGAGCGCCCGGGAGACCGCGGCCCGAGTCGCACTCGGAGAGATCGCGGCCCAGTTCATCCAGCAGACGACCGACGCCACGATCGTGTCGCATGTCGTCGAGCTCGGGACGGTACGCGCCCCCTCCGGCGTCATCCCGACCTTCGCCGACGTCGAGGCGCTCGACGCCGATCCACTGCGCTGCTTCGACGCCGAGACGAGCGCCAAGATGGTCGCCGAGGTCGACGTGGCCAAGAAGGAAGGCGACACGCTCGGCGGGGTCGTCGAGGTCATCGTCGAGGGACTGCCGCCGGGTCTCGGCTCCTACACACACTGGGACAAGCGTCTCGACGGACGCCTGGCGCAAGCCCTGATGGGCATCCAGGCCATCAAGGGCGTTGAGATCGGCGACGGATTCGAACTTGCCCGGACTCGTGGGTCATTGGCCCACGACGAGATCCTCCCCACGCCAGACGGAATTCGACGCGCGTCCGGCCGTGCCGGTGGCACCGAGGGCGGGATGAGTACCGGTGAGATTCTGCGGGTTCGCGCTGCCATGAAGCCCATCGCGACGGTCCCTCGTGCTCTGCGCACGATCGACGTCGAGACGGGCGAAGAGGCACGCGCCCACCACCAGCGGTCGGATGTCTGCGCCGTGCCCGCTGCCGGCATCGTGGCCGAGGCCATGGTGGCGTTGATCGTCGCCGATGCGTTGATCGAGAAGTTCGGCGGCGATTCGGTCGAAGAGACCCGGCGCAATGTCGAGACGTACTTGGCCAATCTGAGGATCCGTTGAGTCCAGTCGTCGTCTTCGTCGGTCCTCCGGGGGCCGGCAAGTCGACCGTTGCGCGCGATCTCGCGTTTCGGTTGGGACTGCCGTTCCGCGACACCGACGCCGATATCGAGGCAAGTCAAGGCGGCAGCGTCCGCGATATCTTCATCGATCAGGGCGAACCGGCCTTCCGGGTCCTCGAGGAGCAGGCTGTCGAAGCGGCGCTCGTCGAGCATGACGGCGTCCTGGCCCTCGGCGGCGGGGCCGTACTCAGCGCTGCCTCGCGCCAGCTCCTGAAACAGCATCGGGTCGTATTCCTCGACGTCGGACTGGCCGCGGCTGCTTCGCGCGTCGGGCTCAACGGCAACCGGCCCCTGCTGCTCGGCAATGTGCGCTCGCAGATGAAGTCACTCATGGATCACCGCCGTCCGCTGTACGAAGAGGTCGCCCGATTCACGATCGTCACCGACTCGCTGGCGCCCGTGCAGGTGGTCGACCAAGTGCTTTCGCTCATCGAGGAGGACGTATGACGACCCGACTGACCGTCGCGACGGACCGTCCGTACGAGGTCGTGATCGGCAACGGCGTGCACGAGGAACTGCGCGGCCTGATCGGTTCGGGATCCGACGTGTTGAGGGTCGCGATCATCCATGCTCCGGCGATGCGCCTGCAGGCCGAACGGCTGCGCGAGCCGCTTGTCTCCGATCAGCTCGCGGTACACCTGATCGAGGTGCCGGACAGCGAATTGGCCAAGACCGCCGACGTCCTGACGTTCTGCTGGAAGGTCCTGGGCGAGAACGGCTTCACCCGTTCCGATGTCGTCGTCGGTCTCGGCGGCGGGGCGACGACCGATCTGGCCGGATTCGTGGCCGCCAGCTGGTTGCGCGGCGTGCGCTTCGTCAACGTCCCGACCACGGTGCTCGGGATGGTCGACGCGGCAGTGGGCGGTAAGACCGGAATCAACACGACTGAGGGCAAGAACCTCGTCGGGGCGTTCCACGAGCCGGTCGGTGTCCTGTGCGATCTGGACGTCCTGCAGACGCTGCCCGCCGCCGAACTGCGCTCGGGGATGGCCGAGGTCGCCAAGTGCGGCTTCATCGCCGATCCGACAATCCTCGAGCTGATCGAGGCCGCCCCCGAGGCGATCGCGGATCCGACGTCGCACATTGTGGCCGAGCTCATCACGAAGGGCATAGCGGTCAAAGCCCGGACGGTCGCCGGCGATCTGCGCGAAACCGGAGCCGACGGTTCGATCGGACGCGAGGCGCTCAACTACGGTCACACCCTGGGTCATGCGATCGAACGTTTCGAGAACTACGGTGTACGCCACGGCGAAGCGATCTCCGTCGGCATGGTGTACGTCGCCGAGATGGCACACCGCATCGGTCACATCGATCAGGACCTGCTCGACCGGCACCGTTCGATCCTGCAGTCGATCGGGCTTCCCACGACGTACCGGCCCGGCATCTGGGAACAACTGCTGGCCACGATGCGCCTCGACAAGAAGACCCGCGGCAACCAACTGCGATTCGTGGTGTTGGAGTCGCTGGCCGTACCCACGATTCTCGCCGGACCGTCCGAATCCTTGTTGATCGACGCGTACCAGGCGATTTCGTCATGAGTACCGCAGCACGTCGCTCCCGCCTTGTCGCCGCACTCGCCGAGCAGGGTCTCGACGGACTACTCGTCACGACGCTGGTCAACGTGCGCTATCTGACGGGATTCACCGGCTCCAACGGCGCTGTCCTCGTGCCGGTCGACGGCGACGCGGTGTTCTTGACCGACGGCCGCTACCAGGACCAGGCCAAAGGCGAGCTACCCGACGTCGAACACGCGATCGGGCGAGACCTGCTCGGTGGCATGGCTGCACGGGTGGGTGCTGGAACCTTTGGCGTGGAGTCACACACCCTGAGTGTCGATGCGTACGAACGGCTCGTCGAGCTCGCACCGTCTGCGACATTCGCCGGAGCCGATCGGGTTGTCGAACAGCTGCGGGAGGTCAAGGACGACACCGAAGTCGAGTCGCTGCGAAAGGCTTGCGAGATCTCGACTCTCGCGCTGGAGCAGATATTGGCCGGCCGACTGGTCGGCCGGACCGAGCGTGAAGTCGCCCGCGACCTCGAGAGCACGATGCTCGATCTCGGCGCGGAGACGATCGCCTTCGAGACGATCCTGGCCGCCGGCGACAACTCCGCGATCCCGCACCACCACCCGACCGACCGCGTACTGGTGGCCGGCGATCTGCTCAAGGTCGACTTCGGTGCCCGATACGACGGCTACCACGCCGATTGCACCCGCACCGTCGTCCTCGGCCGCGCCGACGACTGGCAGCGCGAGGTCTACACAGCCGTCCAGGCATCGCAGGCTGCCGGGCTCGACCAGCTACGTGAGGGCGTCGACGTGGCCACGGCAGACGCTGCTGCGCGTGGTTCGCTGGAGGCTGCGGGCTGGCTCGAAGCGTTCACGACAGGCCTCGGTCACGGTGTCGGGCTCGAGATCCACGAGGACCCGTTCATCGCGGCTTCCCACACAGGTAAACTGTCCAGTCGCACCGTCCTCACGATGGAGCCGGGCATCTATGTGCCGGGTCGTGGGGGAGTGCGCATCGAAGACACTGTCCTCGTGACCGCGGGTGCCCCCGAGGTGCTCACCACGATGACCAAAGACCTCTTGGAGATTGGCTGATGGCCACCACTAACGACCTGAAGAATGGCATGGTGCTCAACATCGAAGGACAGCTGTGGGCTGTCATCGAGTTCCAGCACGTCAAGCCCGGCAAGGGCCCTGCCTTCGTCCGCACGAAGATGAAGAACGTCGAGACCGGCAAGCTCGTCGACAAGACGTTCAACGCCGGCACGAAGGTCGAGACGGCCAATGTCGACAAGCGCACGATGCAGTACCTGTACAACGACGGCACGAGCTACGTCTTCATGGACACCACGACGTTCGAGCAGACCGAAGTACCGCCCGAGGTCATGGGCGACGCGATCGGCTTCCTCCTGGAGAACCAGGAAGCTCTCGTGGCCACCAACGAAGGTCGCGTGCTGTTCGTCGAACTGCCTGCTTCGGTCGAGCTGCTTGTCGGCCACACCGATCCGGGTCTTCAGGGCGATCGCTCCAGCGGCGGCACCAAGCCGGCCACGCTGGAGACCGGCAAAGAGATCCAGGTTCCCTTGTTCATCGTCTCGGGCGAGAAGATCAAGGTCGACACCCGCGAAGGCGGCAGCTATCTCGGTCGTGTGAAGGCCTGATGGCCTCACGCAGTAAGTCTCGCAAGCGCGCCCTCGACATCTTGTTCGAATCTGAGGCGCAGAGCTTGCCGACCGGTGGCACGCTCGCCGATCGGGTCAGCGACAAGGAATACCCGGTCAATGACTATGCGGTCCTCCTTGTGGAGGGAGTCATGGCCCACTGCGAGCGTCTCGACGAGATCATTTCGGCGAACGCCAACGAGTGGACGCTCGACCGGATGCCGGCCGTCGACCGCAACCTGCTGCGCATCGGTGCCTACGAGATCCTCTTCGCTGACGATGTCCCCGACGCGGTGGCCGTCAGCGAGGCGGTCAGCCTGGCCGGTGAGCTGTCGACCGACGAGTCGCCGGTCTTCGTCAACGGCTTGCTGAGCCGGATCGTGGAGCTCAAACCGACGCTGATCGGCTGATTCTCAGCATTTCCGCGTCATGATCTGGTGGTTCAAGACTCTCCTTTGGTGAGGCTGACAGGTCTCACCAAAGGGAGGGCTGACGTGATCACGACCGAACTCATCGACCAGATGGCCGAGAAGTGCATTCTCAGCGACCAGGATCTCGATGCCGCAGTGCTCGACGAGCGTTCCAAGCGGATCCAGACGGTCAACCTGCATCACTTGGCTCTGGCCTCGAAGTCGGCCGAATTCGCCCGCACGATCGAACAGGCCGACTACATCACGGCCGACGGCTGGCCCATCGTCTCGCTCATGCGTTCTCGGGGCATCGACCCCGAACGCGTCACAGGCTCTGAATTCCTCGAACGGATGTTGGCCGGCCGCCAGTTCCACGGCAAGAAGGCCGCGATCCTCGGTGCGGAACGCCGGGTCGGCTACGATTTTCGCGGTCAGCTGCACGATTCGGGTCTGCACGTCGTGTTCCGTGAGCACGGCAATCGCGGCGAGTGGGAGCCCAAGCGGCTGGCCAAGAAGTTGCGCAAGTACGACGTCGATCTGCTGATCGTGGCGGTGACACCACCGTTCGGAGACATGATCGGCGAGCAGGTGCGGCGGGCTGGATTCGGCGGCGTCGTGGTCAACGTCGGCGGCGCGGTCAACATGGTCACCGGAAATGCCACGATGGCCCCGGGCTGGGTCCGGGCAGCGAAGATCGAATGGTTCTACCGGCTGGCCCAGGAACCGCGCCGACTGTTCCGGCGGTACTTCATCGAGTGCATGCCGGTCTTCGTCAAGCACATCCTGCCCAACTACTGGCGTCGCCGCCGCTGACCCGGCGACCGCGACTGCGGTCGATTGCGTCACGATGGACACCTGACGAAAGGTGGGCGATGGCGCTCTCAACGGTGGCAGTGTTCTGCGGATCGAGCCTCGGCAGTTCTCCTGCCTATGCGGAAGCGGCGCGTCTGACCGGTCGCACGCTGGCCGAGAAGAGGATCGGCGTCGTCTACGGTGGCGGCCACGTGGGACTGATGGGCATCGTGGCCGATTCGGCTCTCGCAGCAGGCGGTCAGGTGATCGGCGTCATCCCTCGCCAACTGCACGACCGCGAACTGACCCACCACGGCGTGACCGATCTGCATATCGTCGAATCGATGCACGAACGCAAGCAGCTCATGGCCGATCTCGCCGATGCGTTCATCGCGCTGCCCGGCGGCGCCGGGACGCTTGAGGAGATCGCCGAGCAGTGGACCTGGGCGCAGCTCACGATCCACGCCAAACCGTGCGGCTTCCTCGACGTCGAAGGGTTCTGGCAGCCCATGCAGGCGATGCTCGACTCGATGGTCGGTCAAGGATTCGTCCGGGCCGATCAGTCGGCGATCGTCACGATCCGTGAAGACCTCGACTCACTCCTGGAAGCCTTGTCGCAGCCACCCTCCTGGACCGACAAATGGGGCGGCATGACCAAGACCGTGCAGCCGTGACGGCGCCGGTCATCCACGTCGCGGCGGCGCTCGTCGTCGACGCATCGGGTAAGGCGCTCATGGTCCGCAAACACGGCACGACGATGTTCATGCAGCCCGGGGGCAAGATCGAACCAGGAGAGCATCCACTCGACACGCTCCGGCGTGAGCTCGACGAGGAACTCGGCCTTCGGCTGCCCGCCGAGGACTTCACCTGGGTCGGCACGTTCGAGGAGGACGCCGCGAACGAGCCGGGACACCGGGTACTCGCCGAGGTGTACTCGGTGACGCTGCTGGCCGGCACCCCGACCGCTGCTGCTGAGATCGCCGAGAGCCGTTGGGTAGATCCGCACGATCCCGGCACCCTCGACATCGCCCCACTCAGCAGCCAGGCGTTGCTGCCGATCCTGACAGGACAACTATGACGACTCTCGTGATCGACGACCGGCACACCGTCCGCAGCGGCCTCGACGATGCGCCGTTGGTTCTGCTGCTGCACGGCTACGGTTCGAATGAACTCGATCTGCCGGGCCTGATACCCCACCTCAGACCGGGACTTGCTGCGGCCTCGGTCCGCGCACCGTTGACGCTCGGCGAAGGTTCGCACGCCTGGGTCCCGATCCGGGTTCCAGGGCGTCCTGATCCCGCCGCGACCGCAGAAGCGACCCTGGCCCTGCTGGCCTGGTTCGACGAGTTCGTCGCCCCCGAGCGCCAGGTGATCCTGTTGGGCTTCTCACAAGGCGGCCTGATGGTCAGCCAGCTACTGCGTCATCGTCCCGACCGGTTCGTCGCAGGTCTGGTGCTGTCGGGGTTCGTACTCGACGCGACACTGCCGGGCGACGAAGTGCTCCTCGCCCGCGATGTCCCGGTGTTCTTCGGGCATGGCGACGCCGACCCGATCATCGCACCTGATGCCACCGTTCGCGCTTCGGTCTGGCTCGCGGCCCACAGTGATCTGACCGATAAGAACTATCCCGGCCTGCAGCATGCGGTCTCGGCCGAGGAGCTCGCCGACATCAACGAGTTCTTGTCCACTCACCTGTCCTAACGTCCGCGCAGCCGGTCGATCGCGCGGCGTTCGTGCTTGGTCGGCCGGCCTGCACCGCGATCGCGTCGCGGCATGATCGCGACCTCCTCCTTCGGCGGTGGCGGAGGCGTCAGATCGTCGTAACACCCGACGGCGACCGTGGCGCCGACCCGTTTGACGATGATCTTGGTGACGATCACGATCCGCAGCCCGCCTTCGGTGAGCGCCTCGACCCGGTCACCGATCTTGACCGGCAGCGAGGGCTTGGCCTTGGCCCCGTTGATGCGCACATGACCGGCCTTGCACTCGTTCGAGGCGATGGAACGGGTCCTGTAGAGCCGCACCGACGAGATCCAGACATCGGCTCGGGCGGTCGTGTGCATGTTCCGACTCTAGACTTGCCCCATGACTACCGGACCCGAGACCATCGAGATCAGCGGCGACATGATCCGGCTGGGACAGTTCCTGAAGTTCGCCAACTTCGCCGACTCAGGCGCACAGGCCGGCGCGATGATCGTCGACGGTGACGTTTCGGTCGATGGCGAGACCGAGACCAGGCGAGGTCGCCAACTCGCCAAAGGGATGCTGATCGAGGTCAGGACTCCCGATCGAGTCCTGGCAGCGCGGGTGGGCTGACGTGGAGCTGAGCTGGGACAGCCCACTGCCGAGCCCCCGTACGCCCGACTCGATGCAGGCTCCCCGTCTGCGCTGGGGGATCCTCGGACCCGGCTGGATCGCCGATCAGTTCGTGCGATCGCTGCACGCCCACACGGGCCAAGAAGTCGTCGCCGTCGGCTCTCGGTCGCCCGAACGGGCACGAGCCTTCGCCGAGACCCACGAGATCGCCACAGCGGTCGGATCATATGAAGAGCTCGTAGCGCTCGGCGATGTCGACATCGTGTACATCGCGACGCCGCACCCGTCCCATTGCGAGCATGCGCTCCTCGCGATGGACGCCGGCAAGCACGTGCTGATCGAGAAGCCCATCGCGTTGAACGCCGACCAAGCGCGTCAGATCAAGGCCAAGGCCGAGGAGACGGGCGTCTACTGTGCCGAGGCGCTGTGGACCTTGCACCAACCCAAATGGGATGTGCTGCGTCAGATCATCGACGGTGGCCTGCTCGGCGAACTCCGATCGGTACACACGATCTACGGCGAGTACTTCACCGACGATCACCGCATCTTCGACGCCGGCCTGGCAGGAGGGCCGCTACTCGACCTGGGTACGTATCCGATCGCGTACGTGACGTCTCTGCTCGGCCCGGCCGAGACCGTCGCGGCGGCGGGAGTGCCCGATCGACGCGGTGTCAACGGACAGCTCGGCGCCACGATGCTGCATGCCGACGGTGCGATGTCGGTCATCGCGACAACGGTCCACGGTTGGCCCCGCAATGAGATAGTCATCATCGGCAGTCAAGGTGTGGCCACGGTCGAGGCGATACACAATTCACCAGGTCCGATCACGGTGGCCTCGGCGGATCGCTCGATCGAGCTGCGGTACGACGAGCCGCACGGCGATCAGATCGCGGGTCTGCATTTCCAGGCCACTGAGGCAGCCCGGCGGATCGCCGAAGGGCAGACCCAGACGCCGATCAGGCCACTCAGCGCTTCGATCATCTCGATGGAGGCATCGGATGAGATCCGGCGCCAGGTCGGGATCTCGTTCGCGGCAGCCGGACTGATCGAGTAGCTAGCCGGCCGTCGCGGCCCAGCGTCCGTTATTGCGCTCGACCCGGATCGGATAGTCGAAGCATTCCGTCACCAGGTCGGTGGTCAACACCTCGTCGACCGCACCCGATGCGATGATGCGGCCGCCGCGCAGGAGGGCCGCATGCGTCGTGGTGCGGGGGAGTTCCTCGAAGTGATGGGTCACCATGACCGTCGAGGTGTCAGTCAGCACCGACCGCAGATCGTCGAGCGTGGTCAGGAGCTGCTCGCGCGCCGCGACATCCAAACCCGTCGAGGGCTCATCGAGCAGGAGCAGGGGCGGATCGTGCATCAGCGCGCGGGCGATGAGCGTTCGACCGCGTTCGCCCTGCGACATCGTCAGCCAGCGCGGCGAGGTCGGCACGTCGACCCCCAGCATCTTCATGAGCAGGTGCGCCCGATCGCGTTCATCGTCGGTGGGCCGCCAGCGGGGGATCAGTTCATTGGTCCCCGTGGCGCCGGTCAGGACGATCTGCTCGACCGTCAGATTCGAGCGCAGGGGATGCCGGGGATTGACGAAGCCGATGTCGCGGCGCAGCTCACGCATGTCGACCCGGCCGAGTTGCCGGCCCAGCACGTGCACCGTGCCGCGGGTCGGATGGTTGACCGCTCCGCAGAGATTGAGCAGTGTGGTCTTGCCGGCGCCGTTGGGTCCGATCAACGCCCAGTGCTCGCCGTGGTTGACCGAGAGGTCGATCTGGTCGAGCAGGAGTTTGCCTTCGCGCACGAAGTCGACTGCCCGGACGTCCAACACCTTGTCGCTACTCACTGTCACAGCCTAGTCAAGCCGGGCCTAGAGTTGTGCGGTGAGTGAAGTCCAACGGCGAATCGAGATAGTGCCCGACCGGGATCGTCCTTCGGCCTTCACACTGCGGATCGATGGCACGGATCAGTCCCACGTGGACCTCGACAATCCTTCGCATCTGGAGTTCGACTACATGCAGCGCATGGCCGATGTCATCGATGCCGTGGGCGTCCCTGGCACTCCTGTGCGGATCGTGCATATCGGGGGAGCGGCACTGACGATTCCCCGATATGTCGCGGCGACGAGACCCCGGTCGTCGCAGACCGTGCTGGAACCGGATGAGCGCGTCACGGCCCTCGTCCGCGAACAACTGCCCCTGCCCCGCAACAGCGGAATCAAGATCCGCCCGATAGACGGCCGCAGTGGTATCGCGGCGATGCGAGATGACCTCGCCGACATCATCGTGCTGGACGCCTTCGACGGGGCGCAGGTCCCCGCGGAGTTGTCGACCGTCGAGTTCTTCGCCGACTTGGCGCGGGTCACGACAGGCGGCGGGATCGTGCTGCTCAACCTCGCCGACCGGGCACCCTTCCCGTATGTGCGACGCGCCGTGAAGGGCGTCTGTGACGCATTCGCCCATGTCATGATCAGTGCCGAACCGGCCACGCTCAAAGGTCGTCGGTTCGGCAATGTGCTGGTCGCGGCCTCCGCCATGGCGCTGCCGTGGGAGGCACTCGCCCGCAGGGCTGCCAGCTCGCCGTTCCCGTACCGGGTGTTGCCCTACCGCGAGATCGTGACGAGCTTCGCCGCCAAAGCACCATTCACCGACGCCGACAGTTCGCGTTCACCGGCGCCACCTGGCGGAGCCACCTTCTTCAGCTGACCTCGCAGCGGACTAGCCTTGGACCGTGGAAACCCTTCGCCTGATCATCTTGTTCATCCACCTGCTCGGCATGGCGGCCCTCCTGGGCGGCCTCCTGGCCCAGGCGTCCTCACCGGTCAAGAAGGTCAACGCCGCGATGCGCGACGGCTCCGGAACCGCGTTCCTGGCCGGTCTTGCCGCGGTCGGCGTGCTGGAGGCCGATGACGCCGACGTCAATCACGCCAAGATCGCCGTCAAGCTCGTCATCGCGCTGGTGGTGCTCGGACTGGTCATGGCCAACACGCGCAAGGAACAGATCAGCAATGCGCTGTTCGGCACGATCCTCGGTCTGACCGTCATCAACGTCGGCGTGGCAGTCTTCTGGGCCTCCGCCCATCGCTGATCTCAGCGCACCGTGACCTGACCGTCATCGACCTGCCAGCGAGCGTCCAGTCGGACGTTGTCGAGTAGTCGGCGGTCGTGTGACACCAACAGCAGTGCGCCCGAGTAGGCCCCGAGCGCCTCTTCGAGCTGCTCGATCGCGGGGACGTCGAGGTGATTGGTCGGCTCGTCGAGCACGAGAAGGTTGACCCCACGGGCCTGCAGCACTGCCAGCGCGGCGCGGGTGCGTTCGCCCGGTGACAGCTGCGCCACCTGGGTCGAGACCTGATCGGCCTTCAATCCGAACTTCGCGAGCAGGGTGCGGGCATCGGCCACGGTCATCTCAGGGATCTCCTGACCGAAGGCCTCGCCGAGGACGAGATCGGCCGCGAGCGTCGAGCGTGCCTGGTCGATCTCGCCGATCGACACCGATGCACCGAGCGAGGCCGAACCGGCGGACGGCGGCACGCTGCCCAGCAGCATGCGCAACAGCGTGGTCTTTCCAGCACCGTTGGGCCCGGTGATCCCGATACGCTGTCCGGCGTCGACCTGCAAGGAGACCGGTCCGAGGGTGAAGCCGCCCAACTGCGCAATGGCCTGATTGAGGGTGGCGACCACGGAACTGGATCGGGGCGCTGCCGCGATGCTGAACTGCAGGGCCCATTCCTTGCGCGGTTCGGCGACCTCGTCGAGTCGGGCGATGCGCGACTCCATCTGACGCACCTTCTGCGCCTGCTTCTCAGATGACTCGCTCTGTGCCCGGCGCCTGATCTTGTCGTTGTCGGGCGACTTCTTCATGGCATTGCGGACGCCTTGGGAGCTCCACTCGCGTTGGGTGCGGGCGCGCGACATCAGATCGGCCTTGGTGTCGGCGAACTCGTCGTACGCCTCGCGGGCCTGACGACGCGCCACTTCGCGCTCGTGCAGATAGGCCTCGTAGCCGCCGTCGTACACCGAGACCGTGTCCTGGGCCAGATCGAGCTCGACGATCCTCGTCACGCAGCGGGCAAGGAACTCGCGGTCATGCGATACCAGGACGACCCCCGCGCGCAGGCCCGTGACGAACGTCTCGAGGCGTTCCAGCCCGAGGAGATCCAGGTCATTGGTCGGCTCGTCGAGCAGGACGACGTCGAAGCGGCTCAACAGCAGCGCAGCCAGCGCCGCACGGGCCACCTGCCCACCCGACAGGTTCGTCATGAGCGCATCGGGACCTGTCGTCAGCCCGATCTCGGCAAGCACCGCCGGAATGCGGTCCTCCAGGTCGGCGGCGCCGCTTGCGAGCCAACGATCAAATGCCGTGGCGTACGCGGTATCGGCTTCGTCGCTGCCCGAGCCCAACGCCGCTGCGGTGGTCTCCATGGCTTCGGTCGCGGCGGCCGCGCCGGTGCGACGGGCGATGTATCCGGCCACGGTCTCGCCGTCGACGCGGTCATGTTCCTGCGGTAGCCAGCCGACGAAGGCATCCGCCGGTGCCCATGACACCGAACCAGCCAGTGGCTCGTCGATACCGGCCAGTAGACGCAGCAAAGTGCTCTTGCCCCCGCCGTTGGCGCCCACGACCCCGACGACATCTCCGGGCGCGATCGTGAGGTCGAGCCCCGAGAAGAGAGTCCGGTGGTCATGTCCGCCGGCAAGGCCCTTGGCTACTACGGTTGCGCTCACCGGATGATCCTAGGGACTCAACTCTGCAGCGCCTCGGCGAGTGCATCCATGGCGGTGTCGATCTCGGCCGTCGTGATGACCAACGGCGGTGCGATGCGCAGAGTGCGCTCGTGCGTCTCCTTACACAGGACGCCGCGATCGCGCAGTGCCATCGAGACCTCGCGACCGGTCCTGCCGCGTGGGTCGATGTCGATGCCGGCCCAGAGGCCGCGGCCGCGCACGGCCAGAAGCCCCTCGCCGACCAGGGCTTCCAAACGTCGGTGCAGATGCCTGCCGAGCTCCTGCGACCGGGTCTGGAACTCACCTGTGTTCAACAGCTCGACCACCGCCCGTCCGACCGCACACGCCACCGGGTAGCCACCGAACGTCGAACCGTGCTGACCAGGCGCCAGGACGCCGAGCACATCGGCCCGGCCGACGACCGCCGATACCGGGATGATCCCGCCGCCCAGGGCCTTGCCCAGGGTGTAGAGATCGGCTCGGACGTCCTCATGATCCAGCGCGAACAGCTTGCCGGTGCGGCCGAGTCCGGACTGGATCTCGTCGGCGATCAGGAGCACGTCGTGCTCATCGCACAGCTCACGCACACCGGAGAAGAAGCCCGCTGGCGGCACGATGACGCCGGCCTCGCCCTGGATCGGTTCCATGAGGATTGCGGCGGTGGACGGCGTGATCGCGGCCCGCACCGCCTCGATGTCGCCGTACGGCACCGTCACGAATCCTGGGGTGAACGGCCCGTAGTTGTCGTGCGCCAGAGGATCGTCGGAGAACGAGACGATCGTCGTGGTGCGGCCATGGAAGTTTCCCGCCGCCACGATGATCTCGGCAGAATCGAAAGCGACGCCCTTGACCTCGTATGCCCACTTGCGTGCGATCTTGATCGCCGATTCGACGGCTTCGGCGCCGGTGTTCATGGTCAGCACCATCTCGGTCTGCGTCAGGTCAGCCAGTTCGTGACAGAACGCCCCGAACTGGTCGTTGTGAAACGCCCGTGACGTCAGTGTGAGGCGATCGAGCTGATCGTGCGCGGCTTGGATCAGCCTGGGGTGACGGTGCCCGAAGTTGAGCGCGGAATAGCCGGACAGGAAGTCCAGGTAGCGGCGTCCCTCGACGTCGGTGACCCACGCACCCTCCGCCTCGGCTATCACGACCGGCAGCGGGTGGTAGTTGTGCGCGCCCCACTGTTGATCGAGCGCGATGAACGATGCGGTATCAGGGCTCATGCCCCCACGGTAACCGGACAGTAGCGCGGGCCCCTGCACCAGCAAGAGCGCTCGTTCTCCCTTGGTGGTGGCTCCTGGGCGCACTGGTCTTCATCGTGGCGGCAGCCTTGACGGTTCGTCGATTCAGGCGGCCTGCCGGAGCGTCACCGGACCGCGCCGATATCGTGGACGTGTGAACCTCCCCGATCGCGCCGGCGCACTCAGCCCGGCGGGTCGACCCATGAGGCTCGTGCGCTCGGTCGCTGCGGCGCTCGCATGCGTCCTGACAGCCGCCTTGGGCCACCACACAGCCGGCGGCCAGTTGTCGGCACCGGCAGTGCTTGCGGTCTTCGCAGGTGGCACGGCGATCACCTGGTTGCTGTCGTCGAGGCGGGTCACGATGGGCCAGATCCTCGGCCTGCTCGTCCTGTGCCAGGTCAGCGTGCACTGGGCAGGCTCTGACACCGCGATGACGATGGATGCCCAAATGCTGGCCAGTCACGTCGCCGCCACCCTGGTCAGTGCACTCGCGCTGTCGAGGGGCGAGCGCTTCGTCTGGGGTCTTGCCGAACGCCTGGGCCTGCGGGCCATGCCGATCCTGCGGACCGCGATGGTCGTGCCATCGCTGCGGCCGCTGGTTCCGGTCGTGGCGCCGCGCTCGCGCCATGACGTGCTGCTCGCGCACTCGCGCTCGTTGAGGGGACCGCCGAGCGGGTCGTGACGACCTGTTCTGCATCTCACTCAACCAAGGAAGAACTCATGACACGCACCATCAAGCGGCTCAGTGCTGCGCTCATCACGATCGGCCTGGTGGCGATTGCCGCTCCGGCCACAGCCCATGTCGGCGTATCCTCGACCGACGCCGCACAAGACGGCTTCGGCAAGGCGGTGTTCCGGGTGCCGAACGAATCCGAGAAGGCAGCCACGACCAAGATCGTCGTGACCCTCCCGGCCGAGACCCCGTTCGCATTCGTCACCGTGGGCGCCAAGCCTGGCTGGAAGGCCAAGCTCGACACTCAGGAGCTCGACAAGCCGACCAAGGTCGGTGACTTCACGGTCACCAAGGCAGTGCGAACCATCACCTGGACTGCCGACGGCGATGGGATCGGCGTCGGCGAGTTCGACGAATTCGCGTTGTCGGGCGGCCCGTTCCCGAAGGCCGACTCGATCGCGTTCAACGTCGAGCAGACCTACAGCGACGGAGAGATCTCCGACTGGAACCAGCCGACGGTCGGTGACAAGGAGCCGGAGCATCCGGCACCCGTCCTGACCCTGGGGAAGTCGACCGACGACGGCCACGGTGCCAAGGATGACACCACCGAAACCGTAGCCGACACGACTGATTCGGACGATCAGGCGCTCGGGGCCTGGCTCGGCGGCGGTGCTCTCGTCGTGGCCCTCGCAGCTCTGGTTGTGGCACTACGACAGAATCGGCGTCGTGCGTAATCAGCTTCTCGTTCGCAGTCTCCTCGCGGGACTTGCTCTGCCCATGATCTTTGGGCTGAGTGTTCTCGGGGCGGGCCCGGCCAGTGCTCACACAGCACTGGTCGGGTCCGACCCCGAGAACGGGGCGACGATGACCTCGTCCCCGGCAAGTATCGCGCTCGACTTCAACGAGAACATCGGTTCATCGCCGCAGGTCGCGGTCGTCGCGCCCGACGGGAGCGCGGTCGAGGTCACCAATATCCAAGCCGTCGATCGGCAGGTCACCGCGGACGTGGCCGATGTCGGGCAACGTGGGACGTACGCCCTGTCGTATCGGGTCGTCTCGGCCGACGGGCACCCGGTCACCGCCACCGTGAAGTACGAGGTCACGACCGGATCCGTGGTCAAGCAGGTCGAAGCGCCCGACAACGACGGATTCATCCACCGCCACCGCAGCCACCTGTTCTGGGGAATCCTGGCAGCAGCGGTCGCGATCGGCCTGTTGCTCGCACCTTTGAGGAAGCGGCATGACGCAGACAACTCGTGACACGCTCGTCTCGATCCTGTTCGCAGGGATCTCGCTGACGCTGTTCTTGACGATCGGCGGCGGCTCGTACGAGAAGGCACCGCTCGGGATCGCCGACCCCGGGCCGTTCGTGGGCTGGGCGGTGCCGTTCACCAAGTTGTTGATCGACATCACCTCGATCCTGGTGATCGGCTTCCTCCTGGCGGCGGCGTTCCTGCTGCCGTCCGACAAGGAGGGAGTACGGGGTCTGGCGATGCGGGGCGTCGTGCTCGCGTCACGGTGGGCGATCGTCTGGGCCGTGCTCAGCGTGTTCTACTTCTTCGTCAAGACCGCTGGCGACGGCTTCGGCAAGCCGTTGTTCGATCTGAGCTGGGCCGAGATCTCCGGCTACTTCGAGACGTCGAATGGGCGTGCGATCTGGCTCCAGGCTCTGGGAGCCGCCGTCGTCGCAGTACTGACCCGGTTCGCCCTCACAGTCCGTTGGGCGGCCGCTGCGCTCGGCATCGCGGTGGCATCCTTGGCGCCGGTCGCACTGACAGGTCACACCGCCTCGTCGGGATCGCATGATCTGGCCACGACAAGCTTGCTCCTGCACCTGGTCGGCGCGTCCCTGTGGGTTGGCGGACTTGCTGCGCTGAGCTGGGTCGCGATCCACGGAAGCAAGCGGCTCGAAGCCGCAGTCGTACGTTATTCGTCACTGGCCCTGTGGGCTTTCGTCATCGTCGCGGTCTCGGGCGTCGTGAATGCCTCGGTGCGGCTGCGCTCCCTGCACGATCTGTTCAGGGAGCCGTACGGTCAACTCGTGCTGGTCAAGACCGCGGCGCTGATCCTGCTGGGCGTCTTCGGCTTCTATCAACGCAAGCGGATCATCGCGGCCGGCGCAGGCTTCCTGCGCCTCGCGGTGACCGAGATCCTCATCATGGCGACCGCGGTCGGGCTGGCGGTGGCGCTGTCCCGCACGCCGACGCCCGTCGGGGAGGACGTCTTGACGACGCCGGTCGAGGAGCTGCTGGGCGGTCCGCTGCCGGCCGCACCGACCGTGATGCGGCTCCTGTTGGGCTGGTCCGCCAACGGGGTCGGACTGGCGATCGTCGGCCTCGGCACGGCGTTCTATCTCCGCGGGGTGTGGGCCATGTATCGCCGCGGCGATTCCTGGCCGATCGGTCGCACGATCTCTTGGCTGGCCGGCATGGTCGTCATCGCCTGGGCGACCTTCGGCGGCTTGGGGGAGTACTCGCACGTCCTGTTCAGCGCGCACATGGCCTCTCACATGCTGCTGTCGATGGTTGCGCCGATCTTCTTGGCCCTTGCCGCTCCCATGACGCTGGCGCTGCGAACGCTCCCCGGTCCGCGTCGGCCAGGTGAGGTGTCGCCGCGTGCCTTGCTGCTGGGCTTCTTGAGTTCGCGCTTCTCCAAGTTCATGACCCATCCGCTGGTCGGTCCGGTGCTATTCGTCGGCAGCCTCTACGGTCTGTACTTCACCGGCCTGTTCGAGCTGTTGATGAGTAATCACTGGGGCCACGCGGTCATGGAGATCCACTTCCTGGCCGTCGGCACCTTGTTCTACTACGTGCTGATCGGGATCGACCCGGCTCCGCGATCACTGGCGCCGATCGCCCGATTCGGCATGTTGCTGATCACCTTGCCGTTCCATGCCTTCTTCGCGACCGGCGTGATGTCGTCCAATACGGTGTTCGCGCTCGACTACTGGAAAGAACTCGATCGGCCGTATCGCACCGATCTGCTGACCGATCAGTATCTCGGCGGCGGCATGGCGTGGGCGATGGGCGAGATCCCCTTGGTCCTGGTCATGATCGCGCTGCTGTTCCAGTGGTTCAGGTCGGACTCCCGCGAGGCCAAGCGCTTCGACCGCGCCGAAGACCGCAATGAGGACGCCGCGCTGGAGGCGT
Source organism: Aeromicrobium sp. P5_D10 (assembly GCF_054049535.1). Lineage (NCBI taxonomy): Bacteria > Bacillati > Actinomycetota > Actinomycetes > Propionibacteriales > Nocardioidaceae > Aeromicrobium > Aeromicrobium sp. P5_D10. The sequence continues at coordinate 69,409 of NZ_JBFUME010000001.1, forward strand.
ACAACGCACGTCTGCGCGATCTGGCCGAGCACGGAAAACGGCGGGACCCCGACCAGTAGCTGGTCGAGATCCCGCCGTGATACCGGTGGTCGGATCAGAAGATGATCTGCCCGCCGGACGTTGCTGCGGTGAAGCGCTCCTGGGCATCGGCCCAGTTGGCGATATTCCACCACGCCTTGACGTAGTCGCCCTTGACGTTGAGGTAGTCCAGGTAGAACGCGTGCTCCCACATGTCGAGCTGCGTGATGGGGATCAGCGTCGCGGGGATGTTGTTCTGCTGATCGAACAGCTGGACGATGACAAGCTTCTTACCCAGCGAATCCCACGCCAGGATGGCCCAGCCGGAGCCCTGCAGGCCCAGCGCGGTTGCCTCGAACTGCGCGCGGAAGCCATCGAACGAACCGAAGTCCTGGTCGATCGCTGCAGCCAGCTCGCCCGTGGGCTTGTCGCCGCCCTCGGGCGACAGGTTCTTCCAGAAGATCGAGTGGTTGATGTGACCACCGAGGTGGAACGCGAGGTTCTTCTCCAGCAGGTTGATGTTACCGAAGGCCTGCTTGTCGCGTGCCTCCTCGAGCTGCTCGAGCGCCTGGTTGATGCCGGCGACGTAGGCGGCGTGGTGCTTGGAGTGGTGAAGCTCCATGATCTTGCCGGAAATATGCGGATCCAATGCGCCGTAGTCGTACGGCAGATCGGGAAGCGTGTAGAGAGCCACGTCTGATCCTCCTCGGGATGCGGGCAGGTCCTGCCCTGAATGTTCTGTTGTGAACTTGCAGTACCCAGTCTGTCAGTCGTCATCCAACACGCAACGTCCGGTGCGCATGTCCTAGTCTGTCTGTGGACAATCCAGGGACGAACAGCAGCTGAGGAGGCGGATCGAGGTGAACGACCGTATCCTCACGGTTCCCAACCTTCTGAGCATGATCCGGTTGTTGCTGGTGCCAGTCTTCCTGTGGCTCGTCCTGGGTCCCGAACGCGATGGCCTGGCCCTCCTGGTGCTGATGATCTCAGGGGTCACGGACTACCTGGACGGCAAGCTGGCCCGCAAGTTCAACCAGTCGTCCAAGATCGGTGCGATCCTCGATCCGGTCGCCGACCGGGTGTACATCCTGGCGGTCGTGATCGGCCTGGGCTTCCGCGACATCATCCCGTGGTGGCTCGCGGTGATACTGCCGCTGCGGGACGTCTTCTTGTTCTCGCTGGTGCCTTTCCTGCGCACGCGCGGCTACAGCTCGCTGCCGGTGCACTTCTTGGGCAAGGCGGCCACGGCCAGCCTGTTGTACGCCTTCCCGTTGCTGCTGCTCGGCGACTCCACCGGGACGGTCGCCGACCTGGCCAACGTCTTCGGCTGGGCGTTCACGATCTGGGGTGTCGCACTCTATTGGTGGGGCGGCATCTTGTACGCCTTCCAAGTCCGGCGGCTGCTCGCCACGACTGAGCGCGTCCTGCGGAGCTGACGATGACCCAGCCGGACTCTGCCAGTCGTGCTGAAGGTCTGCTCGAGCAGATCGCCGACACGGCGTTGGACGACGACTACTACGTCGTGCGGTCCGGAACCCAGCGCAGCCGTGAGTTCAACACGGTCCTGACGGCCGTCGTGCTCGGCATCTTCGCGCTGTTGGTGTCGATCGCCGCGATCCAGACCAGATCGGATCGTCCGACCACCGAGCGGGAGCGCGCGACGCTCATCTCGGATGTCGACGCCCGCAAGGAGCTGCTCGCCAGCCGCGAGAAGACCGCCGATGACCTGCGCGTGCAGGTCGCCGAGCTCTCCTCCGCGGTCAACCGGTTCGATCCGGCCTATCAGGAACTGCGGTTGATGTCATCGGACCTTCCTGCCACGGGTCCGGGGATCACGGTGCGGGTCGCCCCGGCGCAGTCGTCCGATGGACAGATTCAGGAAAGCGGCCGGATCCGCGACAGCGATCTGCGGATCATCGTCAACGGACTTTGGTACGCGGGCGCGGAAGCCGTCTCGGTCAACGGAAATCGGATCGGCTCCCTGTCGGCGATTCGCACCGCCGAAGATGTCATCAAGGTCAACTACCGCGGCGTCGCGCCGCCGTACGTCGTCGAGGCGATCGGCGATTCCGACTCGCTCGCGAATCGGTTCAAGGACAATCCGGCCGGGCGATACTGGGCTTCGCGCCATGACAATGCGGGAGTGGGCTTCGACGTGACACCATCATCGAAGTTAACTCTTGGAGTAGTCCCCGAAAAAAGGCTCACGATCCGCCACGCTGAAGCCGTCAAGGAGCAAGAATGATCGCGATTCTCGGTCTGGCGATCGGGGTGGTGGCCGGGCTCGTGTTCGAGCCCACCGTGCCGACCGGACTGCAGCCCTATCTGCCGATCGCCATCGTGGCGGCGCTCGACGCCGTCATCGGAGCCTTCCGTGCCCTGGGTGAACGGCGTTTCGATGATCGGGTCTTCGTGGTCTCGTTCATCTCCAATGTCGTGATCGCGGCATTCATGGTCTACCTGGGCGATCAGCTGGGCGTCGGTTCACAGCTCTCGACCGGTGTCGTCGTCGTGCTCGGTATCCGTATCTTCGCCAATGCGGCAGCTATCCGTCGACGGATCTTCCATGCCTGAGAAGCCCACGTACGAACGCTCCCGTCGCCGACCGTTCAAGGTCGGCGTGTCCCAGCTCGTCGTCGCCGTCCTGCTCGGTGGGCTTGCCTTCGCGATCATGGTTCAGGTGCGTGACGAGGATAAGGACGACTACTCCGGAGTGCGGGGAGAGAACCTCGTGGAGCTGCTCAAGTCACTCGACTCGGCCAATGAACGTCTCACCGCTCAGATCGACGATCTGAGTGCGACCCGAGATGATCTGCTGAGCAGCACCAAACGTTCCAAACAGGCTCAGAAGCAGGCCAAACAGCGTGCGGAACAGCTGGCGATCCTCGCCGGGAGCGTCGGTGCGACCGGACCGGGGATCGAGGTCGTGATCAGCGATCCGGACAAGAAGATCGACGCCGCCGGGTTGCTCGACGCGGTCGAAGAGCTGCGGGACGCGGGTGCCGAGGTCATCGCGATCAACGGCGTGGCGAGGATCGTCGCGCAGAGCTATTTCCTCGACGACGAGGATCAGATTCGCATCGGGGGACGGGAGATCAAGCGCCCGTACCGGATCGAGGCGATAGGCGATGCCAAGGTCCTTGCCCAGGCGGTAGGCTTTCCCGGCGGGTTGATCGCAGGGATCGAGATCCGTGGTGCCCAGGCGTTCGTGACCGAGCAGGACAAGATCACGATCACGGCATTGGCCGATGTGAAGAGCCCAGAGTACGCTCGACCGACATCCTGACCCAGATCTGACTTGACTCCCACTATCTGACCGACAGCGCAAGGAGCAACACGGTGATTCCTGAGGACCTCTACTACAGCGAAGAGCACGAATGGGTGCGTCTGGATGAGGACATCGCGACTGTCGGCATCACCGATTTCGCGCAGGACCAACTCGGGGACATCGTCTACGTCGAGCTTCCAGCCGTCGGAGACCGGGTCACGGCCGGGTCCGTCATCGGCGAACTCGAGTCGACCAAGTCCGTCAGTGACATCTACTCGCCGCTCAGCGGGGAGATCGTGGCCCGCAATGACGCACTCGACGGCGGTGCCGAGGTGATCAACTCGGATCCGTACGGCGAGGGCTGGCTGCTCAAGCTCCGGCCGCTCGACGAAGATCCGACGGCGACGCTTCTCGAAGCCGAGGCGTACAAGGCGCTCACCGCCACCTGATCAACATCCGATCTCGGGACAGGCGACTCGCATCGGGTGATAAGTTGAAGACGAAGCCTCAAGCCGCACTCTAGGTCGATCAACAGGAGAAATGCCGATGTCTACGCCGGAGCACGAGCCCGACGCCGAATCGTCTGCACCCGGCGCCGATCCATCTGCGCAGATCAGCGACCACACGACCCACATCCCGATACTCGACGCCGACACCGAAGAGCTGACGTCGTCGGATGTCTCCGCGGTGGAGAACCTGCCGGCCGGCAGTGCGATGCTTCTGGTCCAGCGCGGACCCGACTCGGGTGCCCGCTTCCTGCTCGACAGCGATGTCGTGACGGTCGGCCGCCATCCCGACAGCGATATCTTCCTCGACGACATCAGCGTCTCGCGTCGGCACGCGACATTCACCCGCAGCGATGCGGGCTATGCGATCGCCGATCTCGGCAGCCTCAACGGCAGCTACGTCAATCGCGATCGCATCGACGGCGAGGTCACACTGTCGGGCGGCGACGAGGTCCAGATCGGCAAGTACCGACTCATCTACTTCGCCGGAGCGCAGAAGTGACCGAACCGATTCCTGAGCTGTCCCGGCTCGGCATCGGCAAGGTGCTCGACGAACTGCTACCGGAGTTCGGTGACCTGACGATCACCAAGATCCGCTACCTGGAGTCCGAGGGACTCCTGGAGCCCGAGCGCACCCCGTCGGGCTACCGCAAGTTCTCGTTCCGCGACGTCGAGCGGCTGCGGTTCATCCTGCGGCAGCAGCGGGACAAGTTCTGGCCGCTCAGCCATATCCGCCAGGTCCTCGACGAGATGGACCGAGGTCAGGTTCCCGACACCGAGCAGACCGGCAAGACTCGTGTTCCGCACCTCAGTCTGGCCGATGACGGACTGCCGACGGAAGAGTCGTTCCTGGAGTCTTCCGGCAGCGCCCGGCTGTCACGGGCAGAGTTGCTCGAGTCGGCCCAGATCAGCTCCGAGACTCTCGATGCGATCGAGCAGTACGGGCTCATCACGCGCCGGCCGTCCCAGACCTATTACGACGCCACGGCACTGCACATCGCCTCGTTGGTGGGGGAGTTCGGTGAACTCGGGCTCGAGCCCCGGCACCTGAAGATGTTCAGTGCCGCAGCCGACCGCGAGGTCGCATTGTTCGAGCAGGTCGTGACACCGCGCGCGCGTCAGCTCGACAAGGATGCGACCGACCGCACCGTGGCGGGTCTTGCCGCATTGTCGATCCGGTTCCAATCGGTTTTGGTCAAGAGCCGACTGCGGGGCTGACCTGATGCGCGAACTCGAAGTGATCGGCGTCAGGGTCGAGATGCCGACCAACCAGCCGCTCGTCTTGCTGCGCGAGGCCGAAGGCGGCAGGTATCTGCCGATCTGGATCGGCGCGGTCGAGGCCTCGGCGATCGCGTACGCCGAACAGGGCACGGCAACAGCCCGACCCCTGACTCACGAATTGATGCAGAACGTCGTGTTGGCCTTGGGCGATGAACTTTCCGAAGTACGCATCTTCGACGTCAAGGAAGGTGTCTTCTTCGCCTCGCTGGTCTTCGCGTCGGGCGCCGAGGTCGATGCTCGTCCATCCGACTCGATCGCGTTGGCATTGCGGGCCGGAGCACGGATCATGTGCACAGAAGATGTCCTCGACGAGGCGGGGATCGTCTCGACGACCGACGAAGACCAGGAAGTCGAGAAGTTCCGTGAGTTCCTCGATGAAGTCGAGCCTGAGGACTTCGGGTGAGTGCCAACTCTCAAGTTTTACGTGAGGGTTGAGGGTTGCGACACGCCGGTGAACACGCTCGGTCGTTGACCCGGGAAACTCTCACCCTTAAGTTGAGGGTGCTGCCGAAGGTACACGGATGTAGTTCCGTCGCGGTAGTCTTCCCCCATACCAGCTTTGGAAGGCATTTCGCATGATCGAGTCACACGAGAGCGACGCCGCGGCGTCCGATGCGGCAGCAGCAGAGGCCAGCGACCAAGGTCTGTTGTTCAACGACGATGTCTCACCGTTGCCCATGGATGCGGGTTTCCGCGGTCCCACGGCGTGCAGCGCGGCTGGTATCACCTATCGACAGCTCGACTACTGGGCTCGTACGGGCCTGGTGGATCCGACTGTGCGCTCAGCGACCGGATCGGGCACCCAGCGACTCTATTCGTTCAAAGACATCCTGCTGCTCAAGATCATCAAGCGCCTTCTCGACGCCGGTGTATCGCTCCAGCAGATCCGCATCGCGATCGATCACCTGCGCGTTCGCGGAACCGATGACCTGACGCAGGTCACGCTGATGAGCGATGGCGCCAGCGTGTACGAATGCCGCTCGGCCGACGAGGTCATCGACCTGCTCCGCGGCGGACAGGGCGTCTTCGGCATCGCGATCGGTGGCGTGTGGAAAGAAATCGAAGGCTCGCTGCACGAACTGCCCAGTGAACGCGCGATCGACGCCGAGGCCACGCTGTCGGCCAATGACGAGCTGGCAGCCCGCCGTCAAGCCCGCCGCACCTCCTAACGCTCGCGAGTCACGTAATTACGGCCGGTAAGTCAGTCAATTACGCGGACGATGTGATTCAGTGACTCGCCGTAGGTGATTTGGTGACTCATCAGCGGTAGGGTGGAGGTGCTATCGACCGCGCGTGGGAGAGTTTCGTCCAGGCGACGCCGAAGGGGCAATTCCTCCCCGGAACCTCTCAGGCACAAAGGACCACGCGACTGAGGCAATTCTGAAGCACCTCTTCGATCACGACTGATCGCGGTGGGGTGACAGAAGGGGAGGCGTATCGTCCGCGCCTCTACCTTCGGAGTTCCTTTGTCCCACGACTTTGCCGACCGCCATATTGGACCGACCGCCTCCGATCAGGACGCGATGGTGCGCCGCATTGGTTACGACTCGCTGGATGCCTTGATGCAGGCCGCTGTTCCTGCCGGGATCCGCAGCACGTCGGCGCTCAACCTGCCGGCCGCCCAGACCGAGTCCGAAGCCCTTGCTGGTTTGCGATCGCTCGCCGAGCGCAATAACCCCGGTATCGCGATGATCGGTCTTGGCTATCACCCGACTGTGACGCCGGCAGTCATCCGTCGAAATGTGCTCGAGGATCCGTCTTGGTACACCGCCTACACGCCGTATCAGCCGGAGATCTCGCAGGGACGCCTGGAGGCACTGCTGAACTTCCAGACTGTCATCTCCGATCTGACCGGTCTCCCCACCGCGAACTCATCGCTCCTCGACGAAGGCACAGCGGTCGCTGAAGCCATGACGTTGATCCGCCGGGGCACCAGAGGCAAGGACTCCCTGCCGATCATCATCGACGTGGGTCTGTTGCCCCAGACGCTGGCCGTGACCCATACCCGCGCCGAGGCGCTCGGAATCGAGCTTCACGAGGCTGATCTCGCGGCTGGTGTTCCCGAGATCGAGGCAGCCGGCATCATCGTGGCCTATCCACGTGCCGATGGCCAGATCATCGATCCGCGGCCCGCGATCGAGGCTGCTCATGCGACCGGCGGTCTCGCGGTCGTTGTCGCGGACCCGTTGGCACTGGTGCTCCTGGCCTCGCCCGGCTCACTCGGCGCGGACGTCGTCGTGGGATCCACGCAGCGATTCGGTGTGCCGATGTTCTACGGCGGTCCACACGCAGGCTTCATGGCCGTCCGTTCCGGACTCGAACGTCATCTGCCGGGACGTCTGGTCGGCGTCTCGGTCGACAGCGCCGGACGTCCGGCGTACCGGCTTGCGCTGCAGACCCGTGAACAGCACATTCGCCGTGAGAAGGCGACCTCGAACATCTGCACCGCCCAGGTGCTGCTGGCGGTGACGGCCTCGATGTATGCGGTTTACCACGGTCCCGTGGGAATCCGCCGCATCGCGGAGAACGTCAACGCCGCCGCACGCACGTTGGCTTCGGGCCTGGTGAGCGGGGGAGTGGAGCTCGTTTCCGAGACGTTCTTCGACACCCTGGTGGCTCGGGTTCCTGGCCGGGCATCCGAGATCGTTTCGAAGGCACGTGCTGCGGGTGTTCATCTGCGTCTGATCGATGCCGACCATGTGGGTGTCGCAGCGAATGAGACGACTACCGATGATCATCTGCGCCTTGTATGGGGCGCGTTCGGCGTCGAGAGTGGCGACTGGCCGCAGACGTCATCGTCGCTGCCTGCCGAGTTGCTGCGCACAGACGAGATCTTGACCCATCCGGTGTTCCACGAGCACCACAGTGAGACCCAGATGCTGCGCTACCTCAAGAAGCTCAGCAACCGCGACTACGCGCTCGACCGGGGCATGATCCCGCTGGGCTCATGCACCATGAAGCTCAATGCCACCGCGGAGATGGAGCCCATCAGCTGGCCTGGATTCGCCGAGCTGCACCCGTTCGTGCCGGCCGAGGATGCCGCCGGCATGATCGAGCTGGTCGAGACGCTCGAGTCGTGGCTCGCGGAGGTCACGGGCTACGCAGGAGTGTCGATCCAGCCCAATGCCGGCTCACAGGGCGAGTTCGCCGGTCTTTTGGCCATCCGGGCGTACCACCGCAGTCGCGGCGACGAGCACCGCACGGTCTGCCTGATCCCGAGCTCGGCACACGGCACCAACGCCGCATCGGCGGTCATGGCCGGCATGCGCGTCGTCATCGTCAAATCGACCGACCAGGGCGAAGTCGACCTTGCTGACCTGCAAGCGCAGTGCGAGGCGCACAAAGACGATCTCGCCGCCATCATGGTGACCTACCCGTCGACGCACGGCGTCTACGAGCACGGCATCACCCAGTTGTGCGACATCGTGCACTCCCACGGCGGGCAGGTGTACGTGGACGGAGCAAATCTCAACGCGCTGCTCGGGCATGCCCAGCCCGGTGTCTTCGGCGGCGATGTCTCACATCTGAATCTGCACAAGACGTTCTGCATCCCGCACGGCGGCGGCGGGCCGGGCGTCGGACCGGTTGCCGTGGCAGAACATCTTGTCCCGTTCCTGCCCACACACCCGTTGCATCCGATCGAGAGCAAGCGCGACGGCATCGGCGCGATCAGCGCTTCACCGTACGGCTCCGCAGGTATCCTGCCGATCCCCTACGCGTACGTCGCGATGATGGGTGCCGAAGGCCTGACCGACGCGACATCGGTGGCAGTGCTCTCGGCCAACTACATCGCCAAGCGGCTCGAAGATGCCTTCCCGGTGCTGTACACCGGCGACAACGACCTCGTGGCGCACGAGTGCATCCTCGACCTGCGTCCGATCCTCAAGCAGGCAGGTTTGTCGATCGACGACGTCGCGAAGCGACTTATCGACTACGGCTTCCACGCCCCCACCATGAGCTTCCCGGTCCCGGGAACGTTGATGGTCGAGCCGACAGAGTCCGAGGATCTCGCCGAGATCGATCGATTCTGCGACGCGATGCTCGCGATCCGAGCCGAGATCGACCAGGTCATCTCCGGCACCTGGCCAGAGGGCGACAACCCTCTGGTGCACGCTCCCCACACGATGCGCACGCTGGTCGACTGGCAGCACGCCTACGACCTTGAACTGGGCTGCTTCCCGTCCGGCAGCCTCGACGACAAATACTGGCCGCCCGTGGGCCGGATCGACCAGGCCTACGGAGACCGCAACCTCGCGTGCTCCTGCCCGCCGATCGAAGCGTTCGCCGAGTAGCTCAGGCCCGGGTGGTCCACCAGGTCACGATCTGGTCGGCCACCGGCCCCGGGGTGCGGACCCACTGGACGTGATCATTGCTTCCGCCCTCGGGGACGGCGTCCTTGGTGTAGATCCAGCGGGTCGTCTTCGCGGACGTCAGGAACCGGTCGACGTACGCCTTGTTGGCCTTGGACGGCGCGAATGAATCGCCTTGCAGGTGCACGATGAGTGACGGAGTGGTGTGGGCGGCGTCGGCTCGGAACGGGGGGTGGCCGGTGCGGATGAACCGGCCCCACTCGTTCATCAACGTGCGCGCGCCCGGACCGCCGAAGAACGGTTTGGGGACATAGCCCCACAGGCGGGACACGACGGGGACGCCGAGCCCCATGAACACCAGGGGAACGCCGCCATACGGATAGTTCTTGTACCAGGGGATCGCCGCCCCCACGCCCACGAATCCGTCGCACGGCACATGGTTGAGCTCGTGCCCGGCGGCGAGCTGCGCGCCGATGCTGTGGCCCAGCAGGATCACGGGACGATTGGAGTTCTCTGCCCGCGCCTTGGCGACGGCTTCGGCGATATCGAGGATTCCGTCGCCGTAGCTCCAGTCATTGCGGCGCGAGGCGGCTGGCTCGTCGCGCTCGAATCCCCGCGAACGCAGCGCTCGTGCCTCCCAGTCCCGTTCCTCGAACGCTGCGACGAGGGGACGGTAGAAGGCAGACGGTACCGCCATCGCGGGGCTGATCAGGACGAGTGGTGAAGTCACGGCGTCATGATCGCATCGCGATGGCGGCCACGTGGCCGCGGGTCAGACCGCGATCGTTGCGACCGGGTCGGAACTCGGCTGGTCCGAACCCCCGTCGGGCTCGACCGTGACCGCGATGGTCTTGGCCTTTGCGACACCCTTCATGACCATCTGCCCGCTGGACTTGAAGTAGCCCTGCGAGTGCGAACCGGTGCCATCGACCATCCAGACCTGGTAGACCTTGCCCTTGCCCGGACTCGGCAGGTTCTTGGCGATGACAACCGCGGCATCGGCGTCATTCGAGGTGTAGAGCTTGACGCTGCCACCGGCGTCGAAGGTCTTGGCAGACGTCGCCAGGTCGTCGGCGCCCAAGACCTTCGACATGACCTCGTTCTGGTCTTGGGCCTCCTGCACGTTCTGGTGTTCGACGACATAGCCGCCGACGCCTACTGCGCCGATCAGCAATGCCGCCGCCACGGCGAGACGGGGGAGCGTACGTCGAAGTCCCCGTCGCTGCGACAGCAATGACACCGCCGGTCGTTCCTGGGGACTCTTGGCGATCTCTGCGACCAATCGATCGCGCAGGCCCGATGGGGGGGTGAGGCTGACCGCCTCGCCGAGACGCACAGCCGTGGCCATGAAACCGGCAAGTTCGGCTTGGCAGTCGGGGCACTGTTCGAGATGGGCCTCGAACCGGTTGCGCTCATCCGGGTCGAGGGCGTCCAACGCATAGGGCGCGATCAAGGAGTGGAGATCGGTAGTCATGCTTGAACTCCCATGCAGTCGCGCAAGCGGACAATGCCATCTCGCATACGGGTTTTGACAGTTGCGGTATTGGCGCCGAGTGCCGTGGCAACCTCGGCATAGGTGTAGCCCTGGTAGTAGGCCAACGTCACAGCTTCACGCTGCAGGTCGGTCAATCCGTCCAGGCACCTGCGCACTTGTTCATGCTCCAGACTCACGGTCACGGTTTCGGCCACCTCGTCGTATTCGGGGCCGTTGGACCAGTCGTACTTGTTCTCACGGTTGGTCGCGGCCTGATCGTGCCGGACTGCGTCCACCGCGCGACGGTGAGCGAGGGTCAGGACCCAGCTCTTGGCACTGCCACGTGCTGCGTCATAGCGGGCGGCGGTCTGCCACACCTGCATGAAGACTTCTTGTGAGACCTCTTCAGCGCGTGCCGGATCGCGGATGACTCGCCGGGCCAGGCCGTACACGGCCGAGCCCAGAGCGTCGAACAAGGCACCGAACGCCGTCTCGTCACCGTGGGAGACCTTGGTCAGGAGATCGCTGAGATCGATGACCTCGTCCGGCGCGTCGACCGGATCGCCGGCAAGACTCAAGTGCGCAGATGACGACACCGGGTTCCCCTTTCCAAGAAGCTTCCTACGAGCCATTCGTTACAGCCTCCGGTCAGGATGGGTGGGTTCGCCATGCATCTTCCACGACCCTCTGAGTCTAGGTGCAGTGACGGTGTCGCTGTGCCGACCTAGTTCGTCGTGCGTCGCTTGGCAACAGGTGTCAGCATCGATGACGTGTCCGATCCACGACTCGATGTATTCGTCTCACCGCCGCAGCCGCGGGCCATCGTGCTGTTGTTACACGGCGGACAGCAGAACAGCATGGAGCCTGTCCGAAACAAGCACGCCAGTTGGTGGCGGATGGCTGCGATGGCCCGATCGTTGCGGCGGTTCGCGCGGCGCCACGAGTTGGAACTCGCTCTGCTGCAGTATCGGGTGCGCGGCTGGAATGTTCCGACCAATCCCTCGCCGGTGCAGGACGCCCGATGGGTCCTCGACCGACTCGCGGCCGAACATCCAGACGTACCGGTCATCCTGGTGGGCCACTCGATGGGCGGACGCACCGCGTGCCGGGTCGCCGACGCGCCGGACGTTCTCGGCGTCGTGGCCCTGGCGCCGTGGTTGCCCGACGGCGAGCCGTGCCAGGCTCTCAGCGGCAAACACCTGCACGTCCTGCACGGTACCCGTGACCGCTGGACGTCAGCGCGGATGAGTCGAGACTTCGTCGACCGCTGTCGCCCCATAGCGGCGACCGCCACATGGCGCTCCCTGCCCGATGCGGGCCACTTCATGCTCCGCCGCCCGTCAGTGTGGAGACGGTTCGTGGAAGAATCCGTCCTGGACATTCTCGACAGCGCGACCTCGCAGGAGGACGCGGCGAACAAAGGCAGTGTGTGACGGACTCCGTGGGCTACGGGATCGCGATCTATGCGCTTGCCGTCGCGATCTTCGCCGGATGGCACACCTACAAGCGCCAGGACTTCAGCAATCCGCTGTTCTATGCGGTCGGCGTCTTGCAAATCGCGCTGATCGGATTGGCGATCGGCAGCTCGATCGCCCTGTCCAAGACCTCACGCGACGTCGACGGAGTGCTGTTCGTCTCCTACCTGGCCACGATGGTCGTGATCCCGATCGCTGCGACGTTGTGGGGAATCGCCGAGAAGTCGCGGTGGGGGACCGGAGTCGTCGTGGTCGCGATGTTGACCGTCAGTGTGTTGTCCATCAGGTGCCTGGGGATCTGGCAGGGAGCGTATGTCTGACACAGCTCACGGATTCGGTCGCGTCTTGGTCGCGGTCTACGCAGTCTTCGCTCTCTCGGCGACGGCTCGGTCGCTGTACCAGCTGATCTCCGACGTCGAATCGGACACGATCGTCCCGTACGCATTGTCGGCCTTCGCGGCCGTGGTCTACGTCGCCGCGACGTATGCCTTGGCCCGCAACCGCCAGCGGCTGGCTCTGTTCACGATCCTGATCGAACTTGTCGGTGTCCTCACCGTCGGTCTGCTGTCAGTGGTCGATAAGGATCTGTTCCCCCGCCAGACCGTGTGGTCGGCATTCGGCGAGGGATACGGCTTCATCCCGTTGGTTTTGCCGATCATCGGATTGTGGTGGCTGCGGCGCACCCACGCGGTGGATGACACGACTCCATGAGCGCGGACTACGCGTTCGTGTCTCGGTGGACCGTGGCACGGTCACGCGAGTCGCTGTGGGACGTTCTGGAGGATCTGCTCGATACCGACGATCCCATGGTGTGGTGGCCGGCCGTACAGGTTCGAAGCTACGACGGCGCGACCATGACAGTACGGGCTGCCAGCGCCTTCGGGTACGCATTGACTTTCTCGATGACCGACCTCGACGCGCGTCGCCCCGATCGACTGACGTTCGCGGCCGCCGGTGATCTGCGGGGCGCGGGCGTCGTCACGTTCTCAGAGACGCGCGCCGGCTCCTGCGTCATGGAGATCGACTGGCGGGTCACGACCGATCGGGGTTGGATGCGACGAACCAGTTGGTTGCTCCGGCTGATTTTCACCGCGGGCCACATGCTGATCATGCGCCAGGGACACAAGCACCTGAATGCCTGGCTCGCAAAAGCCCAGCCGATGCGGTAACGTCCTGCGTCGCATCACACCGCACACGACGAAGGAAGGCACCTGATGATGATCAACACATCGATCAAGCCGTCCATCGTGCTGCCCGAATACTCGCCTCGAAGTGAGTTCAAGCGCTGTGCGGTCGATGCGCGCTACCCGGAATCCAGTCCTGGCTGACTCAGCCAGCTGCTCCGGATCCCGAGCCTCGACCGCGTCTGCGGTCGGGGCTTTTTTGTTGCCATCACAGATGGCTTATCACTCACAGAAAGAAGTAGTCATGGAGAAGATCTCCCGGCGGTTGTTCAGCTGGGCATCCATACTCGAGCCGAATACTCGGGCGCAGGCAGAGACGGCCAGCACAATGCCGTTCATCTACCCGCACCTCGCACTGATGCCCGACGCTCATCTCGGCAAGGGCGCCACGGTTGGTTCGGTCATCCCGACGCTCGGCGCGATCATTCCGGCAGCCGTCGGTGTCGACATCGGCTGCGGAATGATCGCGGTCAAGACGCCGTACGCCGCATCGGACCTGCCCGCAGATCGTAAGGCGCTGCGCGAGTCGATCGAGCAGGCGATCCCGTTGTCGGCCGGTAACTACAACACCGCAGTGACGCGTGAGCACACCCAGGCACGGCTCGACGAGCTGACCGCCGATGCCGAGAAGGCGGGCTTCGACCCGTCAGCGTTGGTGCCTACCTGGGAGTTGCAGCTCGGCACACTCGGATCGGGCAATCACTTCATCGAGGTCAGCCTCGACGAGGAGGATCAGGTCTGGCTGTTCCTGCATTCGGGTTCGCGGGGCATCGGCAACAAGATCGCCCAGCGTCACATCGCCGTGGCCCAGAAGCTGTGCAAGCGCTGGTGGATCGATCTGCCGGATCCTGACCTCGCCTATTTGGTGGAGGGAACCGACGAGTTCATCGCCTACATCCGGCAGCTGCGCTGGGCGCAGAAGTTCGCGCTGCTCAATCGTGAGGAGATGATGGATCGGGTCGTCACCTGCTTCGCGGATTGGCTGGGGGTTTCCTCGGTCAACAGGCTGGAGGAGATCAACTGCCATCACAACTACACGACCAAGGAGAAGCACTTCGGCAAGGACGTGTGGCTGTCCCGCAAGGGTGCCATCGATGCCTCGGCGGGGACCATGGGGCTGATTCCCGGCTCGATGGGCACCCGGTCGTACGTCGTAGTGGGCAAGGGAAACCCAGTTGCGCTCAACTCCTCACCTCACGGTGCGGGTCGGGCGTTCAGCCGGTCGGCAGCGCGGCGTGAGTTCACCCAGGACGATCTTCGGGCGGCCATGGGCGACATCGAGTATCGCGACACGGCGGCATTCGTAGATGAGATCCCCGGCGCCTACAAGGACATCGACGTCGTGATGCAAGATGCCGCAGCCCTGGTCGAGGTCCGGCACACCTTGCGGCAGATCGTCAATGTGAAGGGTGATTGAGCAAGTGGCGGTCGGCGTGAGTCGACCGCCACTTGGCTTCAGCTGATTCCGCAGTGCGATCGGAAGAAGTCGAAGAATGCGATCCGCTGGGCCTTGGTCAGTGGCAGGAAGTACGTGGCATCGGTGGGAACGTCATCGGCGGCAACCTTGACGGGGAACAGCCGGCCGACCTTGTCTTCGGCGAGAGCGTGCGGATCGCATCTAGCGGGCACGACCTGCATCCTGAGATGCTGCGGCGGTCCGGTGAGGGCGATGTCTGCCTTTGCAGGCGATGCGGGTGCCTGGCGAAACAAGACGGTGTCTCCGAATCCGGCGAACCTCACGTCGGTGCGTTTGCCGGTAGGGGTCATGGTGACCGGAAGACTCAGCACTGAGTCGCGTCCGGCGCCGGTGACGTGGGGCGTTCCGACCTCGACTTTTGCTGCCTCCTCCAACGTCAGCTGAGCGCAGTCGCGGTCGGCGAAGTACAACGCATTGTCGTAGATGTCGTCGACCGACACCGTGGATTTCTGGAGGTCTGCATCATCGCGTCGATACGTCAGGGTGACCTTGGCATCGAGTTCTGTGCCACATCGTCCTTGCGGCATCGTGAAATCGATATCGGTTTTGTCGCCGGCTTCGAGCGTGTCATCGCCAGACCAGCGGACGTCTTTGAATCGTGGTGAGGAGAGGGTGAAGTCGCTGATGGAGATCTGGTCGCCGGTGCCGTTCTGAATACGTAAGAACAGAATCCGTCCGCTGCGCTGGAATCTCGACTGGTCGATTTCGACCACGATCCCATCGGGCATCGGTGAACTCTCGATCTTGTCGCTGCCGCAGGCCGTCAGCGATCCCACAAGCAACACAGCCAGCAGGACCCGAATCGGCATCATGTGGATAAGTATGCCCTTTGAATATGGGGTGTCGGTGGGGGTGTTTAGGCTTTGAAGTGAGTCGAAAACCCTTCTTGTTCCCGGAGCTATTGCATGATTATTGAGCAGTTGTCGTCGCTTCTTGATGACACTGCTGTGCTCGAACCGTGGACGCTGACCAGTGCTGAGGTTCGTGAAGTCTTGACCGCAGCACAGAAAGCCCGCACCGGATTAGATGCCCTGGTGTCCCGGCTGGCCGGGACCGCTGAGGCCATGGGACTCCCTGGCGATGATGGTGCCACCTCCACCACCGTGTGGTTGGCCAATCAGACCGGGATGCACAAGGGTGAAGCCGCGAAACTGGTGTCGATGGCACGGGTCACCACCGAACACACTGAGGCCACCCGTGCCGTGTGGGCCACCGGTGGCCTGTCCACGGATAAAGCCCGAGTCATCATGAAGACGATCGACGCGCTGCCGGACTGGGTTGATGACGAACCCCGTGCTGATGCTGAAGCCCATCTGATCCGCCTGGCTGCCGAACACAACCTCGATGACCTCAAGCGTCTGGCCAACCGTGTACTCGAAGTCATCGACCCTGACGGGGCTGAGGAAGAACTCGGCAAGAAGCTGCGCGCCGAAGAAGAAAAAGCCTGGAACGCGACGCGGTTGAAAATGAGCCGCCGCGGCGACGGAACCACCCGGGGGACGTTCACCATCCCCACGGCCGATGCCGACACGCTACGTGCGGCGATCGAAGGAATCATCGCCCCACGGCGAACCAAACTCAACGCCGCCAAGTACGGCATGAGCATCGATGACTTCACCACCCTGCCCCGCGACCAGAAAATGGGCCACGCGTTCATCGAGTTGATCAACCACCTCCCAACAGGGGCTTTGCCCATGGCCGGTGGTCTTGCAGCAACGGTGGCAGTCACGATCGATATCGATGACCTGCGCACCGGACAAGGCACCGCCACCACCACCAGCGGAACCGACGTGTCAGCGGCCAAAGCCCAGAGGATGGCCTGCAATGCACACCTCGTCGCGTTGTACCTGGATTCAGACTCCCGGGTGCTCGACCACGGCATGACCCGCCGCCTCTTCGACCGCCACCAAAGGTTGGCACTCGCCGTCCATGACGGCGGCTGCGTCTGGCCGAGTTGCGACAGGCCCCCAGCGTGGTGCGAAGCCCACCACCTGAACTCCTGGTCCGAAAACGGACCCACCGACCTCGACAACGCCGCCCCGTTGGTCCGGTCCCTGAGCCTGTCGAAGGGCCATCACTTCAAGCTGCATGAAGGTGAATGGACCGCGCGCAGAGCCGACGACGGCATCGTCGAAGTCATCCCACCCGCCCGAGTCGACCCAGAACAAAAACCCCGACGACACGCCAGATACACCCAACAACAACCCCGCGCCGCCTAAAACCTCTGTCAGCTCTGAGGCCAAGCAGGCGACAGAGTCACCACATCCCCAACGACCGTGATCGCGGGAGAAGTCGCACCGACAGCAGCAGCTACGTCGGCGAGGGTCGCAAGAGTCCCCACTGTGACCCTCTGGGTCGGGCTGTAGCCGCGTTCGATGATCGCTGCCGGGGTCGAGGCCTCGTGACCGTTCGCGATGAGCTCCGCGCAGGTCTCGGCCAGGCGTTTGACGCCCATGAGCATCACGATCGTGTGGTCACGCGAGTGGGGGAGTGCGGCGACCTGATCATGCGCCGTGACGACGCTGAAGCCGCGAGCGATACCGCGATGGGTCACTGGAATGCCGGCGGCCGCAGCGACAGATATCGCGCTCGTCACGCCGGGAACGACCTCGACCCGCACACCCGCCTCGCGGCAAGCGATGAGCTCTTCGCCGCCGCGGCCGAAAACGTACGGGTCACCGCCCTTCAGCCGCACGACGACCAGCCCACGCTTGGCTCGTTCAACCAGAATCGCATTGATCTCGTGCTGGGGAATCGGGTGATGATCCGGCATCTTGCCGACGTCGATGACCTCGACATCGGGATCCAGTTCAGCCAGGACGCTGTGGGGGGCGAGGCGATCCACGACCACCACGTCGGCCTCCGCCAAAAGACGACGACCGCGAGTCGTGAGCAGTCCCGGATCACCCGGCCCACCGCCGACCAGCGCGACAAATCCCTCTGGGTGGTGGGTGCGGTGCCGCATGGGCAACTCACCCGACTGCAGGGCAGCAGCGACTCCATCACGCAGAGCAACGGCCCGGCCGGCGTCCCCGCCGCCGCTGACAGCGACCATGACGTCATCGACCTTCGCGACGGCCGGCACCCAAGCGGTGGCGTGCTCCGGATCGCCGCCCTTGAGGCACCAGATCTGTGATGCCGCGGCGTCGGCAGCGACCAGATCGTCGACGGGGGTACCCGTGGCGGTCTGCACGAGCCAAGCACCGGCCAGGTCGCCGGACGAGTACGGACGCTGGATCCACTCGACGTCACCGCGCCCGATCGACGACGCCAACGAGTCCGAGACGGTTGGCGAGATCACGACCACCGCCGCGCCCGATTCCAGCAAGCTCAGCGCGCGCCGGGTGGCAACATGCCCGCCGCCCACGACGACGACTCGCCGGCCGCCGACGCGCAAGGTCAAAGGGAGGCTGCCACCAGATGTCATGCAGGAACGGTAGCGCCAGTGACCGCGGCCACTTCGGCCTTGGTGTCGAGCAGGGCGTCTCCGACCATGCCTGCCGCCAGTGTCGCGCCGTCTTGGGCATCGATCAGCAGGAATGCGCCGGTGCTGCGGGCGTGCAGATACTCCTCTGCCGGAATCGGTGTCGCCAGCCGCAAAGTCACGTGACCGATGTCGTTGAGCCCGAGCGAATCGGACGGCAGCAGTCGCGCGTCATCGAGGTCGAGTTTCCCGCCGATCGCTTTGACCATCGCCTGCACCGTCTTCGTGCCGTGCTTGAGCAGCACCTTGGTGCCGGGGACGAGATTGCCGTCGGCGAGCCAAGCGATCGTGCCGTCGATGTCCTGGGTCACCGGCGGGACACTGCGAGACGTGACGATCAGATCGCCCCGGCTGATATCGATGTCATCGCTCAGCCGAAGCGTCACAGACTGCGGGGCGAACGCCTCGGACAGTTCCTCGCCCGCGAAGTCGATGCCCGTGACCGTGCTTGTACGACCGCTCGGCTGCACCGTGATCGCATCGCCGACGCGTACCAAGCCAGATGCGACCTGTCCGGCGTACCCGCGATAGTCGCGGAACTCCTCGCCCGCGGCTGACTGCGGCCGAATCACGAGCTGCACCGGGAAACGCAGTGGCTCGGAGTGCGGATCTCCGACGGGGGAGAGCTGTTCGAGGAATGAGAGCAGGCTGGGGCCGTCGTACCAGGGCGTCCGGTCCGAGCGATCGACGACGTTGTCGCCGTCGAGGGCCGAGACCGGGATCGTCGCGACGTCGAACAGGCCGAGACTGCGAGCCGATTCGAGTACTTCGTCCGATACCCGCGTGTAGGTGGCTTCGTCGAAGTCGACGAGGTCGATCTTGTTGACCACCACGACGACATGCGGGACGCGCAGGAGCGAGGCGACGGCCAGATGGCGGCGCGTCTGCTCCTGGATACCGTGCCGCACGTCGACCAGCAACACGACGACATCGGCGGTGCTCGCGCCGGTCACAGTATTGCGGGTGTACTGCACGTGGCCGGGGCAGTCGGCCAGAATGAACGACCGCTCCGCCGTCGCGAAGTAGCGGTACGCGACATCGATCGTGATGCCCTGCTCACGTTCCGAACGCAGTCCGTCGGTGAGCAGTGCGAGATCGGCCGAGGCCAGACCACGATCGCGGCTGACGCGTTCCACAGCGTCGAACTGATCGGCCAGCACTGACTTCGAGTCGTACAGCAGCCGGCCGACGAGAGTCGACTTGCCGTCGTCGACGGAGCCGGCGGTGGCGAGACGCAAGAGCGTGCGCATCAGAAGTAGCCTTCCTTCTTGCGATCTTCCATGGCGGCCTCGGAGGCGCGATCGTCTGCGCGGGTCGCGCCGCGCTCAGTGATGCGGGTCGCGGCGACCTCGACGATGACGTCCTCGACCGTGACGGCGTCGCTCTCGACAGCGCCGGTGCACGACATGTCGCCGACCGTGCGGTAGCGCACCTGGCGCTTCTCGACCGTCTCGCCCTCGCGGGGCTGCGACACATCGCTGACGCTGATCAGCATCCCGTCGCGCTCGAACACCTCGCGCTGATGGGCGTAGTACAACTCCGGCAAGGCGATCTGCTCGGCGCCGATGTACTGCCACACGTCGAGCTCGGTCCAGTTGCTGAGCGGAAAGACGCGCACGTGTTCGCCCGGACGGTGTTTGCCGTTGTACAGATTCCACAGCTCGGGGCGCTGATTGCGGGGGTCCCACTGGCCGAACTCGTCGCGCAGGCTGAACACCCGCTCCTTCGCGCGGGCCTTCTCCTCATCGCGCCGTCCGCCGCCGAACACCGCGTCGAACTTGCCCTCGGTGATTCCGTCGAGAAGCGGCTGTGTCTGCAACTGGTTGCGGGTGCCGTCGCTGCGCTCGCGAAGGCGTCCGTCGTCGATGTAGTCCTGCACACTCGAGACTTCGAGCCGGATGCCGAGCCGCTCGACAGTGGCATCGCGGAATGCGAGCACCTCGGGGAAGTTGTGCCCCGTATCGACGTGCAGCACTGGGAACGGCACGGGCGAAGGCCAGAAAGCCTTGGTCGCGAGGTGCAGCATCACAACCGAGTCCTTGCCACCGGAGAACAGCAAGACAGGCTTGTCGAACTCCGCAGCGACCTCGCGGATGATGTGGATCGCCTCGGACTCCAGCCACTGGAGCTGGGTGAGGCGGCGTTCGTCAGTCAGGGTCATCGTTGCCTTGTCTTGCCATCGGGGGAGTGCAGGTGTTCGGGAGAATCAGGTGTGCAAGCCGCACTCGGTCTTGTCGAGTCCTGCCCAGCGTCCGGCGCGGGGATCCTCGCCGGGGGCCACCCGACGGGTGCACGTGGCGCAGCCGATGGACGGGTAGCCGTCGTTGACGAGCGGATTGACGATGACGCCATGGTCATCGGCGTAGGCCAAGAGATCGTCGAATGTCCAGGCGGCCAGAGGGTTGACCTTGACCAGGCCATTCTTGTCGTCCCAGGTGATGAAGGGGGTGTTGGCGCGGGTAGGTCCCTCGTCGCGACGGACCCCGGTGATCCAGACCTCATATCCCTGCAACGTCCGGTGCAGCGGTTCGACCTTGCGCATATCGCAGCATTTGGCCGGATCGCGCTCATACAGCTTCTCGCCGAACTCCTCGTTCTGCTCGGCGACCGTGAGCCGCGGCAGCACATCGACGATCGAGAGCTGCATCGAGGCTTCGACAGCGTCGCGAGTGCCGATCGTCTCGGCGAAGTGGTAGCCGGTCTCGAGGAACAGCGTGTCGACCCACGGAAGGTGCTTGGCGACCACATCGGGCAGCACCGCGTCGGCCATCGAGCAGGCGACGGCGGTACGGTAGCCGAACTCTTCTGCCACCCACGCAAGTACCGTGTCGGCATCGGTGTCGCCGAGACGTTCCTGGGCCTGTTCTGCGATGGCCTTCAGTTCTGCATTGCCGCGACGGGGCGACAGCTTTGATTCACGCGAGGCCAGATGGGCCGTGCGTGCCGCGGTATGGGCGAGCTGCTGATCGCGGCGCTCCGCCAGTGTTGGGGCTGCTTCACTCATGGACCGCGCACCTCCTGGATCTGGCTCAATCGATCGTCGTACGGCCTCAACACTAGGTCGAGCTGGCGGCAGTGTCGTGTGCGACGGAGCCGTGTCCGTATCGCGGAACGCAATCGCGTGACCCACCTCACAATGTTTGATCCAGCTGCTGCTGGGTACGTCATACCCGAGTGGCACTCGCCACCCGAAAGAGAGGGACAGACATGGCTTTCATCTTGTGGATCATCGCCGTAGCCATCGCGATTTACGGAATCCTGCGCCTGGTGCGCGGTGACATCCTTATCGGCATCATCTTGTTGGTCGTCGCAGCATTGGTCGGACCAGGCGGATACAGCATTTTCAAATAGCTGAACACCGCAAGACGCAAGCAGAGGGCCGGGTGGCTATTCCACCCGGCCCTTCGTCATTGGGTGGTATCGGACGTAATCTCAGACCATGCGTTTCATCGACATCCACCCGGCCAACCCTCAGCAACGTGCAGTCGATCAGGCGGCGGCAGTGATCCAGGACGGCGGACTGATCGCGTATCCCACGGATTCGGGGTACGCCCTGGGCGCGCAACTGGGCAACAAAGATGCCCTGGAGCGCATCCGGACGATCCGCAAGCTCGATGCCAAGCACCACTTCACCCTCGTATGCAAAGACTTCGCGCAGCTCGGTCAGTTCGTCCACGTCGACAATTCGATATTCCGGGCTGTCAAGAACGCGACGCCGGGACCGTACACGTTCATCCTGCCGGCCACCCGGGAAGTGCCTCGACGCCTCCTCCACGAGAAGAAGAAGACCGTCGGAGTCCGGATTCCCGAGAGCAGGATCGTCACGGCTTTGTTGACCGCGATCGGTGAACCGCTGTTGTCGACGACGCTGATCCTGCCCGACCACACTGAGGTGATGACGGCGGCCTGGCTTATCGCCGAGGAACTCGACGGTCAGGTCGATGCGGTGATCGAGTCCGGAGAGGACGTCATCGCCGAGCCGACGACGGTCGTCGACTTCTCCGAGGGATACGCCGAAGTCGTCCGCGTCGGCGCGGGTGACCCGGCGCCGTTCGAGTAAGGATCACGTCATGAGCTCCCCGACGTACGTCTTCGTGCCGGGCGCCGGAGGAGTGGCGTCCTATTGGAATCTGGTCCGTGAGCGGTTGGACGCCCGTGGGGTGCCGAGTACCGCTGTCGCATTGCCCGGCCCAGACCCTGAAAGCGGCCTGCCGGAGTACGTCGATCTGATCGTGCGAGTAGTCGAACCATTGCACGATGTGGTGCTGGTCGGACAGTCGCTCGGTGGGTTCAGCGCATCGTGGGCAGCTAACCTGATCGGCCCACGCGAGTTGGTGCTGGTCAACGCCATGATTCCGCTGCCGGGGGAGACGGCCGGCGAATGGTGGGCCGCAACCGATTCTGATGCCGCTCGCAGGGCACATGACGTGCGGGACGGCCGCGACCCCGACGCGCCATTCGATCTGGATACCTACTTCACTCACGATGTGGACCCTGCGATCGTGGCTCCGCTCAACCAGGACGCTCAGGACGAGCACGAGGTAGTTTTCGAGGCTGCTTGGGCACCGAGGGGGTGGCCCGATGTGCCGACTCGAGTACTCAGCGGTCTCGATGACAGATTCTTCCCGTTCGAGTTCCAACAGAGGGTGGCGCGCGACCGTCTCGGTCTAGAGGTCGAAGCCGTTCCGGGTGGCCACCTGTGCGCGTTGAGTCAACCTGACGAGCTCGCCGACACGCTTCTGCGTTCGTCATAGCAGCCACAACCTGGACGTTTGCGTAACTTTGTGTGATCCCCGGCGTTGAACGCGTCAGGTGGGACACACAGGAGGTTGTCGATGTCATGGAGCCTGCGGGCAGCAGCGATCACTGCGGCGCTGGTGGGAGCCAGCCTGCTGTTACCGGCGACGACCGGTGAGGCAGATGCCGCAGGAACTCCACTGTCACCCCGCAACGGCCGATACGACGTCACAATCACCCGGACCCAGCACGGCATTCCGCACGTGGTGGCGAAGGACTGGGAGTCACTCGGGTACGGGCACGGCTTCGCCACGGCGGAGACGCACCTGTGCAATCTCGCCGACACCATCTTGACCGGACGAGGGGAGCGGTCAAGATGGTTCGGTGGGAAGGCAAGGTACGAAGACCGGGTCAGTGTCAGCGCGACGAATCTGCAGTCCGATGCCTTCTTCATCGATCTGCGTCAACGCAGAGTCGTCGAGAAGTTGCTGGCCGATCCGGTCAGGGGACCTGGCGCGGAGGCCAAGGCCTTGGTCCGTGGATATTCCGCCGGCGTCAACCGGTATCTCAAGAAGATCGGCGGAGCCAAGCGGGTCAAGGACAAGTCGTGTCGAGGTGCCGGCTACCTGAGACCCGGTAGCTCGACGGATCTTTGGTATGGGGTCTACGCCGCGAATCTTCTGGCATCCTCGGGCGTCTTCCTGCCCGCGATCGCTGACGCGGATCCACCGTCTCTGGGCGACCTCGGCCTGCCGAAGCTCAGAGATCTGGGTCTCGACCTGCCCCCGGGTCTCGAGCTGCCTGATCTGCCTGATCTGCCGATTCCTGATCTCGGGGCCCTCCTACCGTTCTCCGCCGCCCCCGCATCGAAACCGTCGGCGAGCGCGCTCAAATCACGTCTCGGCAAGGACCCGGCCAGCCCATTCGGTTCGAACGCCACGGCGCTCGGCGGCAACGCCACGACGACACGAACGGGCATGCTGCTGGGCAATCCGCACTTTCCCTGGGACGGTCGGTTCCGGTTCGAACAGGTGCACCTCACGATCCCGGGAAAGTACGATGCCGCCGGCGCGAGTCTGCTGGGTTCACCCGTGATCAACATCGGCTTCAACAAGAACGTCGCATGGAGCCACACGGTCTCCACGGCCTATCGGTTCACGCCGTACGAATACCGCACCCTGCCCGGATTTCCACGGCAGTATCTGACCGACCACGGCATCAAGACCCTGGAGAAGCGGCCGGTCAGCGTTCCGGTGCGCGGCGCGAACGGCCAAGTCACGAACGTCAGCAAGACCCTGTACCGCACGGAGGATGGCTATGTCATCGACAATCCGAAGACTTTGATGGGCTGGACTCCCATCAGCGTCTTTGTGATCCGCGACGCCAATGGTGAGCACCTGCGCACGATCGACACTTTTCTCGGTATGAGCAAGGCGTCATCGGTGCGAGGACTGCTGAAGGCACAGGACCGTGGTGCCGGGATCCCGTGGGTCAACACGATCGCGGCCGATCGGGCCGGCAATGCGTTGTACGCAGATCACGGCGTCGTCCCCAACGTCCCGGGCTCGATGATCAATCCGCTCGCGTGCCTGACGCCCATCGGCATCCTGACCCAGCAACTCGCCGGGCTGCCGGTGCTCGACGGCACCCGCGCACGATCCTCGTGTGCCTGGAAGAACGACCCCGATGCCCAGCGCCCCGGAATCTTCGGGCCGAGAAATCTGCCCGCGACGATCAGACGCGACTGGGTGGCCAACGCCAATGACTCATATTGGTTGCCTCATCCGGCGCAGAAGCTCGAAGGCTTCTCGCCGATCATCGGCAGCGAACGGTCCGAACGAACATTGCGTACCCGCATGGTCTATCGATATGTGACCGATGCACTCAAGAAGGGCCGCATATCGCACACCACGATGCGGGGGTTCCAGCACCGGAACCGAGTCTTCGGTGCCGAGCTCGCCCGTCGGGGCGGCGACCTCGACAAGCTGTGCACGGCCGCGCAGGGCGGGCAGGCCTGCAAGGTTCTACGCGCCTGGGACGGCAGCAGTGATCTGAACAGCGTCGGATCGCACATCTTCCGTGAGTTCATGCAGCGGGCGAAGTCGCCGTGGGCGGTCCCGTTCGATCCCAACGATCCGCTGAACACACCACGTGACCTGAAAGAGACCGATCAGCCGACGATCAAGGCCATGAGCGAGGCGATCGCATCGCTGAATGCCAAGAAGATCCCGCTCGACGCGCGCTTGAGCACACTCCAGGTCGCCGACAAACCCGGCGCTCAGATACCCCTCGGTGGTGGCGATGCGGAGTCCGGCAATGCCAATGTCCTGAGCAACAGCGGCATCTTCTCGACCACGGGGAAGCCGTATCGGGTCAACTACGGCTCCTCACACATCCAGGCGGTGTCGTTCACGCGGCGCAGTGTCAAGGCATCGACGATCCTGGCGTACGGCCAGTCCCTCGACACGAGATCTCCGTGGAGCCGCGACCAGACCAGACTCTTCAGCCAGGAGAAGTGGGTCAACTTCCCGTTCACGAAGGCACAGATCGCCAAGCAGAAGATCAGTCGTGTGAGGTTGAACGCCAAGCGGTGAGCCATCGCCAGCGCGTCGGACGTCGTGATGTCTCGGCTGCACGAAGTTCGGCCAAGCGGCGTTTCTGTTCTGCGATCCGGTCACGCTGACGCTTTCGCCAGGCGTCGATCTCGCGGTCGATATCGCGCAGGACGGTGATGACCGGAGGTCCGCCCTGCAGCTGGCGGCGCGCGTCGATGATGCGTGCATTGAAGTCCTCGAGCACACGGCGGACCCCGTCGGGAGTCGACTCACGGTCGAGCACGTCGTCGAGTTCGGCGTCCTCGACACGCAGTGCCAGCGCCGGCGGGAGGACACTGAGGCGTTCACGCTCGATCAGGCGCTTGAGCCACCAGTCGGGATCATGCGGCCGGTCGATCCCGGGGATGGGCTTTCCGGCACCGGGGAGATTGTCGAACTCACCGTCACGCATCGCCTGTTCG
The DNA here is from genome assembly GCF_054049535.1 of Aeromicrobium sp. P5_D10. Classification (NCBI taxonomy): domain Bacteria; kingdom Bacillati; phylum Actinomycetota; class Actinomycetes; order Propionibacteriales; family Nocardioidaceae; genus Aeromicrobium; species Aeromicrobium sp. P5_D10. The sequence continues at coordinate 95,639 of NZ_JBFUME010000001.1, forward strand.
ATCTGCATGTCGACCCAGCGGGGCTGGCTCGTCTCGCGTCGGAGTCGGCGGCGGACCTGCTCCTGGGGATCGTCTTCGACAGGCGCTTCGCTCGCGGCGGCCTCTTTCTCGAGACGCCACCGGTATTCGTGACGCGCTCGGTCATTCGCGCTCATGATCACCTCCTGCACTACTGCGATTCTAGGCGTTCTCATCACACATCGCGCTCTCGCGACATCTGGCGTCCACTTGCACGTCATCCAGGACGGCTCAGGAGCTAGACGAACGGCAGACGAACAGTCGCGGAACCTCTTGGCCGCGCCCCTGTTTTGGGCAAATCCGGGTGCCGGCCGGCACTAGCGTTTCAGCTGCTGTCGGGGGCGATGTGCCGCCGACAGCTATTTATGTTCGCGCCTCATCGCGACCATCTCGCGGTGCTTCTATGAGAGGTACATCCCCCTGATGTCAACTGTCCCCTCCCGGCGATTCGATCGAGTCCGGCGATTCGATGGAATTCGACCGAAGTTGCTGGTTGGCGGTGTCGCTGCGGGCCTCGTGCTCACCACCGGCGCCATCGCCATCGCATCCGGCGGCTTGGCGCCACCGGCTGTCAATCCGGCCACGATCTACCGGCCCGACGCCACCCCTGGCCGCGTCATCCTGACACCCACCGCGACTCCCAGCGTGTCGCAGAGCATCACGTGGCGGACGTCGAGCGATGTGACGACGCCGAAGGTCGAGCTGTCGCTTGCCACCAAGGGTGACGCTCAGGCGACCAAGACGGTTGCCGCCACCACGACGACCAAGACCGCGGACCTCGGCTACCCCGAATCGCATCACTCGGCGACGCTGACCGATCTCACCCCGGACACGACATACGTCTACCGAGTCGGTGACGGGGAGTCGTGGAGTGAATGGACCGAGTTCACGACGGCCGCAGCAGATGCCGAGCCGTTCTCGTTCATCATGCAAGGCGATGCGCAGAACGACATCAAGTCATATGTGTCCCGCACGTTCCGTGCTGCGACCGAGGCGCGTCCATACGCGAAGGTTGTCATGCACGCCGGCGACCTGATCGACACCGACAACTCCGATGCCGAGTGGGGGGAGTGGTTCGGCGCCGCCGGCTTCGCGAATGGCTCGATGAATGTCGTTGCCGCCGCCGGCAACCACGAGTACTACCCGGGACCGCAGCTTTCGGCCAACTGGGCCGCACAGTTCGAATACCCGACCAATGGGCCCGACACAACCTCGGCGATCAAGCAGCAGTACTCCGAGAACGTGTACTACAGCGACTATCAGGGCGTCCGGTTCATCGCCCTCAACAGCAACTTCCCCGGTGATGCCGCTGCCATGGCCGCACAGACCGAATGGCTCGAAGGCGTGCTGAAGAACAATCCGAATCAGTGGACCGTCGTCACATTCCACCACCCGATCTTCTCGGTGACGTCGGGCCGCGACAACGCCACATTGCGCAATGCCTGGATGCCGTTGTTCGAGAAGTACGACGTCGACATCGTGCTCAACGGCCACGATCACGCCTACGGCCGCGGCAATGTCATCGCGAACGAGACAGATCTGCCGTCCGGCTCCACTGCCGTCACGAGCAACCGGGGACCGGTCTATCTGGTCTCCGTCGCGGGTCCGAAGTACTACGTGCCGGACCCGGCCGAGTCGAACAACTGGATCGTCAACGGCGCGCGCCTTCGGGCCATGGAACGCGACACCCAGATGTACCAACTCGTCGACGTCAAGTCCGGTGAACTCCACGTGGAGAGCTGGAATGTCTCGGGTCAGCTGGTCGACGGATTCGACATCGTCAAATCCGGCGGCAAGAAGCTCGTCACCACGATCGACAAGCCCCGTGCGAACGGGCCGGGATCCTCACGGGCCAAGGACGGTACGCCGACCGCATTGCCGTCGGCCGCGGTACCCGGTCCCACCCCCACGACGACGGTTCCGACAACACCTGAGCCCACTACGCCCACCACACCTGCTGTGTCAGCAGTCATTCCGGTTCTGACGGCAGATCGCGCCTCGTCACAGCGGTATGGATCGGCGTCACGGGTGACTGTCACCGCTGTTGTGCCGAAGGTATCGGGCCAGCAGCCGGTTGGAAGTGTCACGTTCAAGGACGGCGCTCGCACGCTTTCCACGGTCACGGCGCCAGGCAGTGGCAAAGCGGCACTGAAGCTGCCCGCGACACTGCCCGCAGGTCGTCACCAGATCACCGCGACATTCACTCCCGCCAAGGGCGCAACCGGTTACAAGCCAGGCACGTCGACCGCCCGCACCATCACGGTGCTCAAGGCGAGCTCCGGCACCCAGATCAGCGGCCTCGCCTCGAAGATCAAGGCCAAGAAGCGGGCCAGCGTCACGGTTCGGGTCTTGGTCAGCGGCATCAAAGCGCCAGCCGCACGAGTCCGGGTCTATGACGGCTCGAAGCTCATCGGCACCGCCACGCTGCGCTCCAACGGCACCGTCAAGATCAAGCTGCCCAAGCTCAAGAAGGGATCGCACAAGATCTCGGTCCGCTATGACGGAACGTCGAATGTCACAGGATCCAAGTCCGCCGCCAAGAAGGTGACGGTCCGATGAAGACTCCAACGAGAGGGATCACCGTGTCCACGTCGACACAACCCCGGCGCCTCGTGCGCCGCGTCCTGGGTGCGGCACTTGCCTGCACCGCCCTGACGAGCGTCGCCACGATGTCGGCCACTCCGGCACAAGCCGTCGCCACATCACCGGCAGATCATTACAACCCCACGCGTGTGCCCGACCGGCTCACGCTGACTCCCACGGCAACGCCTGAGACCAGCCAGTACGTCAGTTGGCGGTCGTCGACGGCGGTCACATCCCCCCAGGTCGAGGTGCTGGTCGCTTCAAGCAAGACATACCGCAATGACCAGATGAAGTTCGACGCCGAGAGCACCTCGATCAAGACTGATCTGGGTTACGACGCCAAGTTCCACAAGGCGACTCTGACGGGTCTGACCGGGGGCACGACGTACCAGTATCGGGTCGGTGACGGCACCAACTGGAGCGAATGGCAGCACTTCACGACCGCGAAGGCCGACAAGAAGGACTTCTCATTCCTGTACTTCGGCGACGTGCAGAACGGGATCAAGTCGCAGTCGTCGCGAGTCATCCGCAACGCCCTGCGTGATCGGCCCGACGCCGATCTCATGGTTCAGGTCGGCGACATCGTCAACGATGCGATGAGTGACGAGCAGTGGGGGGAGGTGTATGACGCAACGGGATACGCGATGGGCACCAAGAACTTCCTGATGGCACCCGGCAACCACGAATACGAGGGCGATGCGATCTCCAAGCAGTTCCAGGCGCAGTTCACGTATCCCGACAACGGGCCCCAGGGCAGCAGTCCTGACTACGACCTGCTGAAGGGCACGGTTCACTACAACGACTACCAGGGCGTTCGGTTCATCTCGCTCAACAGCAATGCGAGCGCGGCCGGTCCGTTGGCCATCCAGACCGCATGGCTCAAGGGTGTACTGGAGCAGAATCCCAACCAGTGGACGGTCATCTACTTCCACCATCCGATCTTCTCGCTCGACGAAGGCCGCAACAACCGGACGATCCGGGAAGCATGGCTGCCGCTGTTCGAGAAGCACAACGTCGACCTGGTCCTGCAGGGCCACGACCATGCCTACGGGCGTGGGAATCATGAGGACGCCGAGGTCGACAATCCCGCGAGCTGGGACGCCAAGCTCTCGTACGACGGCCCCGTGTACGCCGTCTCGGTTGTCGGATCCAAGAAGTACAAGGCCGGACCGCGTCTGTGGAACGAGAATGACGCCCATCTGCGCCGCATGGGCGGTGGACTGCAGCTCTACCAGGCGATCGATGTCAAGGCGGGCAAGCTACGGTACGAGTCGCGCACCGCGGACGGCCAGTACTACGACGGTTTCACGATCGTGAAGAACCAGCACGGCAAAGCCGTCACCGACGACAAGGCTCCGGATGTCATCGACCCGGACAACCCAGGCCCGTGCCTGGGCTGCGGAACCGATCCGGGAACGGATCCGGGCACTGATCCCGGCACCGGAGAGACGTACAACTACAACCCCAAGAAGACTCTGAGGTCGGTGGATAAGTCGTTGGCGTCGTTGCCTGCGGGTGTGGCGTTCTCGGCGAAGCGGGATCACGTGTTCATGGGTGATCAGAATGGTCGCAAGATCTTCGAGATCGATCCGGCTACCGATGAGGTCAAGAACACCATGACGTTGCCGGAGAACATYCGTGATCTGGGTGTCGATGATGAGAATGACCTGTTGTACGTGGGTCAGCAGAACAAGAACTGGGTCGTGGTCTCGACCAAGGCCGAAACGTACGGCCAGGTTGTACGTGGGCCGTTCACGGTTGCTGAGTCAAACCGTTCGATCGATATCGATCCGAAGCTGGGGTACGTGTACGTCGCGATCCCGGCACGTGGTGTCGAGGTGCTGGACGCCAAGACCGGCGAGTCGATCGGCACGATCTCCGGTACGACAGGTGCCTACTATGTCGCAGCCGATGAGGCCGGTGGCAAGGTCGCGGTCTCGTAYTTCGAGGAATCGACTGACGTCAAGAATGTCGAGGTCTTCGACGCCAAGGGATCGTTCGCGTCCAAGTGGTCGACCCCGACCCGCGCGAACGCCCGGCAGGTCGACATCGACTCCACCAACGGGCTCGTCTACGTCGGCTACACCGGTACCAACGACACCTCGGGCGGATTCAGCGTCCACTCGTTGGCCACCGGCAAGGAGCTGGCCGACAAGAAGGGTGCCCAGTTCGGCAAGGACGGCTACGGCATCGCAGTCGACGAAGAACGTCAACAGGTCTACGTCACCAACCGCGACTTCCGACTCAACCCCGCCGGCGAAGAAACCACCCCCACCGCCATCACCAAGAGCAAGCGGGTGTTGTCGGGTGACACCGATCCGGGCACGGATCCCGGTGAGGGCGAGCCGGGCGGTACCGATCCGGGAGCAGGAACGCCTGATTGGAAGGCCACCCCGCTGACGGCGATCCCGGGGGCCGACGACACCTCCATGGACGACAAGCCCGTGGGTTCGGTGGTCCAGAAGGCGACCGGACACCTGTTCGTCGGCAATGAGCAGCGTCCGGCACGAGTCCGGGTCATCGATCCGGCCACGGACAAAACCGTCAAGGTCCTGACGATCCCGGACGCAGCTGCTGAGGGAGTCCGAGATCTTGCGCTGGACGAGGCCAAGGGCGAGCTGTACGTCGCCTACGGCGCCAGCTGGGTTGTGGTGGACCCGACGGATGCGTCGGTGATCCGTGGTCCGTTCACCTTCGGTGCGAACGTGCGGGGGATCGCGGTCGACTTCGCGAACGGAAAGGTCTTCGGTTCGATCCGTGGGACCGGATTCACCGTCAGCGACGCCGCGACCGGTGCGATAACCCAGGTCATCGACACGCCGGGCGCCAATTGGGCATCCCACGGGATCGCGTTCGACGCCAAGGCGGGTCGGATCTATGTCTCGAACGAGAACGCCGCCGGCACCGTGGGGTTGCGGGTGTACAACGGGACGGACTACTCCCTCGAGCATGAAGTGCCGCAGGTCGGCCCGACGTGGCGTGCGGTCGATGTCGACGAGAACGCGGGATTGGTGTTCCTGGCCAATTCGACCAACACGTATCAGGACAGCGGTGTCACAGTGCTCAAGACGTCTGATCGTTCGCAGGTGATCCGGTTGTCGGCACATGAATACGGAAACAAGGTGTACGGGATCTCGGTCGACTCCCAGCGTGGGTTCGCCTACGTGTCGGCCAGAGACCGTGCTCCGGTCGGCATCATCAAGATCAAGATCCCGAAGGGTTGATGCCGATCTGATCTGATGGTTTCGTCGAGGGCCGGATTCTCCACCAGGGGAGTCCGGCCCTTCGGCGTCACAAGCGTCCACGAGCTTGCCGCGGGCCCGGAAACCAGCCAGTATCGGCATCATGGCCGATCAACCCCGACGATGGACCGAGGCGACCACCTATCCCGATATGTGGGCTGATCCGGACCAGGATCCACGCAATCGCGATAGTTCCAGCCCCGACGGCGAACTGGCCACGTTGCTGGACTTCCTGCGTGACTATCGGTTGACGCTGTTGATGAAGTGCGAGGGTCTCGACGCGGCCCAGCTCGCGATGCGTTCAGTACCGCCTTCGACGATGTCGCTCCTTGGACTCCTGCGCCATCTGGTGGAAGTCGAACGGGACTGGCGCACCTGGATCGAACCGGACGTCGAGGTGCCCAAACTGTACGGCGCGCGTGATGCGGACTTCGACGATGCCCGGGCCGACCAGGCGATGGTCGACGCCGCCTACACCGATCTCGAACGTGAGCAGGCCGAGACCGATGCACTCCTGGCCGAGCATCCTGACCTGGGCGAGCGTCTCGGCGCTGACAACGTCTCGGTCCGCGAGCTCATGGTCCACCGGATCGAGGAGTACGCACGGCACTGCGGGCATGCTGATCTGCTGCGCGAATGTGTCGACGGCCGGGTCGGTCAGTAGTCAGCTTCGCGGTGGTTCGAACGTCATCGCGATGAGCTGATCTCTCAGTCGGTTGTAGTGCTGAGTGTCGGTCAGCCCGCCCCATAGCGGCGCGCTGCTGACCCCGTCCGCGGCGGCGATGACCAGGGTGAGCACGTCGTCGGGCAATCCGTCGGCCCGCAGATCCTCATCCCACTTCATGGAGTCCAGGCGATTCAGCTCGTTGACGTCTGCACTGCTCATGAGCTGGACCGCCAGTCTGAGATCTTCTCGCGTCGCCGGTTCATTGTGACTGACGTCGAAACAGCAGCGGATATAGGCCCGGGTCAGTTGCCCCGGGGACGGTTCGGTGACGTCGACGGCGTTCAGCACCGCGGTTCGAAAGGCGTCCAAGGCATCTGTGGCCAGAGCCAGGATCAGCTGGTCCTTGCTCGCGAAGTGATATATCAACCCGCCCTTGGAGATCCCGGCGGCATCGGCGATCTCGTCGAGGGTTGCGGCGATTCCTCTGGTGCGGATGACCGAACCTGCTGCATCGAGCAGGAGCCGTCGCGTCTGTTCGGGTGTGCGGCCCGCAGATCGTCCCATGATCTCGCCTAGTCCTCGACAGCTGATCGGACCGGCTCATCGCTGGGGCGACCGGCCCGGGGAGAAGGGATGACCCGCCAGGCGATCAGCGCCGCGAATGCGGTGAGTGCCGCCGCCAGCACCGAAGCCGTCTGCATCGCCGAGACGAAGGCTTCTGTCGCAGCATGTGCCAGGACAGATTGCGGTTCGACCGCGTTGAGCGCCGAGGCCAACGAGTCCTCGACCGCCTCCCGGGTCCCAGAATCGACCCCTTCCGGAAGATCGAGCGAGGCGCGATACGCGAGCGTCACGATCGATCCGAGCACGGCGATACCCAAGGCGACCCCGAGTTCGTAGGCGGTTTCGGCGATTGCGGACGCGGAGCCGGCCTTCTCCGGTTTGACCGACGAGACCACCGCATCGGTGGTCAACGTCATGGCTATTCCGATCCCCAAACCGACCGGGATGAGCGCCAGCGCGAGCCACACGTAGCTGTCCGCCGATTCGGCGACCGCGACGATCAACAGGCCAACGGCCGCGAGCAGCAAACCGGAGGCGATCGCCCGACCCACTCCGAGCCGAGCGGCGGCGGTGCCGACGACCAGGACCACGACGATCGAAGCGATCGTTGCCGGCATCTCGGCCAGCCCTGCTTTCAACGGGCCGAATCCCCGTGCCAGCTGCAAGTACTGCGAGAAGAAGAACAACAGGCCGGTCAAGGCGAAAATGGCGAAGAAGTTGGCGACCACCGCACCGCTGAACGCCGGGATACGGAACAAACTCACATCGATCATGGGCGAGGGCAGCAGGCGTTGCCGGCGGACGAACACGATCCCGGCGACGATTCCGGCCGCGAGCGCCGTGAGCGTCACGGCGTCAAAGCCGGAGCCCACGGCGTGCTTGACCGCATAGACCAGCGGCACGATCATCGCCATCGACAGAACCGCCGACGGGATGTCGAACCGGCCCGGATCGGGGTCGCGGGTCTCAGGCAGCAAGATGATGCCGGCGATGACCAGGACGATGACGACCGGGACATTGATGAGGAAGACCGAACCCCACCAGAAGTTCTCCAACAGGGCGCCGCCGACGAGTGGGCCCAGTGCGATTCCGCCCGTGGACGCAGCCGACCAGATCGCGATGGCCCTGGTCCGCTCCGTTTTGTCGGGGAACAGATTCCGGATGATCGACAGAGTCGAGGGCATGATCGTCGCGCCTGCGATGCCGAGGAGGACGCGAGCGGCGATCAGCATCTCGGGACTCGTGGAATAGGCGGCGAACAGCGACGCGACACCGAACGCCGTCGATCCGATCAGGAGCAGCTTCTTTCGACCGATCCGATCTGCGACATTGCCCATCGTGATGAGCAGACCTGCCAAGGTCAACGAATACACGTCACCGATCCACAGCACCTGCGTGGCAGTGGGAGAGAGGTCCTCGGTCAACGAGGGGACGGCCAGGTACAGGACTGTCCCGTCGATCGCGAGCAGGAGCACTGCACCGGCGAGCACGGCCAGCGCGGCCCAGCGACTTCTCGTGGGGCGGCTGCCGGGAAGATAGGTCATCCCAGAACTATACCGTCTGGTCAGTACAGTTCAGAATGCGCATCGGATACACGTGCGCGCCACCGGACGCGCGATGAGTCGTGCCTCTGCAATGGGCCGACCGCAGAGCTCACACGAGCCATAGACTCCGTCCGCCAGGCGGCTGTACGCCGCTTCGATCTCGGCCAGGTGCCGACGGGCCTGCGCCACCAACGCGCCGACCTGGGATCGTTCGAAGGCGATCGTCGAGCCCTCGGGATCGTGCTCGTCGTCGGCATTGCTGTCGCGCGAGGCGGCCACGATCTCGTCGAAGTCATGCGTGAGGGTCGACAGCCGGCTGAGCGTCGCCTGCCGTTCGCGTTCGAGGAGGGTGGCCGGATCGTCCATCCGGCTACTCTGCCACCGGATTCTCAGCTCTCCTGGACCACCTTGCCATTGCAGGCGAAACGGCCGTAGTAGGACTCGTCGAATCGGTTGTCGACATAGATGTTGTAGCACGACTTTCCATCGGGCTGGATGGAGAAGGCGACGGACTCCGCATCCTCGATCTTGCCGAGGGCCAACTCCATCGACGCGGCGAATTTCGAAGCGTCCACCTTCTTGAGGTCCAGCGACCAGATCTGCTCGGAGTCGGAGTACTTGCCGGTCGAGTACTCACTCCACTCGCCGTCCCACGACCAGACGACGTATCTACGGCTCTTGTCCGGATCGACCGGGAGCGTGACGGTGACCGAATCTTCGCTGAAGTGCGCACTCGTCATCTCGGTCGTGCGATGTTTGGTCTCCATCTCCTTGAGGAACGCGGCATAGCCTTCGGCGGTACGCGGATCTTTGATGGGTTCGGGCTGCTCCTCTTCGTTTTCGTTGCCCGCCGCGACCGTGGGACCGGCGATCGGCGCAGGTGCGGAGTCGTCGGAGAAGACCCGGGGGAGGATCACGGCCAGGACCACCGCCGCGATCGTCGCGACCGCTGCGCCCTTGAGGAGTGCGGGACTGCCAGTACCCGGTTTCGGGGGGACTCCCGGAGCCTGCCAGCTTGTCTCACCGGGCTTTTGGAGGTCGAAGAGCTGTGCGTCCAGATCCGCGAATGTGCGGGCGACCTGAACCTTGTCCACGCGGCTATCGTGCTCGGCGCGACTGAGTTGCCCGTCGGCAAACGCTGAGGCGAGCACCTCGATGGCCTTGGCACGGTCAGCGTCTCTGGCTCGTGTGCGGGAATAGGCCATCAGCTTCCCACCAGTTGGCCGCGGCAGTCGTAACGGCGGGAGAACTCCGCGCCGCCGGCGACAGTGGCGGTGATGCACACACGCCGTCCTTCGTGACGTTCGATCGCGAACAGCAGCGTCACGTCGACCTCGTCATCTGACTGCTGACGTGCGTCGGCGAGAATCGTCGACACTGCCTCTGCGCTCACGAGCCCCAGGCTGAGCCGCTCGGCGGAGGAGGTCGTAGGCCGGCCCGCACTCCATCGGCCGTCCCACGTGAGTTTGACCGCTTCGTTTCCGGTTGCGGAAACAGGCCTCACGACCTCGAACTTGTCGCTGGTCAGCACTGCGGAGTAGACACTGTCGCTACCTGATTGATCGACCAACGCCTCGCGGGCGGCGATGAACGACGCCGGTGTGAACGGCGACTCGGCCGCCACTACCTGCTCCCGCTTGTCGGATGGTGGAGGACTGTCCGATCCGATATTCACGTACATCACCCCGCCGATCACGACGATCGCCGTCAGGACCAGGGCAACGACCGTGGTCGTGGAGTTGCGCCTCACAGGCGCGGAGGACACCAATTCCGCGATGTCCGCAGGAACACCTGAGGACGGCCGCCATTCAGTGCCCTCAGGTTGAAGGTCGACGATCTCCTGTTCGAGCTCGTCGAGGGTCGATGCCCGAAGGAGCCGTCGGACCCGCTGGTCGTACTCCTCGCGGATCAACTGTCCGTCGGACCAGGCGGCCTCAACGATCTCTATCGCGGCATCACGGTCGACGTCCCGTGCCCGGACCCTTCGCTGACTCACGCACCAAGCGTAGGGGGTAGGTCCCGCCCTCAGAGCGTCCGTCGGGCGGGATCGAACGGTCGGATCACCTCAGGGCTACGCCCCGTCGTGATCAGATCCGCGACAGCTCGCCCTGTGGCCGGCGCCAGCGTGATACCGAGCATCGCGTGTCCGCCGGCGATGTAGGCGTTGGCCCTGGTCCCGAGCGCGCCGATGAGCGGGAGCCCGTCCGACGTCATCGGACGAAGCCCGCACCACGACTCGCTCTCCGAATCGATCCGCCAGTCCTGCAAGATTCCGTGCGCCGAGGTCAGGAGTGCCTCGATCCTGCGCGGTTGGAGTTCCAGGCCGTATCCGCCGAGCTCCATTCCTCCAGCGATACGCACCCGGTCGCCGAACGGGGTGATGCCGAGCTTGGCCTCAGGGGCGTAGACGGCGATACGCGGCGCGCGGTCGCTGTGGACCGAGGCGCTGTACCCCTTGCCTGGCTGCAGACGCAGGTTCACGCCGAGCTGGGCCCCGAGCTGGCCGGACCAGGCACCGGCGGCGATGAGCACTGCGCTGACATCGATTTCGCCTTTCGCCGTGGACACAGATGTGACGACGCGATTCTCGGTACGGAAACCGGCGACTCGCGTACCTGAGATGATCGGCACGTCCATCTCGGTGAGACGCGCGACGAGACCTGCGATCAGCGAGCCCGGGTGCACAGCAGCCTCCTGCCCCACAGCGAATCCCGCGAGGGCGCGCGGGCCGAGGCCGGGCTCCAGGCGGTGCAGAGCGTCCTCGTCGAGCAGGTCGAATCCGGTGTATCCGTAGCCGGCCAAAGGTTCGAGGCTGTGAAGGTGACGTTGTGCTTTGTCGCGGTCCGGGAACACCGCGACCAGCCCACCCTCGACCATGTCGAACTCGATACCGTCCCCCCGGAGTTCCTCGTACAGGTGCACCGCATCACTGGCCAATGCGGCAGTCGCCCGCATGCCGGCGAGATGCCGGCTTGCGGTGCAGTTCCGCTGGAACCGAAGCAACCACGGCAGCAGCGCAGGCAGCGCCGCCGGATCGATTCGCAGCGGCCCATTGCGTGAGGCGAATGCACGCAGGGCGGTCCTGGCCATGCCGGGAGCGGCCAGCGGTGCCGAAAGGGAGGGGACGATCCAACCCGCATTGCCATGGGATGCACCCGCGCCGGGACGGTCATTCTCGATCACGATCACATCGGCGCCCGTCCGGCGCAGATAGTAGGCAGATGTAAGACCGATTGCTCCGGCACCGATGACCGCGATGGGTTTGCTCATGCAGCAAGCCTCACGTGTCGCCACACGCGAATCGACCAAAATCCTTCGCGGTTTCTCGACCAGAGCCCGAGGACTTTCGGACGGGCTGTCAGGGTGCCTGCAGCAGCCTGGAGATCCTCAGGCTGAGGTGCGCTGCCAGGCGGTCCTCGCCCTTGCTCAGATCCAGGCCCGTGAGTGCCTCGATGCGTTCGATGTGCGTGTAGACCGTCGAACGGTGCAAGGTGAGTTCACGTCCCACAGCGGCGGTGTTGCCCGCATTGTCGAGGAACTCTTCGAGCGTTCTGAGCAACCATGGCGCCTCGGTCTCGAGCAGGCCGATGGCCGGATGGACCGACTCCCGCAATTCTTCTGTGCTGGTGGCACTTGCCAGGAAGCGATAGACCCCGCACGCATCGATTCTGGCGATGGGTTTCAACGACGGCACGGCACCGGCGATCCGCAAGGCCTGCAGCGCCTGACGATAGGACGTCACCAGTGACCCGAGTGGCCGAGCGGTTCCGACGCCGACGAACAGTTCGTCCGTGGACATCGCCTTCCGCGCGAGCGCATACAACTTCTCAGGCAGGTCCGACCGCCCGTCATCGGGAACGGGGACGACGTTGAGCGCGTGATCTGACCGGATCAGCGTCAGATACTGGCACCGCGGGAACACGTCGAGTCGGTTGAGGGCATCCTCCAGGAGGAGTTTCTCGTCGGTGCCGAGCGGCTCGGCGTCGGTCGAGGGCCTGACCACGACGGCAAGCGCGGACGATCCGTGCGGGAAGAGTTCCTCCTCAACCAGCTGGGAAGCAGCGGTCAGTCGTCCCTCCTCCGTTTCGCCGACCAGGTCGAGCGTCAGCGCGCGAACCCGATCACGCGCGGTCGTCCCCAGACTCCGCTCCCGGAAAAGAATCAGACCTGCTTCTTGGGCAGCCTCCTCGGCGAAGGCCACGTCCTGCGCGTCGAGCTGGCTTTCCGGGGCGATGATCCACAAAGCACCCAGGTGGATGTCATGGAAACGGATCGGAATGACCAGCCGGGAGAGGATCTTCAGCTCCGGGTTCTCCACCCACCGGGGCCCCTGGGCCCGCACCAGACGGAGTTGGTGGGCCCAGGCAACCGATTCTGCTGACGGTGTCTTGTTCAAGATCACTTGTTCACGGACCAGATCACGATCGCCGATTCCGGTGCTGTAGGCGATCAGCTGGAAGTTGGGATCGTCGATCGCGACGGCCCGACGCAGGCGTGAGGCCAACCCGTCGACCAAACGCTGTAGATCATTCATGCCGTCTCCTTCATTGCCCGTCCACGATAGACCTGTGTCTGCCTCACAGCCGTCCGTCCGGTAGTCCGTCGAGCCAGGTCGTGACCGACTGGTAGGCCTGTGCGACCTGGAGCACGAGGGCGTCCGCAAACGGTTTGCCGATCAACTGCAGGCCGATCGGTTGCCCATTCGAGTCGTAGCCGCAGCTGACAGTGACCGACGGCAGCCCGAGGTAGTTGAAAGGGGCGGTGAACCTGACCATGGCCGATGTCGGATCCTCTTCGAAGTCACCGAAGTCGAGAGGGACCCCCGCCTTGAACGGTTCTCGAAGTGGGGCGGTCGCCGGCTGGGTGGGGACGACGAGCACATCCACGTCACGCAGCTCGTCCAGGACCGCCGTAATCAGCCCCGGTCGGGCGCGTTGCGCATCGATGTAGGTTGTCGCACGCACCGATAGTCCGGATTCGAGCCAGACCAGACTCTCCGGCAGATACTTGTCCCACTCGTCCAGGTAGAGACGACGATGATGTGCTGCGATCTCGGCGAGGTCGATTGCCGCGTGGGCTCCGATGATCTCCGGCACATGGGGCACCGTGACCTCCCGGGTCACCGCGCCGAGCCTGGTCAACGCCTCGATCGCCGCGCTGACCGAGCTCTCGACGTCGGGCTGCAGATGCTCGAAGAAGTAGTTCACGGGCAGACCCAGTCTGACCCCGTCAGCACCCCGGTCGATACCGCTGAGGAAGTCGACACTCGTCCCGCGTGACGTGGACGTGTCTGCTTCGTCATAGCCCACCAGCACCTCGAGGACCGCAGCGGCATCCTCGGCGTACCGGGTGATGGGTCCGATGTGGTCCAACGACCACGACTCGGGAAATACTCCGGTGCGGCTGACCAGCCCGTATGTGGGTTTGAGCCCGACAACACCGCAGAAGCTCGCCGGTATCCGGATCGATCCGCCAGTGTCGGTGCCGAGCGCGAGAAACGCCGAACCTGCGGCGACGGCGACGGCCGAGCCGCCGCTCGATCCGCCCGGGATGCGGTCGGCATCGAACGGGTTGCGAGTCGGCGGAGTCTCCGCGCCGAGCGCGAATTCGTGCGTATTGGTCTTACCGACCAGCACGGCGCCCGCCTCGCGCAGCCGAGTCACCACGGTGGCGTCCCGCTCGGGGAGATGCTCACCAAAGATCGACGACCCGTAGGTCGTGGTGATCTCAGCGGTGTCGATGAGATCTTTCACCGCGATGGGACAGCCATGCAGGAGCCCGCGATCTCGGCCGGCCGCCAATTCGCGGTCAGCCGTGTCCGCCTCGTCCAAGGCCCGTTCGCGCGCGACATGGGCGTAGGCCAGCAGCACTGGCTCGGTCGCATCGATACGTGCCAGTTGTGCTTGCACTAGCCCAACCGATGTGAGTGAACCATCGCGGAGCGCAGCCGCGACGCGCCGCACGGGCCACCGGAGGGCGTCCGCGCTCACGCTTCGGTGCCCTTGCGCCTCAGCCACTCCGCGAAGTTGCCCGGGTCAGCAGCATGCGGGAGCACCAGATCGTCGACGGTCTCGAAAAATGCCTCATTGCCGATCATCGCCGCGCGTGCACCGGCGACGATCTCATGGTCGACGGGCAGCCCCTTCAGGACGGCGATGTCCTCCACGATGCCGGTCAGATCAGGCAGTAGACGTGCTGGATTGCTCATACGACCAACTCCTTGCTCAGTTTCGGACGGTCGGTCCGACGATCACGAGACACGCTGCATGCCGATCCGACGATAGACCTCTGGCTTGTTCCTCTTGAAGAACCGTGCTGTGACGACCCCCGCGAGGAACACCGCCCACACGAGAACCATGAGGAGCACCGCCACGGTGTTCGAGCCGCTGACCAACACGCTGAAGTGCCGGGTCGCGAGGTAGACGATGACGCCCAGACCGACGGCTGCCACCAAAGGAGCAACTGTCAGCCGCCAGATCTCGGCAGCAGATGTTCGCGACACTCCACGGAAGTACGCGAGAATCGCGACGCTCGTCATGAACATCAGTGTGAGCACCAGATAACCGCCGATCCCGGTCGCCCTCGAGAACAGCGTCACGGGATCGACGCCGGCGATCACGAAGGGCGCGACACCCAAAAAGACTGCGCCGGTCGCTGCGAGCGATGCGCGGCTCGGCGACTTGTGAATCGGATGCACCCGATTGAGCTTGCTGCTGATCGCTCCGTCACCGCTGAGCGCGAAGATATAACGCGACAGAATATTCTGCTGCGAGATCATCGAGGCGAAGATTGACGTGACGAGCAGGACCGCGACGATATCGGCCGCGGTGTGGCCGACGTACTCGATCATCGAGTCGCCGAACATCCCAGTCGGATTGTCGGTCGCGACCTGGGTCACGGATCCGGCACCGTACGCGAAGACGATCATCAACGAAGTCGCGACGTACAACAATCCGATCAGGACGACTGCCATGTAGGTGGCGCGAGGCACGTTCTTGTCCGGATCCCTGACCTCCTCGCGGAAGACGGCGGTGGCCTCGAATCCGAGGAAGCTCGTCGCGGCGAAGAGCATCGCGATACCAAGAGACCCGGAGGTCAGCGATGACCACTCGAAGGAGCTCAAGGTGCGCGGTTCGGGCCCGCTGCTGAACGCGACGGCGATGTCGTAGACGATCACGACCGCGACTTCCAGGACCATGGCAACTGAGAGCACCTTCGCCGAGACGCTGATGTTCACGTAGCCAAGGACGGCGCAAGCCAACCAACAGGCCAAGGAGTACCAATACCAGCTTCCTGCCGGCAGGTCGAAGCTCACGAGCAGCTGCTCACAAGCGATCCCGAAGAAGGTATATCCGTTGATACCCAGCACGAAGTAGGCGAAAGTCGCCATGAAGGCCGAGCCGAGTCCGACAGTGCGTCCCAGCCCGGCTGTGATGTAGGCGTAGAAAGCGCCGGGATTACTGAGTCGGCGTGACATCGCGGTGTATCCGACGGCGAAGGTCAGGAGCAACAGCGTCGTGACGGCGTACGTCGCAGGAGTGCCGATCCCGTTGAAGACGATGACGAACGGGATCAGGCCTGCGACGACCGCCACCGGCGCCGCGAACGCGAGAACCGTGATCGCGAGCTCGGTGGCCCCCATGGAACCGGCAAGTTTCTGCGGCTGGTCGGGGAGATCGTCAGGAGGGAGGATCGTCGGTGCGGATTCGTGGGTCATTGCTCTGCCTCTCGATCGGATGAAACCAGTTCGGCCACGGCCCGCAGTTCGACAGCCAGTGACGGCCACGCCAGTTCGACGCCTACGGCGATCCGGGGAGGGTGATGGACGTCGAAGTACTCGGCGTAGACGCGGTTGAACGGCCCCAGATCGACCCGGATATCGGCGAGGTAGATCTCGACCATGCTCACGTCGGTCAACTGGGCGCCGGCGGCATCCAGAATCATGACCAGGTTGGCGAGCGCCTGGCGGGCCTGCGCCTCGATCCCGCCCTCGACGACTTCACCTGTCGTCGGGTCGAGCGGCAGGATGCCGGCAGTGCGGACCTGGCCGCCGACAACACAGCCGGCAGCGAGGCCGGGGAGGTCAAGTGCGTTGCCGATACGAAGCAGTTCAAGTGTCATGCCCTCACCCTGTGGGAGTGGCGAGACAGTCACAACGGAACCTGTTCGTCAGTGCGCGGACCCCGGCACGAAGATTTTCGTGCACTTCCAGGGGCTGTGGTGATGCCGTCGGCCGACACATGTCGTACCCGTCGGCAAGTTCCCGGAAGATTTTCGGTGGTGCGGTCGCAGCCCACTACGCCAGTCTGAGTATCCGACATGCCCACCCTAGGAGCAGCCAACTGTGTCCACGGCAAACCCGCCCGTCCTGAGCTTGCGAGACATCTGTGTTTCCTACGGGAGCAACTGCGTCGTGAACGACGTCTCCCTCGACGTCGCTCCAGGTGAGGTTGTCGCCCTCATCGGGCCCTCGGGGGCGGGCAAGAGCAGCCTGCTCAGAGTCATCAACCTGCTCGAGCAGCCGTCGGCCGGAACGATTCGCGTCACGGACCACGAAGTCAGCGCAGGGGAGAACCTCACGTCCAAGGCCGCTGCAGCGCTCAGACGCGATGTCGGCATGGTCTTCCAGAACTTCAATCTGTTCCCCCACCTGACGGTAGTCGAGAACGTCATGCTCGCTCAGATGCACGCACTGGGTCGGGACAAGACCGAGTCCCGCCGGCGTGCACTCCTGGAGCTGTCGCATATCGGCGTCGAGCAACTCGCGGATCGACGCCCGGGGCGCTGCAGCGGGGGAGAGCAGCAGCGGATCGCGATCGCGCGTGCGCTGGCGATAGACCCCAAAGTGATGCTCTTCGACGAACCCACGTCGGCCCTGGACCCAGAACGTGGTCTGGAGGTGTTGACTGCCATGCGGAAGCTGGCCTCGGAGGGCATGACGATGGTCGTCGTCACCCACGAGATGCACTTCGCTGAGGATGTCGCCGACCGGGTCATCTTCATGGCTGATGGACGGATCGTCGAACAGGGCCGTGCGTGCGATGTGCTCCGCAACCCCGAAGTGGACCGCACCAAACAGTTTCTTCGGGCGGTGCGCGACCGATGATCCAGATCGTGCAGATCCTGTGCAGCGGCATCGCCACGACGGTCATCATCACGGCAGGATCTTTCGCGGTGGGCGCGGTCGTCGGTGTGCCCCTCGTGCTGGCTCGGACCTCCAGGTTCAAGGCATTGAGCTTCGCCGGCGGATCGTTCATCGAGTTGCTTCGATCGGTCCCACCGATCGTGTGGTTGTTCCTGCTCTACTACGGAGTCACGGTCGGCGGGCACCAGTTCGGAACCAAGACAGCGGCGATCGTCGGGCTGGGCCTCATCGCGTCCGCGTACATGGCTGAGATCTACCGTGCGGCACTCCAATCGGTGCCGGCCGGGCAATGGGAAGTGGCCCGCGCGCTCGGTTTGAGCCCGGTCAAGATGTACTCGAAGGTCGTGGCTCCGCAGGGACTCCTCCTGGCCATACCGCCGGCTGCGACCTACGCGATCGGGCTTCTCAAGGACAGCGCCGTCGCATCAGTCATCGGAGCCAATGACGTGACATTCCAGGCATTTCAGCACGCGCGAGTGAGCAACGACGGCCTGACGACATTCATCATCGCGGCCGGGCTCTACCTGCTTTTGAGTCTTCCGGTTGCGGCGCTCGCGCGCATCAGCGGATCGTTCCTGGAATCGAGGTTGGCGTCGTGAACCCCAACGAGTTCTTCGGGCCATGGCTCGACAACTTCGGCGACTATGTGCCCGGGCTGTGGGTCAGCGTCAAGCTCACTCTCGCCTCGCTCCTGGTCGGTCTCCCGATCGGTCTGCTTCTGGCCACTCTCACATCGTCGCGGAGACGCTCTGTGCGCTGGGCGACCGTCGCGCTGATCGAGGTGGGACGTGGCACGCCGGGGCTGATCATGTTGTACCTCATGTACTTCGGTCTTCCGCAGGTCGGCGTGACCCTCGAGGCCTTCACTGCAGCGGCGCTGGGCTTGGGCTTCACGACAGGGGCCTACACCAGCGAGATCTTCCGAGCGGGAATCAACTCGGTCGAACGAGGACAGTCCGAAGCTGCCAAAGCGCTCTCACTGAGTCCGTGGAGTGAGTTCCGGCTGATCACGCTGCCGCAGGCACTTCGCCGGGTCGCGCCGCCGCTGGTGGGTTGGGCGATCCTGCTCTTCCAAGGCACCTCCTTGGCCTACGCGATCTCTGTTCCCGAACTGCTTAGTCGGGCGTACAACGTCGCGACGTTGAGCTATCAGTTCGGTTCGGCCTTGGCTTTGGCCGGCGTGATGTACGCGGCGATATCCCTCGCAGGCGTCATTTTGTTCAATGCGCGCTTCGCGACCGCACCCCCCTCGTGAGCCCACAGCTCATACATCCAACCCACCTGAATCACCCCTAGGAGTCATAGTGAACAGTGCTCGAATTTCTCTGGCCGCAATCGCAGCGATATCGGCATTCGGCCTCGCCGCATGCGGTGGCAGCACGAGCGCGGAGAACTCCGAAGTGGCGAAAGACTGCACACCCGCGCACAAGGATGTGAAGACCAAGGTCCCGGGCACCCTCACGGTCGCTGTCTACGTCTCCGCCCCGTACACCTCGCTCGAGCGCGACAGCCTTGGAGGGATCGACGGCACGATCATCAAGCGTCTGGCGAAGGAGGAATGCCTGAAGATCGCCGCGTCGCCCGTCGATGGTGCCGCATTCGTGACCCAGGTGCAGTCCGGTCGTGCCGATGCGGCTATCGGTGGCATCGCACACACAGATGACCGCGCGAAGATCCTTTCATTGTCCGACACGATGTATCACGAAGGCATGTCGGTTCTGTCAGCCGATGGGCTCAAGAGCCTTGAAGACCTGAAGGGCAAGAAGGTCGGCGTCATCCAGGGCTACCTGTGGAATGAGCAGCTGGTCGACGCGTTGGGCAAGGACAACGTGAAGATCTATCAGGACTCCGTCAGCCTGAACAACGATCTGACGTCCGGTCGCGCAGATGCCGGCATCTACACCTCGGCCGAGGCCGCATTCCGCGCCAAAGGTGACCTCAAGGCAGCGGTCTTCGAACCCAACGACACGATCCCGGCTTCACACGAGACCTTCGACATCGTGATCCTCTCACCGAAGGGGTCGACTTCGCTGACAGCCGCATTCAACGAGGACATCGCGGCTATCACCAAAAGCGGCGAGCTCGCCCAGATACTCGAGGACAACGGCATCGATTCGACGATCGCCCTCAAGAAGTAGCTCGGCCTTACTTACTGTCGGCATCGGTGGCGGGGGAGCGTCCCCACCACCGATGCCGAGGTGGACGCTGTCAACTCATCACTGAGTGCGCGCACTGCGCTGCGACTTCTCGACAATCTTCACGGCGTCCCGGCTCGAATGGCCGCGAGGGCAGCGGTGTACGGATCGGCGGACTGACGAATCAGATCGCCGTCGTCAAGGAGCAAAACGTACATCGTCGCACTATCCCCGGTAAACGTGCGAGCAGCGAGCATCGCACGCTCCCAGCGAAGCACCAGCTCAAACCCCATGACGTAGTCAGGGCCGTATCCGGAGAAGATCTTCAAACGTCCGAGGCCTGCCATCGAGGCCAGCTGAGCACGCACCTTGCGAAACTCCAGCGGGCTCTTGGCGTCTGGCGTGAACGACGCCACGAACAGGCGCGCGGCCAGGACGTTCTTGTCCTCGCCAAGCAATACGGCGAGTTTTTCGTCTGTCGGCTTGCTCATCGTTGAACGCTACCAAGGCCGGTCCTTGATGCGCGCGTATGTGTAGCGATCACGTCCCACGTGTCATAGGCGACACCTAGTGTTGCGCGCATGGAGTTGGAAAGAGTTGCCGCCGCCCTGCGCGAGTCGTGGGGACCAGACACATGTTCTCCTGAGGACATCCCTTCTTGGAGCCCTGAGAACCCGGCCCGTGGCCAGTGCGCCACGACGGCGGTGGTCCTGCACGACTATTTCGGCGGATTGCTCGTCATGGGTGAGGTGCGGGTCGACGGCCAACGCGTCGACTACCACTGGTGGAATCGTCTGCCTGACGGCAAGGACATCGACCTCACTCGCGGACAGTTCGATGCGCACGAGTCGGTCGTGGGCGGGGCAGAAGTCGAGCGCCCCACAGGTCCGACGCGACTCGATGCCCACTACGAGTTGTTGTCGTCGCGGGTCTCCGCACGGCTCACAGCTACGACAAACGGCTGATGATGCGGGGCTGACTGTCAGCGCGGCGTCAGGACGCAGAACTCGTTGCCGTCGGGATCGGCCATGACGACCCAGTCGACGTCGCCCTGACCGATGTCGGCGTAGGTCGCTCCGAGCGAGAGGAGCCGGTCGACCTCAGTCTGCAGATCAGTGTCCGCTGGGGGAGCGAGGTCGACGTGCAACCTGTTCTTGCCGGTCTTGGGGTTGACCGGCGGTCCGCCCCAGGTCACCTTCGAGCCGCCGATGGGCGACTGGATCGCGGTCTCCTCGTCCTGGTCCCATACCAGCGGCCAGTCCAGCGCCTTGCTCCAGAAGTAGCCGACCGCCTGTGAACCATCACCGGAGAGAGCGCCGATCGCACCGGTGCCCGCAAGGAAGTTGTTCCCGGGCTCGATGACGCAGAACTCGTTGTCCTCGGGGTCAGCGAGAACCACATGCTTCGCGTCCGGTCCCTGTCCGATGTCCAGGTGCCGACCGCCGAGCTCGAGAGCTCTCGCAACTGTCGCCTGCTGGTCGTCAACGGAGGTGCTCGTCAGGTCGAAGTGCATCTGATTGGAGCCGGTCTTGGGCTCCTGAGTCGGGAAGAATTCGATGCGGAACTCGGTCGCGTCGGTCGGCAGGAGGGCGTAGCCGCCCTCGTCCTCCTGGACGATCGCTCGACGCAGTACGCCGGCCCAGAAGGTGGCGAGTCGATGTGGGTCGTGTGCATCGAACACGAGCGCGGTCAGGTGCGATGACATGGTTGTTCCCCCTCGAAACTCGTCAAGATCTGATGATTCACCACACCCTGCAGGGCGTGCAAGCGTGAACGAGCGGAGGTGCTCGTGCTCGCTAGCCCAGAACCTTGGCCTTCTGGGCGGCGAACTCCGCCTCGGTGATCGCGCCGCTGTTGCGCAGTGCGGCCAGGCGCTCCAGCTGACTGATGGTGTCGTCCACGGGCGTTCCCATCGAGGCGAACGTCGCGTTCGTGTCGACCGACTCTCCGCGCAGCAGGGCAGCGAACTTCTCCGCCTTGGCTCGTGCAGCGTCCTTGGCGGGGGTGACCTGGTCCCAGAGGATCCGGTAGTCGGCTGGGTTCTGTGGGTTGACGAGGATCGGCAGCATGGCGCCTGGCACGGGCCAGACCTTCCGCTTCACCGGACCGGAGAATTCGACAGCCGTCGGCGCCACACCTGGAGCGCTGATCACGAGATACATCTCGCAGGTCTGGTTGACCGTATCGCCGTGATGGACCGAGACCGACACCACGTGCGCTTCGCCGATCAGATCATCCGGGGCGGCTGAATGAGTGGCACGGAAAGCGTCGAAGAGGCCCATGTGACGATCTTTGCATTCGAAGGTCGGTAGCAAGCCGTCAGGCTGAAACTCACCGCGGGCCCCGAATAGGTGAGTAGCATGACGTCATGTCTCGAACCTCTTTAGTCGCCGCTGGCCTCACAATGTCGGTCTGCCTTGCGACCGCCTCGACGGCGAGCGCAACCGCGTCGCCGTCCCAGACGCCGATGAGCACTACCTCGACGCTGTCAGCCACGTCAGTCACGCCGAAGCAAATCGCCGTCGACAAGATCAAATCTTTGCTGACGACGTTTTTCACTGACCAGCAATTGTCCGTGATGTTGGACAGAATGGCGATGAACATCTACGCCGGTAAATCTCTTGAAGAAATCTTCGACACTCTCATTGCCTTGGACGTTCTCACCACAAGTCAAATGGTGAAGTTGATGAAGGTCGAGAGCGGGTTGCGAACAGACCTCGGTGCAACCTCGGAGGTTCCTCAGACAAAGGCCCGCACTGTCTTCCTCGGTAGTTTCAAACCGTTCTATATCGACGCAAGTGCGACCGTTCTCGCAATGAAACGTAGTGGGAAGTCAAAGTCGGACTGTCTCAAGCAGATTGACGTGATCCTGGCCAAACACCTCACCAAAGCCAAGGTCACCCAGGCTCTGACCAAGTACAAGAGCAGCCTGACCTCGAAAGAGTGGCGTTCTGTGAGAGCTCACGGAGCAGATCTGCTGCTCTGGAGCAAGTACGGGCTGTAGGGCGGCCCTCGCAGGATCGCTGCCTGACAAACTTCGGAGCTGGACGACCTTGGTCGCACGTTACGTGGGCGCCAAACGTGTCCTGACCTTGCTATTTGAAACAGGGGAAATTGTCGATGTCGAAGCCGTTTGTCCGCAACTCTTCAGAGAGTTCATGGACTGACTGGGATGATCCTCGCGACGGTCTGCTGTCGTTCACCTCGACCATCGGTGACGGCACGACCCCGTCGGATACGCTAACGGCGGGATTGACGAAAGTGCCGCCGGGAGGCTGGCTCGGGCTTCATAGCCATGAGGCCACCGAGGTTTACCACGTATTGTCCGGAAAAGGCATCGTGCATTTGGCTGGGGATGAGAAACATATTGGGCAAGGAAGTCTGGTTTTCATCCCGTCTGAATGTGTGCATGGAGTCCGCAACACAGGCCACGACGAACTGGAGTTCTTCTACGTGTACGCCGCCGACTCGGCAGCGGACGAACGGACGCGGTACACCTACCCGGCTGAGCCCGCACTCGACGCACGAGAATCAAATTCGCCGTAGTCGAGAGGATGCCATCACTCGCGGCCGAGTGATGTGCCCATCGCGTCGGCCACACCCAGATCGCCGGGCCGGCCGTCTGCGCGCAGGCCATCAAGGACGCCCTCGCGATCAGCGTCCGACCGGTTCTGACTCAGTTTCGCCTTGCCGACCACACCCGTCACAGCGACCTCTACGCCGACGATGCCGCGCAGTTGTCCTTCGATATAGGGAGTCGGCGCGTCGCTGACGTGCCAAGGCTCATCGCGCGCGCCCTCATGCCGATCGGTCAGGTCCGTTACGGCAGAGCGTAGCCACTCCGGTTCGTGATGCACCCGAGCCGTGCCCGTCAGGTGAACCGCGCTGTAGTTCCAGGTCGGTACGACCTTGCCGTGCTCAGCCTTGGCGGGGTACCAGCTGGGAGAGACGTAAGCATCCGGACCCGACACGATGAACAACGCCGGCGTATCTTCCTCAATTTCCCGCCAGTGCGGATTCGCCTTGGCGAAGTGGGCCACAACGGAGTCACCCTTCCAGACAAACGGAAGAAATGACGCGGCGGGAGCCGCTCCGGCGCGGCTTGTGACCAGCCAGCCCACACGAACGGCGGCGACGAACCTACGCAACTCGTCCTCTTCGTCTACGCGATTGAACGGCGGCGTGTACATGAGTCTCATTTTACAGCGACAGGATAGGACTGGCGTGGAAGAGCATGACCAGCGCGCGCTGAGCGCAGGGTTCTGGGTTGCTACGACCGAGATGGTAGGTGTTGGAGCATGAAATGCCGTCGAGCCACACCGGACGACGTAGACGCCCTCGTCAACTTCCCGGATGACCCAGGGGTCGTCAGTTTGCCCCGTGACCAAGTGCGTGAGGACTTCGAGGCCGGGCGTATGCGGCCCGAATGGTCCTGGCTACTCGAGGACGAGGGACGCCTTCTGGGCCGCGCCCTCTGGKGGGGGCGCGGGGACTCGGTGCCGAGCGCTCTCGACGCCTTGGACGTCGTGCAAGAGCTCGACGACCCACGCTTGGCCGCGGTGGACCTGCTGCGCGGCGGGCATGCCGACTTCTCGGCCTCCGGTGAGAGCGTGCTGCCCCCGTACACCGTCCGGCTGCCCGAAGGGTGGGGTGACGACGAGCGAACGACCCGTGCGGCGACGTGGCGGTGTGAGGCGATGTCGGACGTGGGCGTGACCAGTTCGCTCGAGCGCCGCCAGTACGCCTGGACACCGGAGAACGGGATCCCGGCGGGCAGCACGCGAGTCGAGTTCCGACCGGGCTCGGACGAGGAGTTCTTGGAGCTGTTCCGCGAGGCCGCTCGCGGAAGCCTGGACGTCGAGACCCGCCAGGCGCTGGAAACCATGGACGAGGTCGCCCAGGCCCGAGACGACTTCGAGTTCTACGCCGGCTGCCCGGGGGAGCGGGAGTGGTGGCAGGTGGCGCTCGACGGCAACGGGGCACCGGTGGGCTTCATCGTGCCGTCAGCGACGCCGTACCACCGCAACGTGGGCTATCTCGGCGTATTACCGAGCCATCGTGGGCGAGGACTCGTTGATGACCTGCTTGGCGAGGTGACGCGGATTCACGCTGAGGCGGGGGCCGATCTGATCACCGCGACCACTGACATGACGAATCTGCCGATGGCGGCGGCGTTCGACCGAGCCGGCTACCTGGTCACCGAAATCCGGCTTGTGCTCGAAGCGCCGCGCTGACTCGTAACGCCGTCTGGCCGAGGGGGAGAGGCACTAGGGTCTTGGTAAGCCGACGTCTCGGCAACCTCCCGTTGGCATCTGGGGGGCGCCGTAGTCTGAGCGGGAAAGCTCGATGAACACCTTAGTGACAGGGATCGGACCAGTGACGACAACTTCGACGACTGGCAGTTCACCGACGGCGCCTGCGGCACGGCGCGAGAGACGCGTGTGGATCACGTTGGGTGCAGTCGGGCTTGCGATCGGTGGTTATCTGACCGCGGCAGCGCTGGTATCCAACTCCAGTGATCCGTCGGAAGCGGTGAGCTCATACCTCGCGGCGATCGCCGACGGTGATGTTTCTACTGCCGCGCAGATCGTCGATCCTGGCGCATCCGGTAACGATGCGGCTTACTTAACCGATGACGTCCTTGGTGCCGCCACCGAGCGTATCGAGGTGGTGTCTGTGACCACGACCAAGCGCGAGGGTCACACCGCGGAGGTGACGGCCGTGATGGAGCTTGCCTCAAAGACCTTCACCCATACGTTCAAGATGACGCGAGATGCGGGTGCCTACTGGCTGCTGCGGCCGCGATGGCGCCCAGACGCGCCGCTGACGGTCGAGGCGGCCGTGGCCGTGCGGGACCGCATTTCCCTCGCCGGTGTGACGCAGGTCGATTTCGCCGGGACCGAACTCGCGCTCCCAGTGAGCGATGTTCCCGGGGTGTCTGCGGACTCCCGGTCTGAGCCGGTGCAGGTCTATCCCGCAGTCTACGACCTGACCGGACCGGACCTGGGCATGTACTTCACGGTCGCGCCCACTGAGGTGGTGGCCATCCCGCCGAGAGCGACGGCCGGACTCTCGGTGGCGGCAACTGAGGCCCTGCAGACGACCCTGCTGGATGCGGCGAACGTCCAAGCCAACGCCTGTGTCGAACCCGGAACCTCGGCGGATGCCGTCTGTCCGCTGCTCCTGAGGCAACAAGATCCGTCGACCACCGGGGTCATCCAGGCGCCGCACAACGTGACCTTTCGGACCGGCCACCGATTCATGGTCAAGGCGGTTTTCTGGTACCGCCCCGAGGGGGGAACGTCGTCGGGGACCGGCACAAGGGACTACACGACCGATCTCATCGGTAGGTACACGGTCGACGGCGACGACGTGAAGGTCGAGTTCACCCCCTGGTAGCTCCTGGATCGACGCCATCCGCTGGTCTTGCGTCAGCGACGGGCTCGTGCGAAAGATCTGCTAGTCATTGCGACACACTTGTGTGACTGTCGACAAGAGGAGATATGGACTCCACCGTTGCGGCGCAGCATCGAGAGCAGCGCTTTCGGACGTTATATGACGACGTTCATGTTGATCTGCTGCGCTTTGTGCGCCGACGAGTCCATCCGAGACACGCCGAGGATGTCGTTAGCGAGGTAATGCTCGTGGCGTGGCGGCGTTTGGACGACGTGCCTTCCGACTTGTCGACAGCACGCGCCTGGTTGTTCGGCGTGGCACGCCACACCCTCCTAAACACGGGTCGGCGCGAACGCGGGCAAGAAGCGCTCCCAATTCGTCTCGCCGAGGCCGCTCCTGTCTTGACCGACGGCGGTCATTCCGCTGATTTGATCGCTGCCAGAATCGACATCGCAACAGCTTGGCGCGCACTGAACCCTATCCACCAAGAGGCACTTACTCTTGCCGTCTTCGACGGACTGAGCGCGCCCGAGGCCGCCGTCGTGCTGGACATCTCGCCGACAGCTTTTCGGCTTCGGCTGTCTCGCGCCAGGAGATCGCTGAGGCGACTCATCGAGTCGGGGAAAGCCGATGGTCAACTGCCCGGAGACATCGCTTACGTAAGGAGCCCAGAATGACTAAGCGCAGTATCGCCCACCTCGAAAATGTCCTGCGTGAAATGGACCCGGCCCCACCCACAGTGACCGAAGATGAACGTCGCCGCGCCGCTGCAACTCGCGATCGGATCCTGGCCACGCCTAGGGAGGGACATGTCGGGATCGAGCCTGATCATAAGAAACGGCATCGAGGCCGTGCGCTCGTTGCGGTCGCCATCGCCGCAACCGCGGCTGTCGCAGTGCCAACATTAATCGGCGGCGGCTCCGCCTTCGCATCGTGGACCGCGACCCCGGAGCCACTTTCGCGTTCGGCTGCCACCGCGGCCGCCACAACTTGCCGGGCAGCTCTTCGTATTGACGACCAACGTGCGCAAACAGTCATCAGCGAGATGCGAGGCAAATGGACGTACGTCCTCATCGAAGGCCCAGCAGGCGAAGGCGCATGCCTGATGCCCGAAGACCACACGAACCGCAAGAACGGATTTTTCGGCACCTACAACCCTGATCCCCCGGAGGCGCCAGCGACCGCTAACGACGGCATCATCGAAACCGTGACCATGGAAGGCTCCGTCACCGTTCCGGGTCGGCTGCCATTCAGTTCCACCGACGAGTGGTTCAGTTGGGTCAACGGCTACGTGGGTAGCGACGTCACCGCCGTCACGGTGCACCCGCCCGTCGGCCCCGATGTCGAAGCCACCGTCAGCCACGGTCGTTTCAGCGCTTGGTGGCCGGCGGGCGAACTCCGAGGCGACAATTCAGGTGTGGGTGGAGCGTGGACCTACACCGTGACCCTGGCAGACGGGACTTCGCGGCAGGCCAGCGCCTGACGTTGGCCACCAGAAGACGTGTGCGAGTGCCGAAGGATGAAAAGATCGAGTGCTAAGAGGGCGGCCGATGGTTGCGGGTCGGTCGCAGAATGCCGGCGGGAATGGTCGTAGGTCTGGCGCTTACGGCTCTTTGACGCGACGCCCGGCGTAGCGGGCCCATGGTTCTGCGGCTCTATTGGTGTGCAGAAACGCGACGTGGGGGCTGTAGGCGAGCGCTTCGGCAACCAGTGAGGGCGGGACTTCGAGGACGAGTTCGCCGATTGCCCGGTTGCGGGCGCCGAGCAGGTTGATGCCAAGTTGTCGGAGACGATCCATCACGGTGTTGTCGTGCAGGTGACCGTCCAGCGATGGTGCTGGGGGAGCAGCCAGGGGCTATTGGATCCTGTCCCCCTACGGAGATTGGGCCTGGTGGACACATGGTCTCGTAGCAGTTTGGCGAACGGTTCGGGAACGTCAACCGGTCGATCCTCGAGGGTGATCTTCATCCCGGCCACACTGTCATCAACTGAGTCAAGTCGCAGACTCACGACCCTGACCAGAGGCTGCGCGTAGAGCAGGAGAAGTATCCCGGCGATGCTGGTAGTGCAGCGATTCGTTTCGCCCGGTCAGGAGTTCGTTGAGCCAGGCGAGCCGTTGGTCCTGCGTGAGCGATGGGCTTGAGCGTGCAGCACGGTGTTGAACTGTCACGACTGCGTTGACCAGGTTGCGGCCACCCGGGGGATGGGCCGTCCGCGCCGGCCGCAGGGATCGCCACGCTTGCGCATGCGCGCAGTCGCAGTACGGGGGCGGCCACGTTGGTGTGAGCGGGGGAGAGGCCAAGGGGTTCGGGATCCATCATGTTCTCCTGCCCAATCTATTTGTCGAGAATGTTGGCGCGTCGCCGTCGCGTGGTCCGGTCAAGCGGTGTGACATTGGCTGGTGTGGCGGTCCCGGTCTTGCGGGCGCGTGTGCCGGCGGCTGTCCCACTACGTTCACTGGGAAACAAGTCGAGGGCGCCTCGATCACCGCGACCATTGGCCAACTGATCCTCAAGGATCCCGGGTGTCCAACGCCAGACAGTGAGCATGCTGCGGGGCCTAGGGGGAGAGGCCCGCCTGGCTTTGCCAAAACGGACCTTGCAGGCGCCAAAAGGAACCGAAATCTCGTGCGTGAGGATTGCGTGCGAAGTCGACGGTTTGCAGATGGCGGAGCTCGTTGAACCGGAGACCGTAACCGTGGGCAACCCTCATCATGACTGAGTCGCGGTAGGCGGCCTGCCAACCTTTCTGACCGGACTTGCCGACGCGTTTCACCTCGAGGTCGCTGTGCTCGAACAAGGCGAGTGGTGGGTGCCGATCCCAATTGATTCATCTGATGCGGTACGCCGACCGGTGCCTGACAGCCTGCGTATCAAGTGTGGGCGTGTTCATGCCCGAGATCGACGGCTCTCGCGGCCAATTCAGGCACGCGCGTCGAGACTACAAAGTCGTGCACGCTGACATTGCCTTCGATCCGACCTACAGGACTGCCTGCGCTTTGGGTTCGCTCGACGCCAAGAATCCACGACAACTTGCCGATCGGAAGGCATCCAACAGCAGATGTGAAGCCAACGACTGACTGCGCTTTACCAGCATGCGCGCTCGTCTCCGCGATCAAGGTTGTTCCTGAGACTTCCTACGTTGTTCGTCGAGCAAAGCGCCTCTAGAATTGACGACTAGCGCAATGATTCCAAACACGACGCACAATCCGCCGAGCAGGACGCCGAGCAATCCGGCTAGGTACTCGTTCGCGTCTCCTGCTTCCGTGGGTGGGATGAACGAACTGGCTGCCAGCCCAGCCCCGATTGCGCCGCACAGCCAGTAGATAAAACCACGGCGTCCGGCACGCTTCGCACCAACTCCAGATACTAGAAGAACTAAGAATCCGACTAGAGCTCGCCATGGATCAATCCAGTCTGTGCGTGACAAAGGATCGAGAAAAGCAGCAATCCCGAGAGCGCTGATCAGCAGAGGAATCATGTGTCAGAAGTTCCATTCGTCGTATCGGGAGTACGGCCAAAAAGATGACCCTCAGAATTCACCGACAAGAATTCGGCAAGAGTGCCACGAGGGGTGTGTTGTCCGCAGCAAAACACTAATCTGCCGGGCGCAGCGCCAAACTGCCACGCCTGGTTGGCGTGGTGTCGAGTCAGGGGAGTGGCTCGGGATTCGGCGGCGCGACCGCACGGGTGGGCCGCAGCCGTTGATGCTGCCGCCAGCCCCGATTGATTCATCTGATGCAATGCGCAGACTACTACCTGACATAATGTGCATTATCGGACATCCGGATTGAGGAGAAGCCTGACCGAGAGGATCTGCCAGAACCGTTGGTTTGACGCACATGCTGCCGCGGCTGAATTCCGGCAGACTGATGTGGTGTTCGAAGGATTCGCTGGAACGTTCGTCGACACTACGGGCGCTCAGATTTTCGTGCGTCACGGCGGCCACGGACCGCCGATTGTTCTTCTGCACGGCCATCCGCGAACGTCCGCCACCTGGCACCGAGTCGCGCCGATTCTGGTTCGTGCCCGACACACCGTCGTGGATATGGACGTTCGACTGGTCCGGCGCCGACCGCAGATCATTCGACACATTGCAAACGTGCGGTCGCCGAGGACGTGCTGACGGTCATGCGCAGCCTGGGCCATGAGCGCTTCGCTTTGCTGGGACATGATCGAGGCAGCTATGTCGCACTGCGCCTGGCACTGGATCACCCGGATTCGGTGAACCGCCTGATTTTGGCCGATTGTATTCGGAGAACTATGACGAATGGCGAGCGGCGACCCGGAATCCGTCCGTTGTGCGCGAGGCATCGATTCTGGCCATCACATGGCCGAAGAAGCGCCGGACGAACTTGCCCGCGCGGTCACTGCGTTCCTGGCCCGCCCCGATGTCGACACCCCGACTCCCCTGCGCTGAATGTCATGATCTGATCCGGTCGGCGTAATGGAATCCAGTGGTCCAATGCCCAGATGATCAAGGCGATCGCGGCATAGCTTGCACCGAGCACAGAGGTCCAGCGCCAGCCGGCAAATTCGTAGCACCAGGTCGCCGACATGGCCCCCAACGCGGAGCCGAGTGAGTAGTAGACCATGTACGAGCCGATCACTCGTCCAGCAGATTCCGGTTCGCGGGCGACGATAAGACTCTGGCTTGTGACATGGACGGCCTGAACCGCGAAGTCCAGAACGACGATGCCGATGACGAGCATCCACAGCGACGAGCCGACGTGTCCGATCAACCACCACGAGACGATCAGCAACACGAGCGAACCAGCCGTCACAGACACCGCACTCCCCTGGTCTGCCCATCGGCCGGCGCGGACCGCCCCCAAAGCCCCCGCGAGCCCAGCGAACCCGAACATGCCTATCTGTGTCGCCGAAAGCTGCCACGGACCTTGACTCAACGGCAAGGAGATACCGCTCCACAAAACTCCGAAGGAGGCGAATACCGCCGATGCCATGAGCGCTCGGGTACGGAATACGCGATCGGTCGCGGTGAGCACGAAGACCGAGAGCACGGCGGCGGCGTATGTGCTGGGACGACGACGCGGAGCGTCCCGAGGCAGAAGTCTCAATGCGAGAGATGCCAGCACGAGCGAGACAATCGTCGAAGTGAGATAGACGCTTCTCCATCCGGTCAGATCAGCAATCGCGCCGGCGACCGTGCGCGCCAAGATGATCCCGACCACTACGCCAGACGTGACGGTTCCGATATTGCGACCCCGCTCGCCCGGTATGGACACCGAAGCGGTGTAGGCGACCACGATCTGTACCACTACCGAGAAGACACCTGCCATCACCACTCCCGCTAAGAGCATGGACACATTGGTCGACAATCCGATCACCAGAGTGCCGGCGGCGGCCAGTGCGATGTGTGCCGCGATCAACACCCGGCGGTTGAGCCAGTCCCCCAGCGGGACCAACACGACCAGACCTGCCAGATAGCCGATCTGCCCGACGGCAACAACTGCCCCCAGACTCCGTGTAGGGATGTCCAGGTCCGCGCCGATCGTTTCGAGGAGTGGTTGCGCGTAGTAGATGTTGGCCACCGAGACCGCACACAACGCCGCTAAGACGAAACGTAACGACGTCGGGAAGGGACGTGACCGAACCGGGTCCAGATTCACAACTATCCAATCGGTAGCAAAAGACAACTCTTTGAGACTAGTGCATACTAGTTTCAAATCGCAACTCATTGGAGAACAGTTGAAGCCGTCCGAGCACACCTCCGCGAGCGCCGGGATACGCCGTACCGACTGGACCGACCCCCTGTGCCCAGTGGCCCGCGCGATCGACCTGATCGGCGACAAGTGGAGTCTGTTGATCGTCCGCGACGCATACGACGGGGCACGCTCCTTCACCGAGTTCCATCGAAGTCTCGGTGTCGCCCGGAACATACTGACCGACCGTCTTCGCCGACTGACCGAATGCGGCGTACTGACCCAGCAGGTCGCGTCATCGGGGAAACGTCGTGAGTACGTCCTCACCGAGTCGGGTCATGACCTCTTCATCACGATCGTGGCTCTCCGCCAGTGGGGCGAGCGTCATGCCTTCACCGAAGGCGAGGAGCACTCAAAACTCGTCACAACAGACGGCTCCCCCGTGCCGACACTTGCTCTGTCGACTACCTCAGGCCAGACCCTGAGCGCCAACGACACGCACGTGGACAAGGTCGGCGAGGATGTGCCGCCGACAAGAAGGCGCCCAGCCCCATGAAGGAGCCGGGCGCCTAATACCTGTCTTCGCCGCTAGTAGCAACTGGACTGGATGACCTTACTGCGCTCGAGCTGACCAACATTTCCGTCATAGCGGGCCAGGTAGTGGTAGGGGCCGCGGTAATCGAGGATCCTGACCTGCCTCCCGGCGGGGATGAAATGCCCACCGCTAGGGCTCGTGAAAAGCGTTGCGTCAGCGTTGGTGCGACACAAGTCGTTCGGTTGCGCAGCGTTAGCCGCACTCATGGGCACCGTTAAGGCGATCGTCGTTGCTACGGCGACCGTTGCGCCGCGGAGGATGGTACGCATATGGCTCTCCCTCGTACTGTTTCGGGCCGACACTCTTTTGCGTCGACCGCCATAACTAGTACAAACGTTTCAGATACAGCCTGTCAAGACATGCTCTCACATTTGTGGCCACGCTGATCGTCGCCTACGGGCGGTCACGGCCGCGGTAGACGGACGCAGTGCGACGCGGGTCTGAGTCTGAGCGGCACCACAGTCCTTCTTGAGCGTTCTCAGCAACATGTCGAGAGCGCCGGTGTCGGGCACGTAAGCGCGCAGGAGATAGTCGTACGGTCCGGTCATATGAACTGCCTCGACGATCTGGCTGACACGTTCGATGTTCGCGGTGAAGCTGTCGTAATCAGTCGAACTGTCGAGGCGCACATCGATGAACACCTCGAGGCCACCTCGCGGAGCTGGCGCCTCGTCGCCTGTCACCACGGTGTAGCCGGCGATGACTCCGCCATCTTCAAGGCGGCGCACGCGGGCCGCCGCCGCGTTGGTGCTCAGGCCTACGCGACGTCCCAGCTCACTGAACGAACGGCGAGCATCTTCTCGGAGTAGACCGAATAATTGTTGGTCTATGTCATCCATACTGCTGACTTTACAAGTATGACTTCCGGATTCGCAGTCATACCGTCGTGCAGACTCAAGACTTGTCTCCATGCTTGAGAACATCCTCGTGCCCGCCGGCGCCGGCGTCGCTGCCGGTCTTGGCGTCGCAATGCCACTGGGGGCCATCGCCGCGCTGCTTCTACGAGAAGGCGTGGTCAACGGTGTGCGAGTAGGCGTGTCCGCAGCTGCGGGTGTCGCCATTGTCGACACGACGTACTGCGCGATCGCGATGTTGACCGGGGCTGCGCTGTCCTCTGCGGTGGAATCGCACCAGACCTTGTTCCTGACTCTTTCCGGGCTGTTGATAGCTCTCATCGGTGTCCGGCAACTTGCCTCGGGGATGAGAAGTCGTGCCGCTGAGGCCCCGACCGTCGAACCCGTCTCGCCGGTGAAGGCGTTCGTGCGATTCGTCGGACTGACGGCTCTCAACCCCTTGACGCTGGTCTACTTCGTCTCGCTGGCCGCAGCCGTGACGAGCCACAGCAAATCATGGTTCGGACCGGTCGTCTTCGTGCTTGCGGTCGGTCTGTCGTCGCTCGCGTGGCAAGTCCTGATCGCATCTGCCGGCAGCGTATTCGGCAAGACCCTGAACTCGACCGCCGTCGAGCTTGTGGGGATAGTCGCCTCTCTTCTCATCGTCGGTCTGGGTTGTCTCATCACTGTCAGCGGCTTGATCTGATCACTCGACGGGTCGGAGCAAGTCGGTCAGCGGCAATGGCAACGAGTAGTCGACCTGCGGTGCCTCAATTGCGGCTCCATGGTCCTCACTGACCGTGATCATGTCTGTGGCGACCTCGCTGATGCGTACTCGTAACCAGCGGTCGTCGCCCAGATGGAGCTCATAGCGATCTGCGAGGTAGCCGATCCCGAGCGATTCGAGTGTCTCTTCCGCGGTCATCCAGTCAACCACCTGGGTGTGGCGACGGCCGAGAAGATCGATCGCGACGAAACCGTCGTCCTCGGGAGATATCCAGCCGAGACGTTCGCCGTCGCGGCCACGTCGATGCTCGATCCAATCTGCGCTCAGCATGTCAGTCATCCCCGCGGTCGATGTCGACCACCTTGCCCGACAGGTCGGTCTGGATGGAGCCATACTCGTCGAATTCGGTGTCAACGCGAATATAGACCGACGCAGCCTCGATATCGGAGTTGTCCGGGAGGGTGCCCATGCGAATCGACACGCTCGACACCTTCCCGTCGGGTAGGCCTACTTCCTTCGGCGCAGACTTCAGAAAGGCCAGCACCGCGGCGGCGTCGACATCGGCCAGGTCGATGAGCGTCGTCTCGTCGATGTCGCGTTGCCCTTTGGTGAACACGTCGTCGAAGTCTCCCCCGTACTGATAGGTGATCGTGCGGCGAGCACTCCCCTCGACCGGAACGGTGACCATCGCGTAGGTGTCGTAGAGGGAGGCTTCCAAGACTTCGGTCGTGCCGAATTCGTCCCTGGCGTCGGCGACCATCTGGGCAAATCCCTCGACAGTCCGGACTTTGGCCTTGTCCGGACCGACTGATCCGACACTGACATACAGGATCGAGCCCAAGGCGACCAGCACCATGACCCCCGCGAGAAGGTAGGCCGTCCGCTGGCCGCGTCGTCCGCTGCTCGGCAGGTGCTCCCAGTCGATAGTCATGCGCAAAGTCTAGGGATATACCTCGAGTGGCTTCTCAGATGAGCGAGACTGAGAGCATGCAGACGAATGATTCAGCATGGCTGTGTGTGACCTGTGGAGTCGAGTACGAACCATCACAGGCTCCCCCGGACGCGTGCGCGATCTGCGAGGACGAACGCCAGTACGTCCCGGCATCCGGCCAGAGGTGGACGACGGTCGAGCAGCTTCGAGCAGCAGGCCAAAGTGTCAGTGTCTTCGAGGTCGCCGACAAGTTCTGGGGACTGTGCGCAGGCGACGTCGGAATCGAGCAGCAAGCCGCTCTGATCCAGACTGATGCCGGGAACCTGCTGTTCGACGTGCCCGGACTGATCGACGACGAATCCGTGGCGAAAGTGCACGAGCTGGGCGGGATCGCTGCCATCGTGGCCAGCCACCCGCACATGTACGGCGTGCAATCGGCGTGGAGCGCAGCATTCGACGATGCCCCGATCTGGATCGCCGAGGCCGATCAGGAGTGGCTCGGGCGTCACACGTCGAGCGTCCGGCTGTGGTCTGAGCCATTCGAGGTGCTGCCCGGCATCCTCCTCGATCAGGTTGGCGGGCACTTCCCGGGCAGCACGGTGGCGGTGTGGTCGCACGGCGCCGACGGCCGGGGCGTCATGTTGGCCGGCGATGCGATCTTCCCGGTGGCCGACGGCAATGTCACATTCCTACGCAGTTATCCCAACCGGATCCCGATGTCAGCGCACGTCGTCGAACGCATCGCGGCGCAGGTCGATCAGTACGAATTCGACGTGCTGTTCAACAACTTCGGAGCGAGCGCCGGTCCTGACGCCCGGTCGATCGTGAATCGGTCTGCGCGCCGATATGCCGACTGGGTCAGCGGCAAGAACGATCACCTGACCTGATTCTGCCCCGACGTCGTTTCTCGAACCGTCCGCTCAGACAGCAGCCACGCCGCAAGCGCCCCGGCCAGCATGCCGAACAGATGTCCTTCCCACGACACTCCAGGTCGACCCGGCAATACGCCCCACAACACGCCGCCGTAGACCATGAAGACCACCATGCCGAGCGCGATCTGGCCCAGGCTGCGGTTGAAGACGCCACGCACGATCAGGTACGCCAACCAGCCGAACACGATGCCGGATGCGCCGATGTGGTTCGTGTGATGTGCGCCGAACAGCCAGACACCCGCTCCCCCCACGATCCACACGACCGCCGTGACCTGCAACCAGGTACGCACCCCTGAGAGTGCGATCAGGAATCCCAGTACCAAAAGCGGGACGGTGTTGCCGATCAGGTGCCCCCACCCGCCGTGCAGCAAGGGGGCGAACACGATCCCGTCCAGGCCACCGAGCTCGCGAGGTTGGACCCCGTTGCGCTCGAGCCGGCCGGACACCAGGGTGTCGACGACCTCGATGAGGTACAACAAGGCGACGTACCCGCCGGCCACGGTTCCGGCCACGATCGGACGCGAGGGGGCTGTGCGCTCGGCTGGCGGATTGCTCATGCCCTGATGCTAGACGGGTGCTCGCATTCGGTTCGTGTCCCGGGGTTCGAGGTATGAGAGCACCAACGTCGTGAGTTCGTCGACGAACCGATCACGCGGTATCGGCGGCGCCTCCAGGACGTACTGCACCGTGAGGTGCTCGACCAGTCGGACGACTATCCACGCCGAGGTCGCCGGCTCCGACACGCGGGTCTGGGGCTTGTTGATCGACAGATAGGCCGCGACGAGGTCGCCGACCCGTTGCTCGAGTTCTGCGGCGCGTCCACTGTGCTGAGCGCGTGGAAGGAGCTCGACGACGACACGGAGGAATTCGACGTTCTCCTCCAGCGCATCCAGCAGGCCCTCCAGTGTCGAACGGACAAGCGCAGGGCCGGGCTCGTCCAAACGATCAGCGAGCACCGCGGTGAGTCTGACCGAAAGTTCCGCGGAATAACGGTCGACGACTGCGGTCAGGATCGACGCCTTGTCGGGAAAGTACTGATACAGCGATCCCGGGCTGATTCGGGCCTCCTGCGCGACCCGATTGGTCGAGGCCTTGTCATATCCGTCTCGCAGGAGCACCGTCTGCCCTGCTGTGATGATGCGTTCGACCATGGCTCGCGAGCGCTCCTGTTTGGGCTGTTTACGCAGTTCTGTCGCAGGACGAGTCGGATGCACGCGGGGCCGGGCCATGATGCGAATTGTATGCGAGTAATAGCTCGTGTCAGCATCCGGACATGACGATCGACACCGCGACTCCCATCCCCTCACGATTCCGCGCCGCAGAAGAACGCGGTGCCCGTATTGGACGGGTGCTGCGATCTGTAGGTCGGATCGACGAGGTCGACGAAGAGCTCATGGGATTGATCGGGCGACGTTTCATGCAGCGCGATGAGGTCGGTGCGGCTCTGGCCACCGCGATACGCGACCGCGGAGACGTCACGATGCGTCAGTTCCAGCAGGCATTGGTGCACGGCATCGAGAACGTCAAGGACGCTCCCCCTGCGTTACGGACGTTCTTCGCACACGTCGATGCGGTGCCCGAATGGGTCGACATGGACCTGGTCAACGAAGGTGCCCGCGTCTACCGGACGTACGGACAGAACTCGGCCGATGTGCTGCTGCAATTGTCGCTGATCGGCGGGTACCGGTTCGGTGGTCCCACAGATCTGCTCGTCGCGACCGGCGGACTCGCAGGCGGGATGACCAAGCGTCGTCTCGGCGAGACCCAGAAGTGGGGAATCGCTCTTTCCGAGCATGACGCGATGCATCGCAGCGGTGAGGGCTTCCAATTGACGGTCCACGTGCGGCTGATGCACGCCATGGTCAACCAACGGTTCTCCACCGGCGACCGATGGGACGTCGACACCTGGGGGTTGCCGATCAACCAATCGGATCAGGCCGCGACGCTGGGTCTCTTCAACGCAACGTTGCTGCTGGGCGTCAGGGCGCTCGGCGTACGTGTCCCCCGGGCCGACTCGCGCGCCGTGATGCACTTGTGGAAGTACGTCGGCTGGCTCATGGGCGTCAATGAGGACTGGCTCTTCGACAGCGAGCGCGAGCAGCACCGATTCAACTATCACGTGCTGCTGGCGCAGTCCGACGTCACTGCAGCTGGCCCCCAGCTCGCCAATGCGATCATCGACGCCCAGGACGAGCTGCATTTCGCACATTTCGAGTGGCTCTCCCGTCGCTACGGGCGCGAGCGCCTGCTCAGCATGCTTCGGGTGTTCCTCGGCAAGGACGGACTGACCGATCTGCGTCTGCCGAGCAGGCTTCCGTGGGCGGTGGCATTGATCATCCCGGCCAACTTCTTGCGCTATCACCTGATCGGTCGCACGTCGTGGGGTCGAGGCTATCTGGAACGTCGCGGCTCGGCGGTTCGCCGCAGATTGCTTGCGCGCTACTTCGGAGCCGATGCGCCGGAGATTGGCCGTATCAGCCAAGATTGATCTCATGCAGATCACCCGTTTCGGACACGCCGCCCTGCTCGTCGAGGTCGGGACCACCCGAATCCTCATCGATCCGGGCACGCTGAGCGTCGGTGAAGTCTTCGAGCTCGACGGACTCGACGCGATCATCGTGACCCATCAGCACCCCGATCATCTCGACCAATCGCGGGCGCCCGCGCTGATCGAACGCAATCCCGACGCCGTGCTGCTGTGTGATCCGGAGACGGCCTCCCTGGTCGACTTCGGCAGCTGGCGCGAGAACGCCGATGGTCTCGAAACCAGCTTCCCAGGACTCACAGTTCGCGGGGTCGGCTCGCAACACGCACCGATCCTCCCCTCGATCCCCCGGATCGGCAATGTCGGCGTACTTCTGACTGAGGACGGCGCAAGCACGCTGTTCCACCCCGGTGACGCCTACGAGTACGCCCCCGAGGGTGTCGATGTTCTCGCGCTGCCCTTGTCGGCGCCGTGGGCGAAGTCCAGCGAGACGGTCGATTTCGTGCAACGGATCTCCCCCACGACGTTCTTCCCGATCCACGACTGCACGACATCGCCGGCAGGACATGCGAGCTACTGGGCCCAGGTGAGCGGTCACGGCGGCGTCGAGGACGCTCGCCTGCTCGGCCAGACCGACTCCACGACAGTCTGAGGGTGACCGGGCACGCCGGATGGATGCGCTCGGCCTCGATCCCTCTCATGCTGCTCGGCGGCGCCTTGGTGGCGGCGCAGTCACGTATCAACGGAGAACTCGCCGACCGACTGGGTGAGGGACTGCGCTCAGGGGCGCTCGCCGCGACCATCAGTTTCGGCAGTGGGTTCGTCCTGCTCACAGTGCTCGTACTGTGTCGGCCCAACGTTCGGGCGGGGGTCAAGGCGCTGCGCAGCGGGTTGACTCAGCGACGTATCCGCCCCTACGAACTGCTCGGTGGTCTGGGCGGCGCCTTCTTCGTGGCCACCCAGGGCATCGCGGTCGGCACGATAGGTATCGCATTGTTCATCGTCGCGTTCACAGCCGGACAGTCGGCGAGCTCGCTCGCGGTCGACCATCTCGGTTGGTCACCGCACGGACGCCACAGCATTGCGGCGCCTCGTGTGATCGCTGCCATGCTGGCTGTCGTCGCGGTGCTCCTGACGGCGGGAGAACGCCTTGTCGACGATACGGATGCGCTGATCGCCGTCTACGCGCTTCTGGCCTTCCTGGCCGGAACACTCCAGGCGGTCCAGCAGGCACTCAACGGACGGGTGGCCGCGGTCGGCGGATCATGGGCCACCACCTGGAACAACTTCGTGGTCGGCACCTTCGGCCTGTTGATCTTCCTGGCCGTCAGTTTCACCGCTGACGGGAATCTCGAATCGCTGCCCGGGACCTGGTGGCTGTACCTCGGCGGACTGTGCGGTGTCGGCTTCATCTGGATCGCGTCGTGGACCGTGCGCATCCACGGCGTCCTCGTCCTCGGGTTGTGCATGATCGCCGGACAGGTCGTGACCGCCGAGGTGATGGACGTCTTCGGTGAGGATTCTCACGTCGGCGCAATCGGCGTTCTCGGCGGGGCCTTGACGCTCGTAGGCGTTGCGATTGCACTGGTTTCACGGCGCTCCGACACGCGGGTTTCGACAAATTGAGTTATCTCATATCTGAGATATGGTGGTGGGCATGACGGTTCGTGATGACTATTTGGCCAGAATTGGCGCCCTCATTCGTGATGCCAGACAGCACAGCGGATTGACCCAGGCCGAGCTCGCCGCAGAGCTCAAGACCAGCCAGAGCGCGATCAACCGGATCGAGAAGGGTCAGCAGAACCTGACCCTCGACATGCTCGCCCGCATCGGCAGTGCCCTCGATTCCGAACTCGTCAGCGTCGGAACGTCCGGCCCCAGCCACCTGCGCGTCGTCGGAGGCACGACGTTGTCGGGCGCGATCGACGTCAAGTCCAGCAAGAACGCCGGTGTGGCCTTGCTGTGTGCCTGCCTGCTCAATGCCGGCACCACGGTGCTGCGCAAGGTCGCCCGGATCGAAGAGGTCAACCGGCTCCTCGAGGTGTTGACGTCGATCGGGGTCAAAGCCACGTGGCTCAATGCCGAGAACGACCTGGAGCTCATCGTTCCGGCCGAACTCGACCTGGCCTCGATGGACGCCGACGCCGCACGCCGTACGCGCAGCATCATCATGTTCCTCGGACCGCTGATGCATCGCTATGACGACTTCGAGCTGCCCTACGCGGGCGGCTGCGATCTCGGAACCCGTACCGTCGAGCCGCACATGACGGCGCTTCGCCCCTTCGGCCTCAAGGTCGTTGCGACAGAAGGCAGTTATCACGCGACGACTGCCGAAGGCGTGGGTCCCGAACGCCCGATCGTGCTGACCGAGCGCGGCGACACCGTGACCGAGAACGCCCTGCTCGCCTCGGCCCGCTACGACGGTGTCACGGTCATCCGCAACGCGAGCCCCAATTACATGGTTCAGGATCTGTGCTTCTTCCTGGTCAAGCTCGGGGTCAAGATCGAGGGCATCGGGACGACGACCCTGCGCATCACCGGGGCACCCGTCATCCACTGCGATGTCGAGTACGCGCCGAGCGAGGACCCGATCGAGGCCATGAGCCTGATCGCGGCTGCGATCGTCACCAAGTCGAGTATCACGGTGCGCCGGGTGCCGATCGAGTTCATGGAGATCGAACTCGCGCTGCTCGAGGAGATGGGTTTCCAATACGACCGCACGCCCGAGTACCGCGCGGAAAACGGCGAGACCCGACTCGTCGACATCACGACCTACCCCTCGACGCTGCATGCGCCGATCGACAAGATCCACCCCATGCCGTTTCCGGGCCTCAACATCGACAATCTGCCCTTCTTCGCCGTCATCGCGGCGACCGCGGACGGCCAGACGATGCTGCACGACTGGGTCTATGAGAATCGGGCGATCTACCTGACCGAGCTCAACAAGCTCGGCGCCCAGGTCAAGCTGCTGGATCCGCACCGCGTGTTGATCGAGGGGCCGACCCATTGGAGCGGCGCCGAGCTCATCTGCCCGCCGGCGTTGCGCCCGGCAGTCGTGATCCTGCTCGCGATGTTGGCCGCCAAGGGCACCTCGGTGCTGCGCAGCGTCTACGTCATCAATCGGGGCTACGAGGATCTCGCCGAACGGCTCAACGCGCTGGGAGCGCAGATCGAGACGTTCCGCGACATCTAGCCACGCTGCGTGCGCTGTGCCCCTATCAGGGCATAGCGTGACGGTGTGCCCGGCTATCTCGACCCTCCCCCGCTCGCATTCGCGCATCGTGGCGGCTCGAAGGTGGCGGACAACGTCGGGATCGAGAACTCGCTCGCGGCATTCGCACATGCCTATCGGTTGGGGTTCCGCTATCTCGAGACCGATGTCAGATCGTCGTCGGACGGGATCGTCTACGCGATCCACGACGCAGCTCTGGACCGGCTGACCGGCAGCAGCGATTCGGTATCAGCATTGACCGCCGAGGCCCTCGATCTGCAGCGCCTCGACCAACGCGAACCGTTCGCGCGTCTCGAGGCGCTTTATGAGACGTTCCCCGATGCACGGCTCAACATCGATCTCAAGTCCGATGACGTCGTCGAGTCGACATGCTCACTGATCGAGGCGCTCGGCACGGAGAATCGCACGCTGCTGGCGTCGTTCTCGTATCGCCGGTTGCGTCGTGTACGCAAACGACTGCGCAGTGTCGCGACCTCCGGGTCGAGCGTTGAGGTAGCTGCCGTCCGGCTGCTACCCACCTGGGTGCTCAAGCTGTTCGGACCGAAGGCCCCGGTGTGTTTGCAGGTTCCGGCCACCCGCGGCCGGTTCACGGTGGTCACCCCGCGGTTCCTGCAGCGGGCCCACACCCTGGGCATGCAAGTACATGTCTGGACGATCGATGACGCCGACCAGATGAACCGGCTGCTCGATCTTGGAGTCGACGGAATCGTCACCGACCGCACCGACGTCCTCAAGGACGTCCTCGTGGCGCGAGGAACCTGGAGGGAACCCAGATGAGCGATCATGCCCAAGACTCAGTGGTCTCGGCGGCGGTGGCTTCGGCCACCCAACGCAAGGCGGTCATCGCCTGGAGCCTGTGGGATTGGGGTTCGGCGGCTTTCAACGCCGTGATCGTGACCTTCGTGTTCTCGGTCTATCTGACCGATGCCGTCGGCGACGAACTGCCGGGTCCCATTTCGGCCAGTTCCTGGCTCGGCTGGTCGATCGGCGCAGCGAGTCTGGTCATCGCGATCCTCGCGCCGGTCATGGGACAGCGCTCTGACGGTTCCGGACACCGCAAACGCAGCCTCGGACTGCTGACCCTGTCGGTCGTGGCCGTGACGGCGTTGATGTTCCTGGTCGAAGAACGCCATGACTACTTGTGGCTCGGACTGCTCCTGATCGCGATCGGGACAGTCCTGTTCGAGCTGGCCCAAGTGCCCTATTTCGCAATGCTGCGTCAAGTCTCGACACCCGAGAATGTCGGACGCGTTTCGGGCCTCGGTTGGGCGTTCGGATATCTCGGCGGAATCGCACTGTTGTTGATCGTCTACGTCGGCCTGATAGCCGGTGATGGCGGCATGCTGGGCGTGTCCACCGAGAACGGTCTCAATATCCGCTGGGTCGCGGTGGTCGCTGCGGTCTGGTTCCTGGTCTTCTCGTTGCCAGTGCTGTTCACCGTCCCCGAACTGCCAGCCGACGCCAGCCCGCTGCCCAGCGTCGGATTCGCCCAGTCGTACCGGGTTCTGTTCGCCGAACTGCGCACGATGTGGCGCAACGACCGACAGACCCTTGCCTTCCTGATCGCGAGCGCTCTGTACCGCGACGGCCTGGCCGGGGTCTTCACCTTCGGCGCCGTGATCGCCGTCAGCGTGTACGGGTTCACCGACGACACCGTCATTCCCTTCGGTATCGCGGCCAATGTTGCTGCGGCCGGCGGCGCGATCGTGGCGGGCAGACTCGACGACCGTCTCGGTCCGCGCCGTGTCATCACGGTCTCATTGCTGTCGATGCTCGGCGCGGGACTCATCTTGCTGTTTGTCGAAGGCATGATCGGATTCTGGATCTTCGGTCTCGTGCTGTGTCTGTTCGTCGGCCCGGCCCAATCAGCGTCACGTACCTACCTCGTCCGACTGACTCCCCCGGGCAAAGAGGGCCAGCATTTCGGCCTCTACGCCATGACGGGCCGGGCCGCCTCGTTCCTGGCGCCGACGCTTTTCGGCCTCTTCGCGTTCATCTTCGGTGACGATCGCTGGGGCATCGTCGGCATCATGATCGTGCTCCTGGCCGGGCTCCTCGCACTCTTGCGGGTACCGGCTCTGGAAGGGGATCGTGCAATCGATGCATGAGATCTCCGTTCAGGGGAATTTCATCTGC
Organism: Aeromicrobium sp. P5_D10; assembly: GCF_054049535.1. NCBI lineage: Bacteria > Bacillati > Actinomycetota > Actinomycetes > Propionibacteriales > Nocardioidaceae > Aeromicrobium > Aeromicrobium sp. P5_D10. Next base: position 139,466 of record NZ_JBFUME010000001.1, read on the forward strand.
GTGCCCTACGTTGTATGTACGTAACGCTCTTGAAAGGGGAGGGACATGGCTGAACGTGCATTGCGAGGTGCTCGGCTCGGAACCCAGAGCTTCGAGGACGAACGCGGCGTGGAGATGGCTCCCCGGCAGCAGGTCGAGTACGTGTGCCCGGACGGTCACACCTTCTCGGTGACGATGGCCGACGAGGCCGAGATTCCGTTCGAGTGGGAAGATCCCAAGACCGGTCAGATCGGCGAGCTTGCGGGCGGTGTCAAGCCGGAAGGCAAGGCTGAGAAGCCGATCCGCACCCATTGGGACATGCTGTTGGAGCGTCGGTCAGTCGACGAGCTCGAAGAGATCCTCACGGAGCGCCTAGCGCTGCTGCGTGGCGGAGAGATCGGTCCGCCGCATCTGCACCGACCGAGCAAAAAGAAGAAGAGCGCCTAGCCGGACGCGCTGAAAGAGGACCCCGACTCAGCTCGGGGTCCTTTCTTTTTGCCCCGCCGCCGCTCAGCTACGGAATCTGGCCGGGACGAGGCGGCCCAGTCCCCACAGCGTGACCCGCCACAGGGCCTCGCGGACGATTGCGCCGCTCATCTTGGATTCACCGCGTTCACGTTCGACGAAGGTGATGGGAACCTCCACGACGGACATCCCGTCCGCGATGACGCGGCGAGCCATGTCGATCTGGAAGCAGTACCCCTGAGACGCAACCTCGCTCAGCGGCAGTCTCTCGAGTGTCGAGCGTTTGAAGGCCCGAAAGCCCCCGGTCGCATCCTTGACCGGTATGCCGAGCATCAGCCGGGCATAGAAGGTTCCGCCACGCGATATCAACCGGCGGTGCCAGGGCCAGTTGACGACGGCGCCTCCGGGTACCCAGCGTGATCCGAGCACGAGGTCCGCACCGCCGGCGCTGGCGGCGAGGATCTGGGAGAGATCTTCGGGACGATGCGATCCGTCGGCGTCCATTTCGAGGAATGTGTCGTAGTCACGCGCCAGCCCCCAGGCGAAGCCGGCTCGATAGGCCGAGCCGAGCCCTTGCTTCGACGTGCGATGCAGCACGTGGACGCGTGGATCTGCCGCGGCCAGTCGGTCGGCGATCTCCCCTGTGCCGTCAGGCGAGCCGTCGTCGGCCACCAGGACGTCGAGCTGAGGCTGGGCCTGGTGAATCCGTTCGATGATCGGCTGGAGATTCGCCGATTCGTTGTAGGTCGGAACGATGACCAGTGCCTTCATGCGGTGCTCCCCTGATTACGACGTCGTGTTCCGGCCCACCAGGCTCCCACTCCCAGGACGACCAGCGCCCACTCAAGGTATCGGCCGATGACAAGCGCCGGGGTACTGCCCGATGCGAGAGTCACGGTCGAGCTGATCGTGGCGGGCTGATGCATCGGCGCCCGCTCGACGACCCGCCCGGTGGGATCGACGACTCCGCTGATTCCGTTGGTCGACGGGACGGTGACCCAGCGGCCGGTCTCGATCGCGCGCAGCCGCGAGATGTCCCACTGCTGCTCCGGCTGTGATGTGCCGGTGAAGGCGGCGTTGCTGGTCTGTACGACGATCATCTGGGCACCTGCGTCGATCGCCCGACGGGTGACGCCGTCGTAGGCGATGTCGTAGCAGATCGTGTCGCCGATCCGGGTGTCGCCGATCGTCATGGCGCCGGGTTCGTCGCCCGCGAGCATATCGCGCGGAATGTCACGCGCGAGTCGCTCGAAGATGAATCCGGCCTGCTTGCGGAAGGGGACGTACTCTCCGAACGGCACCGGTTTGAGCTTGACGTATCGATCCCCCGGTCCGTCCTTCGTCCACACGACGCCGGCGTTGTACGACGTGTCGACGGTCGGTCCGTCGAACAAGCCGCCCACCAGGATCGGAGCACCGATACGGGCCGACAATGCCTCGATCTGATCGCGCACCAGTTGATTGTTGTAGGGGTCGATGTCGGTGGCGTTCTCAGGCCATAGCACCATGTCCGGTCGCGGGGCGTCGCCCGCCTCGATGCGGTCGGCCAGACGAGCCGTCTCGGCCAGATGCAGGTCGAGGATCTCTCCACGAGGCCACGTGAGGAAGACACCGGGCACATCGCCCTGGATCAGTGCCACCTGCCTGGTCCCGTCGGCCCCGGCGATCCCGGTGGGCAGCAGCGCCCCCAGGGCGGCGAGTGCCAGGACTGCGGCCGCGGCGGCCAGTCTGGTTCGGCGTGCCGGTCCGATGACGATCACGACAAGCAAAGCGGCGACGCCGAATATCAGCGCACTCGTACCGGGCATCGCCACGAGGCGTGCGTAGGACGCGAAGGGCGTGTCGATAGACGTGTGGGCCAGCCGTCCCCAAGGGAAGCCCGTGAAGGGGAATCCCCCACGGGCCCACTCCCCCGCGACCCAGACCCCGGCGCCGGCCAATGGCCACCACCGCAGTCGAACCGCGGCCCGCAGCGCGAGCATGATCGGGATGAAGAACAGAGTTTCGGCCAGGACCAGCGCTACGTACGCGCCGCTGCTGACGGCGTTCATCCACCAGATCAGCGGACCCATGAAGCCCAGCCCGTACAACACTCCCGTGACCGCAACGGTCCGCTTGCGCGCGCCATCGAGCCCACGGGCGAGCCAGATGAGTCCGGCGACGCCGACGACCATGGCGAATGGCAGACCGACCGGATCGAAGTTGAGTGAGGACAGGACCCCCAGCGCTGCGGCTGCCGGCCAAGCCTCCTTCCAACCGAGCTTCGAAGTCCACCCGAGGCGGGTGGGGTTCACAGGGCGGCGAGTCCGCGCGGAGTGTTGTTGAGCACTTCGAGACCGTCGGCCGAGCACACGACGATATCTTCGATACGGGCACCGAAGCGGCCCTCGAAGTAGATTCCGGGCTCGATCGAGAACGCCATACCCTCTTCGAGAACGAGGTCATTGCCTTCGACGATGTAGGGCTCTTCGTGCGTCTCCTGGCCGATGCCGTGGCCGGTCCGATGGATGAACAGATCTCCGTAGCCGGCGTCCGCGATGATCTGGCGACCGATCGCATCGACCGACTCGGCGGTCACGCCGGGACGGGCATGGTCGCGCTGTGCCTGGTGCGCGGCCTCCAACACCGCATAGGCCTCGGCATACTCGGCGTCGACGCTGCCGCCGGCCAGGTAGTTGCGGGTCGAGTCCGAGCAATAGCCCGACGGCATCGTCCCGCCGATGTCGACCACGACAGGATCGCCTGCTTCGATGACCCGGTCGGACAGCTCATGGTGCGGCGACGCCCCATTCGGGCCTGATCCGACGATGACGAAGTCGACGGTTTCGTGACCGGCCTCGAGAATCGCTGCGGCGATATCGGCACCCACCTCACGTTCCGTGCGTCCGGGGCGCAGCCATTCGTGGACGCGCGAATGGACGCTGTCGATTGCCAGGCCCGCCTCACGCAGCGCCGCAACCTCTTCGGTGCTCTTGCGGATACGGAGCTCCTGCACCAGCGCGCCGGCGAGCACCTGATCGGTCTGGGGCATCGCCTCTCCGAAGGAGAACACCCGCGAGGCCCACATGTGATCGTCCAGCCCGATCGTGGCGACATCGCCGACGAGCCGGGCAACCAAGGCGAACGGGTCCTCGGTCTCGGTCCACGTGGCGATGTCGACGTCGACTCCTGATGCGACAGCGGCCTGGCGTTCCAATGCCGGCACGACGAGCGTCGGTGCGCCGACTGCCGGGAGCACCAGGCAGGTCAACCGTTCCAGCGGCAGCGCGACATATCCGGTCAGATAACGAAGATCCGCTCCGGGTGTCACGAGCAGGGCATCGATCCCCCGGGAAGCTGCCAGTTCCTGTGCCTTGCGCCATGTACTCACATGACGACGATACCTACCCGGCGTTTCTCCCCAGATGACAGACCGTATTTGCTGACCTACTGTGAAGAAATCATTGTCCAGGATCGGGGGGTCCTTATGCGCAGAGCACTGTTTTCTGCCGCTGCCGTCGCGTTGACGAGCAGCATGTTGGTCACTGCACCCGCAGAGGCCGGCAACAAGCACACATCCGGAGTCGACACGAAACGACTCACCAAAGCTGTCACCGTCAACGGTCAGCTCAAGACCTTGCGTCAATTGCAGGTCATCGCCAATCGCAATGAAGGCACCCGGGCCTCGGGGCTTCCGGGCTATGATCAGTCGGCCGATTATGTGGCCAAGGAGCTTCGTCGGGCCGGGTACAAGGTCAAGAAGCAGACCTTCACCTTCGCGTTCAGCCGCGATCTCGAGCCGGCGACCCTTGCCCAGGTGACGCCGGTCGCCAAACAGATCGAGACCGCGGCATTCGACTACTCCGGTTCGGGCGACGTCACTGGACCGGTGACTGCGATCAACCTGACGATCCCGCCAGGAGAGGCCGGCACCGCGCCGTCCGGCTGCGAAGCCGCCGATTTCCCGGCCCCCGGACCCGATCCCGCCGTGGCATTGATTCAGCGCGGAACCTGTGACTTCGGCGTCAAGGCCGCCAATGCGCAAGCGGCAGGCTACGACGCTGCGATCATCTTCAACGAGGGCCAGGAGGGACGTCAGGAGCTGCTGACGGGAACTCTCGGCAATCCGGTCGACATTCCCGTCGTCGGCACCTCGTTCGCCGACGGTGCTGCCCTTGCCGCGACACCGGGTGCGACCGTGCGTGTCACGGCCAAGACCGAGGTCGACCTCAACCGGCAGACCAGCAATATCATCGCCGACCTGCCGCGCAAGACCAAGAATCCTGACCAGGTCGTGGTTGTCGGAGCGCACCTCGACAGTGTCGCCGCCGGTCCGGGTATCAACGACAACGGCAGCGGAACCGCTGCGGTGCTCGAGATCGCCAAGCAGTTCAAGAAGACGGGTATGGCCAAGAAGGCTGTCCGACCCGTGCGGTTCGCCTTCTGGGGTGCTGAGGAGAAGGGACTGCTCGGCTCGTACCACTACGTCGGCGCCCTGTCCGATGCCCAGCGCGCCAAGATCTACGCCAACCTCAATTTCGACATGCTGGGTTCGCCGAACTTCGCCCGCTTCGTCTATGACGGAGACGGTTCGGAGGACGGCAATGCTGGGCCGGCGGGCTCGGCCGAGATCGAGCAGGTCTTCTTGAAGTACTTCGCCAAGAAGAAGCTCGCGACCGCGCCCACAGCATTCGACGGACGCTCCGACTACGGACCGTTCATCGAGGTCGGCATTCCGGCCGGGGGTCTCTTCAGTGGCGCTGAAGGCGTCAAGACGCCCGCCGAGGTCGCGCTGTTCGGTGGGACGGCCGGTGTCGCGTACGACAAGTGCTACCACCAGGCATGCGACACGATCAGCAATATCAGCACCAAGGCGCTCGATCAGCTGGGCGATGCAGCCGCTCATTCGGTCGGTGCGCTGGCGCTGTCGAAGAAGGGCCTGTACGGCGATGCCAAGAAGTCGAAGGCCTCGGCCAAGAAGCTGAGCTCCAAGCGCGGCATCGCGCACGGGGACGTGCACAGCCGTTGATCCAGGTTCGACCGTGGGGTATGTCCTAGGCTCGGGCTGTGTCTTCTCAAACTGTGCCTTCTCAAGACGTGCCCCACGGTCGACTCCTGCTGCTCGACAGCGCAAGCCTGTACTTTCGTGCCTTCTTCGGGATCCCGAAGACGCTGAAGGCTCCTGACGGGACGGCGGTCAATGCGCTGAGGGGGATCTTGGACTTCACCTCCTCGCTGACGACCCAGTACGCTCCCGAGGCCGTCGTGGCCTGTTGGGACGACGACTGGCGACCTCAGTGGCGAGTCGATCTGATCGACACCTACAAGACTCAGCGCCTCGACGCACAAGGCGCTGAAGCCGACACGACCGACGGTCTCCTGGGCCCGCAGGTCCCGCTGATCGCCGAGGCATTCGGTCTGCTCGGGATCCCCGTCGTCGGTGCAGCGGACGCCGAGGCCGACGACGTGATCGGGACGCTGTCGCGACTGTGGGATGGTCCCGTCGACATCGTGACCGGCGACCGCGATCTCTTCCAGCTCGTGGACGATGCGCGCGACGTCAGGGTCCTCTACGTCGCGAAAGGCGTCTCGAAACACGAAGTCGTCGACAATGCCTGGCTACGCGCCAAATACGGTATCGACGCGGCCTCCTACGTCGACTTCGCGGTCATGCGCGGCGATGCCTCCGACGGACTTCCGGGAGTGGCCGGAATCGGCGACAAGACCGCCGCCGTCCTCCTCGAAGAGTTCGGCGACCTGGAAGGCATCGCAGCGGCCGCGCTCGACCCCGACTCGTCGATCAAACCACGTGTGCGCCAGTCGCTGCTCGACTCGGTCGACTACATCGCGGCGGCCCGCGAGGTCGTGGCCGTTCGACGCGACGTCTGCGAGCTGCCCGTGCTGCTTGCTGAGACCGATGTTCCTGCCTTCACATCGTTCGGCACGACGTGGGGCCTCGGCGGCGTCACGGAGCGAGCCCTCGCGGCACGTCAAACTGCCTGACCGCTCCCGCCCCGGGGAGGTGAAATCTCAACATCATTTCGCGGCCAACAATGTCGGTTTACCACGGTCCCGCGGCAAACACGCTCTGCCCGCGGGAAACTTCCTGAGGGCAGAGCCAGCTTGCCGCGGGAAGACGGGGTCGACCCGGCCCGAAACGTCTCCACAGACCGGACGTCACGCGCTAGGCGCAGCGTCATCCAATCGCGACCTGAACGTCATTCCGGGGCAGGACGGTCGTCTTCCCGCGGCAAACGCTGTCCGCCCGCGGAAAGCTTCCTGCGGGCGGAGCCAGCTTGCCGCGGGACCGTGGTAAACCGACCCAGCCGAAGGTTGCAGATCCACCGCCAACGGGTCAGGCGCTGATGCTGGTGTAGCTGACGACGCCGTGGCGCAACTCGTCGAGCGCCTCACGGGCCGTCTTGCGCAGCGGGCCGGGTCCTGCGGCGTCGGCGATCTGAGCGACGACATCGATCAACTGCTTCATGGCGCGGACGAAGTCACCTGCCGCGAGGTCCATGTCGGTGAGCACCTCGTCGAGCGTCGCATCGTTGCACCAGGACCACACGGCACCGGCGAATGCGAAATCGGGGGTTCGCAGGAACTTGACCCGATGCTCACGCTCGAGCTGCTGCAGGTCGGCGCACAGTTCGTTCATCGTCGCGGCCGCTTCCCGCACCATCTGCGTGGGGAACTGCGGCATCGGCACGTCATCGGCATTGCGCGATTCGAACGTCAGACCGCTGACCACGGCCGCCAGCTCAGCGGCATCCAGATCGTCCCACGTGCCCTGACGCAGGCATTCGCTCACCAAGAGGTCGAGATCGCTGTAGAGACGCTTCAGCCGCATCCCGTCTGGTGTCACCTCGTCGCCGTCGAGATAGCCCAAGACATCGAGCACCTGGCACACCCGATCGAACTGGCGTGCCACGGTATTGGTGCGCTGCTCAATACGTCCACGCTGGTTGCGGGTATCGCGTTCGAGCTTGAGGTAACGCTCCGCCCACCGCGCGTGTGACTCACGATCGGGACATTGATGGCAGGGATGGTCACGCAGCTTCTCGCGAATCACGCCGATGCGTGGATCCTCACGGGTCGGCTGGGCCCGATATGCCTTGGTGTGGTGCCATGACACTTTGTCGGCGTGGCTACGCAGCGCCGAGGCCAGGTCACGTCGTGCCTGCGGGTTACGGGAGCTGAACGATTTGGGGATCCGCATCGTCGTGATGGGTTCGACAGGTGTGGGGAAGTCGATCATCGCGAGTCGTCGAGCATGCCGGTTGGCAGTCAGCACCATGGGGCGCGGGCCTTCGGAGTCGCTGGCCTTGCCGGGGTCCAGGACGACTGCGAGACCGGCGAATTTACCCACAGGCACATGGATGACGTCGCCGGGCTTGAGCCGCACCAGCGAGGCGATGACCTCGTCTCGCTCGGCTTGGCGTCGTGCCTTCGAGCCCGTCGCCTCGATATCGCTGAGGTCGCGACGCAAGGAGGCGTACTCCATGAAGTCACCCAGCTCGCACACGACCTTCTCGCGGTAGCCCTCCAGCGCCTCGTCGGCTTTGCGGATCTGACGTGCCAGCCCGACAACGGCGCGGTCGGCCTGGAACTGGGCGAACGACTGCTCCAGCAGATCGCGGGCGGTCCCGCGGCCGACCTGGCCCACCAGGTTGACCGCCATGTTGTACGACGGGTGGAACGACGAGTTCAGCGGGTACGTGCGGGTGCTGGCCAGTCCGGCCACTTGCTTCGGATCGAGTCCCTGCTGCCACAGCACGACTCCATGTCCTTCGACGTCGATACCGCGCCGGCCCGCCCGTCCGGTGAGCTGGGTGTACTCCCCCGGCGTGATGTTGGCGTGCGTTTCACCGTTCCATTTCGACAGCTTCTCGATCACGACGGACCGGGCGGGCATATTGATGCCCAATGCCAACGTCTCGGTCGCGAAGATGACCTTGACGAATCCTGCGCTGAACAGATCTTCGACGCATTCTTTGAACGTCGGAAGCATTCCGGCATGGTGGGCGGCAATTCCGCGCACCAATCCGTCGCGGAACTCGTAGAAGCCCAGCACATGAAGATCGTTATCGGGCAGATGCGAGCATGCTGCATCGACGAAAGCGCCGATCTCGGCCTGCTCGTCCGGTGTCGTCAACGTGATGCGGGCATCGAGACACTGCTGAACCGCCTGCGCGCACCCGGCCCTGCTGAACACGAAGTTGATCGCGGGCAACAGGCCTTCGGCATCGAGACGTTCGACGACCTCGACCCGACTGGGCGTCCGATTGCGGCTACGCGGACGCTTGCCGCCCTTGGACTTGTGGCCTTTCATCATGCGGCTCATCTGCCAGTCATCACGCGCGAGCCGTTCCAACGCCCTGTTGACCTCGACGCCACGGTCGTCCCGACTCGGCTCGAACAACGGATAGAGGGTCCGGCCCACCAGAACATGCTGGTGCAGCGGGATCGGCCGGCGTTCCTCGACGATCGTGACGGTGTCGCCGCGCACCTCGGTGAGCCAGTCGCCGAACTCCTCGGCGTTCGAGACCGTCGCCGACAACGAGATGACCGAGACCGACTCGGGCAGGTGGATGATGACCTCCTCCCACACCGCGCCGCGCAGCCGATCGGCCAGATAGTGCACCTCGTCCATCACGACGTAGCCGAGGGTGTCGAGCGTGCGCGAACCGGCGTACAGCATATTGCGCAAGACTTCGGTCGTCATGATGACGATCGGGGCTTCGCCGTTGATCGTGTTGTCGCCGGTCAGCAGCCCGACGTTGTCGGCACCGTAGCGGTCGACGAGATCTGCGAACTTTTGATTCGACAGCGCCTTGATCGGCGTGGTGTAGAAACACTTGCGACCCGTTGCGAGCGCCAAGTGAACCGCGAACTCCCCCACCAGCGTCTTGCCGGAACCGGTCGGTGCGGCCACGAGGACCCCGTGACCGTCCTCGACGACCTTGCACGCCTCGACCTGGAATCCGTCGAGCCCGAACTCGTAAAGGCCCCGGAACTCGGCCAGGTGCGGGTACTGTCTGCTGGCGCGGGATTGGGCGTACTTTTCGGCCGGCGAGGTCATGCCTCCAGACTACGCGGGCGATCGTGGAGCGAACACACGCAACGCTCCGGGGTGCACCGTCGTGGTCATCGGCAGCGGTCCCAGGCGTTCACCGTCGCCATAGGCCACGATCCCCGGAGATGACAGCGTCACCTCGCGCACGCGATGGCGTTCGAACTCGGGCAAGGTGACATGTGTTCCCTTGTAGAGCTTCGGGAAGACGCGCAGGAACTTGCCTTTGCTGACCGGATTGATCACCACGACGTCGAGCAGTCCGTCGTCCATCAGCGCGCCCTCGCAGATACGCAACCCGCCGCCGAACGATGGGCCATTGCCCACCGCGACCAGCATGGCTTCGCGCTCGATCGTCACACCGTCGAGCGTGATCTCGAACGGCAGCGGTGAGAACTCGCGCAACTCCTTGACGATCGCGATGTTGTAGCGCATATTGCCTTGCGGCCACGTCATGGCATTGGCACGTTCGTTGACCTTGGAGTCGAAGCCGGACGCGATGACCGTCGCGACGTAGGCCTGGTCGGCCCGAGCCAGATCGATCGTCCGGATGTGCCCGTCGAGGACGATGCCGACCGCGGCCGCAATATCCTTGACCGGAATGCCGAGCGAGCGGGCCGTGTCATTGCCGGTTCCGGCAGGGATCAGGCCGAAGACCAGATCCGTGTCGGCCACGTGGTCAAGCACCCCGTGCAGCGCACCATCGCCGCCCACCACGAGCACTCCGTCCAGCCCCGCGTCGATCGCCTGCTTGAGCTGATCGCGTGCCGTGGACGCGTCGGCGCCCTGGATCGTGCAGGTCGTATGTCCGCCGTCATGCAACTGGGCGGCGGCGAGAGCAGCGATCGATTCGCCGCGCTTCTTGCCGGACGTGGGATTGACCACAAGCGCAAGGTGCATGGCAGCAGCGTAGTGCGACTCAGTCGTCGAGTGGGGATACTTCGTCGTCGCGCAGTTCGACCGGAGCTTCCTTCGCGCGACGCCGATCTGTCACCCGGGCGATGATCTCGGAGATCATGTAGAGCACGGTCATGGGCACTGCCAGGAACAGCATCGACAACGGATCCGTGCTCGGCGTCGCGACAGCTGCGAACACGAAGATCCCGACGATGGTCCACGGACGTGCGCCGGCCAGCTGGCGTCCGGACACGATCCCGAGGCGGTTCAGCATGATCACGACGAGCGGGATCTCAGCTGCCACACCGAAGACGAGCATCATGCGCACGATGAAGTCGAAATACTCCGCCCCGGTCACGAGGTTGTCGACCCCGTCGGGGACGAAGCCGATCAAGACATCGATCGCCTTGGGGAGCACGACGTAGGCCAGCGCTGCGCCGCCCACGAACAGGGGTGCGGCCGTCGCGGTGAGCAGGACCGCCCAGCGCTTTTCATTGCGATGCAGGGCCGGCAGGATGAACGCCCATGCCTGCCAGATCCACACCGGGCTCGACAGCAGTATCCCGGTCACGAGCGATATCTTCAGCTGGAACTGGAATGCACCGCCGATGCCGGTGATGACAATATTCGATTCGATCCCGCGCTCCAGGAGCAGCGGCTGGATCTTGTCGTACGGACGGGTCAGGAAATCCAACACCGGGTCGTAGAAGATCCAGGCGATGATTGTCGCCACGAGGACAGCGAGGACCGCTCGCACCAAGCGGCTGCGCAGTTCGCGCAAATGTTCCATGAGCGGCATCGTGCCGCCCGGTGCAGGGGCTGGCTTGCCGCGCTTCAGCGCCAAACGTCAGCCCTGTTCGCGCTTGATGTCCCGATCAGTCGCCTCGGTGGTTTCCAGTGACGCGGGCTTCGGCGCGTCCTTGTCGTCATCATCGTGCAAGGCCTTGACCTCGGTCTTGAAGATCCGCAGAGCCTTACCCGATCCGCGGGCAAGCTCAGGCAATTTCTTGGCACCGAACAGCAGGATCACTACCGCAAGGATGAGCAGAATTTCCGTGGTACCCAGATTCGGCATGATGACTCCTTCAAGTCCGATCTTCATCGTACGCCAGCAAGGCTACGCGAGCGTCCTCAATAACTTGTGAGCGCACTGTCTCGGGCGCGATGACGGTCACCGACCCGGCATTGCGAAGCACCAGGCGGCGCAGCCAGCCCAGGTCGGCACCGTAGATCTTGGCCCGCCAGACCCCGTCGTCTGATCGCTCCAACAGGTCGACCTGGTAGTACTCGGTCAACCAATGGGCCCGCGGATGCAGATCCACGAGAACAAAGGGGGTTTGTTCGCCCACCGTGAAGAAGCCGTCCGACAAGTCACGCGGCGATGCATCATGATCTTCCACGTCGATCTCGCTGACGTCGGCGCGCAGGATCCGGTCGAGCCTGAAGAATCGCAGGTCCTCGGCCTTGAGGCACCACGCTTCGAGATACAACTTGCCCTGCTCGGTGAAGAGCCGACGTGGGTCGACCTGACGCTCCGTCCGTTCATCACGGGTCGCGGTCGCGTACGACAGTTCGAGCCGCTTGCCCGTGCTCAGGGCACGCACGATGTTGGCGTGGATCTCGGCGTCGACATCGTCGAGCACGATGTCGACTGGGGCCGAGACGGTGTCGCCGACGGCGCTTTCGACTTTGGCAAGTGCGCTGTCGATGACGGTCAGCTCAGATCCGCTCGCCGATGCCCGCAAGGTCCGCAGAGCCACGATCAACGCTATGCCTTCACGTGCGTTGATCCGCAAAGGACGCGTCATGAAATCGGCGTCGCGGATATGGACGATGCCATCGCGTTCCAGGGCCGTGAGATCGAAGTCGATCAGCTCGCCGGCGTACTCGCCCGTCCCGGTGTACATCAGCAGACGCAGGTCATTGCGGATCACTTTGGGTGTCACGCCGAATTCGGCGGCCACTTCATTGACCGGGATACCGTCATTGCCCTGCAGGTACGGCACGAGGGCGAGCATCCGGATGACCTGTTGCTGCGACCGGCTCACGCGCTGTTCTCCATCGAACCGTCGACCGCCGCGCGAAGCCGGGTGATGACGGCGCTGCGCACATCGGGCGGAGAGATCACCATGACATCGGGGCCGTACGACGCCACTTCGGAAGCCAGCTCCCATGGCGAGGAATAGCGCACGCGGACCTCGTCGAGCCCATTGTCGATGGGCGTCACAGACTCGGCCAATCGACGCAATGACTGTCCGCGTCCGGTGCGGACATGCAGCACCGCGGCTTCCTGCGGTGCGGGCGGGAACAGCGCCCGGGCGAATTCCTTCATGTCGATCCCGTCCGGGATGACGTACGAGCCCGGCTCCCCCGCCGTCTCGACCTCCCCGATGACCCTCGACAGCCGGAAGAGGCGTCGTTCATTGCGGTCCAGGTCGAAGCCTCCGACATACCAGCGATCGCGCCACGAGATGATGCCCCAGGGCTCCAGGTGCCGCAGCATCGGCTCGGCATTGGGTCGGGCGTACGCGAACGTGATCGGGATACGCCGGGTCGTGGCGTCCCACATGGCATCGAATGACGGCTCGTCGGTGGAGAGTCTGGGTTCGGCCATTTGCAGGACGCTGGTGTCGACATCGACGCCGATGGCTTTGAGCTTGACCAGCGCAGTCGTCGACTGGCTGGCCAAGCCCGCGTGCTCCCAGACCTGAGTCGCCAGGCCGATCACGGATGCTTCCTCACGAGTCAGCTCGAGGTCTGGGAGCTCTGCCTCATCACGTCGGATCCGATAGCCCGGCTCGTCGTTGAAGTATTTGTCGTTCTGCCCGGTCTCGACGTTGATGCCGAGCTCGCGCAGCTCTTCCTTGTCGCGCTCGAACTTGCGATCGAAGGCAGCTGGACTCGACTCGCGGTAGTCCGCGATCGACTCGCGGATCTGTTCCTTCGTCAGGTACTGACGACTCACCAACAGAGCGAAGATGAGGTTCATCAACCTCTCGGTCTTGCGCTCGGCCATGACAGGAGGATGTCAGGAAGCGGCGGCTGCGTCGAGCAGGTCGATCGCGAAGATCAGCGTGTCGCCCTTTTTGATCACATCGCCTTGGGGAGTGTCGCCGTACGCCTTGTCGGCAGGGCACACCAGAACAACACGGCTGCCGAGCTTCTGTCCGACCAGGAGCTCGTCCCAGCACTTGATCAAACCGCCGGTACCGACGGGGAAGTTGGCTGGAGCCTTCGACCAGGACTCGTCGAACACAGCACCATCGGGGTAGACCTGGCCGACGTACTGTGCCGTGAGGGTCTGGCCCTTCTCGATCTTGGCGCCATCGCCGGCGATCACAGTGTGCAGGCTCTGCTTGGTCTGCTTCTTCTTCACGTCATCGCCCGGCGTGAAGCCCGACGGATGCCCGTCCTTGTCGAGCTTGAGCTTGGGCAGATCGGACGGCAGGCTCTTGGCCTTGCCCGTGACCTCGGTCGGCACCTTGGAGACGATGTCGAACACGAACACCAGGCTGTCGCCGGCCTTGATGTCGAATTCCTTCTTGTCGACCCCGAAGCCGTCCTTCGGGGAGACGCCGACCACGACGCGGCTGCCGACCTTCTGATCGGTCAGCCCCTTGACGATGCCGGGAAAGATCTGCTTGGCGTCGAGTGTCCAGGTGACCGGCACGCCGCGCGTGTAGGAACTGTCGAACTGCTTGCCCGTGCGTCCGTTGAGCGCTGCGTAGTTGACCTTGACCAGGTCGCCGTCCTTGAGCTTGTCGCCGCCACCTTCGGTGATGACATCGGTCTCGGTCTTGGAGACCTTGAAGCCCTTCTCGACCGTGACCTTGGGCGTCTTGGCCGAGCTGACCTTGATCGACGAGAGGTCAGAGCTACCACCGTCGCCGCCGTCAGAGTCGTTACTTCCGCAGCCTGCGAGAACAAGGCTGGTGGCAACAGATGCCAAGAGAATTCGACGCACGATAACGACCTTTGAGTGGACGGCACAAATCGTGGTTCATCGTAACGACCATCACCAAGGGCTGTGCAGTCACATCCCGTCGATGAGTCTTTGCACTCGCTCGTCCTCCGAGCGGAACGGGTCCTTGCACAGCACCGTGCGTTGTGCCTGGTCGTTGAGCTTGAGGTGAACCCAGTCGACCGTGAAGTCGCGACGTCGTTCTTGCGCCTTCTTGATGAAGTCGCCGCGCAGCCGCGCACGAGTCGTCTGCGGCGGTATCGACTTGGCGGCAAAGACGTCGAGATCCTTCGTGACGCGTGCTACCGCGCCCCGCTTTTCGAGCAGATAGAACAGCCCCCTATCGCGACGGATGTCGTGATAGGCCAGATCGAGCTGGGCGATCCGCGGATCGCTCCACCCCATGTCGTGGGTCGTGCGGTAGCGGTCGAGCAGCTTGTACTTGATGACCCAGTCGATCTCACGCTCGACGAGTGAGAGGTCTTCGGACTCCACGGCCTTGAGAGTCCGCTCCCACAGATCGAGCGCCCGGGTGATGGTCGGAGTGTGCAGGCCGTTCTTGTCGACGAACTCAGCCGCCTTGCCGAAGTACTCGGCCTGGATCTCCAGCGCGGACAGCTCTCGGCCGTTGGCCAACTGCACCTTGCGACGGCCCGTCATATCGTGGGCGATCTCGCGGATCGCGCGGATCGGGTTGTCGAGGGTCATATCGCGCATCGAGACACCTGCCTCGATCATGCGCAGGACCAGATCGGTCGTGGCGACCTTGAGCAGCGTCGTCGTCTCACTCATATTCGAGTCGCCCACGATGACGTGGAGTCGGCGGAACCGTTCGGCGTCGGCATGCGGTTCGTCACGGGTGTTGATGATGGGGCGCGAGCGGGTCGTCGCACTCGACACGCCTTCCCAGATGTGTTCTGCCCGCTGGCTGACCGAGAAGATGGTTCCACGCGGCGTCTGCTGGATCTTGCCGGCACCACAGATGATCTGACGCGACACGAGGAACGGGATCAGGACGTCGGCGAGGCGACTGAATTCGCCTTGCCGGCTGACCAGGTAGTTCTCGTGGCAGCCATAGGAGTTACCAGCGGAGTCGGTGTTGTTCTTGAACAGGTAGATATCACCCTCGACACCGTCGTCAGCCAGTCTCTGCTGGGCGTCGAGCATCAGGCCTTCGAGGATCCGTTCACCGGCACGGTCATGCGTCACCAGGTCGACGAGATCATCGCACTCGGGCGTCGCGTACTCGGGATGACTGCCGACGTCGAGGTACAGACGCGCGCCATTGCGCAAGAACACGTTGCTGCTGCGCCCCCACGAGACGACCCGCCTGAACAGATAGCGGGCGACCTCGTCAGGAGACAACCGGCGCTGGCCCTTGAAAGAACACGTGACGCCGTACTCGTTCTCGATACCGAAGATCCGCCGGTCCATAGCCTCAGCCTAGTCGCGTGGACGCAACTGCGCGGGATGACGCGCAAACCTGCCGATCCACACTGATATCCTCGATCCTGTTGGGCCCCACCAGGCCTACCGGACGAGGGAGCCGTACCCGGCAAGCGACAAGACGGCCATGAAGGAATTCTCATGGCATGGCTAGTGCTTGTTGTCTCCGGTGTACTCGAATCGGTCTGGGCCGTCGCGCTCGGCAAGACCGAGGGCTTCTCCCGGCTCAATCCGTCGATCGTCTTCTTCGTCGCGGTCACCCTCAGCATGGGCGGACTCGCCTATGCGATGCGCACGCTCCCGACTGGCACCGCCTATGCCGTGTGGGTAGCGATCGG
This sequence comes from Aeromicrobium sp. P5_D10, assembly GCF_054049535.1. Lineage (NCBI taxonomy): Bacteria > Bacillati > Actinomycetota > Actinomycetes > Propionibacteriales > Nocardioidaceae > Aeromicrobium > Aeromicrobium sp. P5_D10. Next base: position 155,604 of record NZ_JBFUME010000001.1, read on the forward strand.
CGCCTCATTGACTGTCGCCTACGGCATGGCGTCGGGCGATGAGCAAGCCAGCGTGCTCAAAGTGCTGCTACTTGTCGGACTCGTGGGCTGTGTCGTGGGTCTGAAGCTCACGCACTGATCTCACTTCTCCCGCCGAACCCGAGCGGTGCCGCCGGCGAGATCGACTCCGTGCGGCGGCGCACCGTCGGAGGGGCCGAGGCGACGCTCTTTCGCCTCGGCCCGGTGCTCCAATTCGATCGCGCGCCCTGGGAGCATGGCCGCGGAGAAGACGTCGAGTCCTGCCGCGCTCAGGCTGCTGTGGCCTTTGCGGCGGCGCACCACGCGTTCGACAGCGGCCAGGATGATCAACAGGATCACCAGACCCGGAAGGGTCGCTGCGACCAGAATCGAAAAGCTCATGGACTAGCCGCCGAGCGCCGCCACGACATCGGCATCGCTGAGCCGCTTGAACTTACGAGGCTGCGGGCGCATGCGAGACAGCGTCGCGACTTCCAGCGCGGACGCTTCGACCGTGCGTACCGGGTCGGTGTCCTGCCCCAACGCGGTCACGGCGAGTTTGATCGCACTTTCCAAGTCGAGGCCCGCGGTGTAATGCTCGGACAGATAGGCCTCGACCTTCTCGTTCTGCCCACCCATCACGCCGAAGCCCTGGACATCTGCCACCGAACCGTCGTAGGTCAGCCGGTAGACCTGATCGTGCGCAGCATCGTCACCGAGCTCGCCGACGAAGATCTCGACCTCATACGGCTTCTCGCCGCCTGCGGAGAAGATCGTGCCGAGGGTCTGCGCATAGGCATTGGCCAGGCCGCGCGCCGTCACATCACGCCGGTCATACGCATAGCCACGCATGTCTGCGAGCCGGACGCCGGCGATGCGCAGGTTCTCGAACTCGTTGTAGCGCCCGACCGCGGCGAATCCGATCCGGTCGTAGATCTCACTGATCTTGTGCAGCGCCTGAGAGGGATTCTCTGCGACGAACACGATGCCGTCGGCATACTGCACGACCGTGACGCTGCGACCGCGGCTGATTCCCTTGCGGGCGAAATCGGCCCGATCCTTCATGAGCTGTTCAGGCGAGACGTAGAACTGCTGGGTCATAAAAGCTCCTCGTGCCTTGACATCAAGATGTGTCTACGTCGTTCAGTTCAGGGGTGCCGGCGGGCCGTCTGGACGCACCAGGCGCCCACCGATGACATCGTCGGCGATGGCGCCGACCTCGTCGGTCGCGAGTCGGCGATAACCGTCGGCCGTCACCACCGACACGACCGGGAAGATCCGCCGGGTCAGATCTGGTCCGCCGGTGGCCGAATCATCGTCCGCGGCGTCGTACAGCGCTTGGATCGCGGCGGTGACGCAATCGCCTTCGGTCAGGCCTCGACTGTAGAGCTTCTTCAGCGAGCCGCGTGCGAAGACAGAGCCCGAGCCGACGGTGTGGAAGCCGCTGTGCTCCTCGTAACGACCACCCGTGACGTCGTACGAGAAGATGCGGCCCTGCCGCGTCTCGAAGTCGAAACCGGCGAACAGCGGGACGACGGCCAGGCCCTGCATCGCGAGCCCGAGGTTTCCGCGGATCAGTGCCGCCAGCCGATTGGCCTTGCCGTCCGCCGAAAGGACCGTGCCCTCGATCTTCTCGTAGTGTTCCAGCTCGACCTGGAACAGCCGCACCATCTCGATTGCCAGACCGGCGCTGCCCGCTATGCCGATGCAGGAGTACTCGTCGGCCGGGAAGACCTTCTCGATATCGCGTTGTGCGATGACATTGCCCATCGTGGCCCGGCGGTCGCCGGCCATCACGACGCCACCGTCGAACGTGGCAGCCACGATCGTGGTGGCATGCGGAGCCAGATCGCCGTGCGCGCCCGCGGTCCGCGAGGCCGCGCCGGGCATGAGCTCCGGAGCCGCCGAGGCGAGATAGTCCGCGAACGACGATGTGCCGGTCAGTCGAGTGCCCTCAGGCAGCATCACTGTCCGCCCTTCTGCACGAAGCTGCGGACGAACTCCTCGGCATTCTCCTCGAGGACATCGTCGATCTCGTCGAGGATCGAGTCGACGTCGTCGTCCAGCTTGGCCTTGGCCTCGGTGTCGACCTCGGTCGCATCGACCTGCTCTTCGGCCTCGGCGGGCTTGCGCGTGTTCTTGTGCTGCTGCTCTGACATGACTCAACCCTATCCCCCGACACCGACCGAGTGGGGTGACTCAGCCGTTGAGATGTGAACCACTGGATTCGCGCCCCGTCGCCGCCTACCCCGGCAGACGTCGTTCGAACGGGTAGATTCAGCTGCGCAGGACACCGCAGCTTGCGCCACTACTCCCAGGAGCCTTCATGATCAACAAGATTCTCGTAGGTGTCGACGACAGCGAGACTGCCGCACGCGCAGCGGTCACCGCGGCCGAACTCGCCGACACGCTCAAGGTTGAACTGCATGTCATGACCGCGTACGGCAAGTTCGAGGTCGAACACATCAACCTCGGTGGAGACGAGTTCATCATCAGCACCGAACAAGGCGGTCTGACGGTGGCCGAAGACGTGCTGCGTCCCCTGAGGAAGCAGTTCCCGGCCCTTCGGGCCACCCCGCACGCCAGAGAGGGCAAGCCGGCCGGCGCGCTCGTGGAGCTGGCCGAACAGCTCGACATCGACCTGATCGTGGTCGGCAACAAGCGGGTACAGGGCATCTCACGAGTGCTGGGCAGCATCGCGCGCGATGTCGTCACGCAAGCGCCGTGTGACGTCTACGTGGCTCACACCAACTGAGCTGAACGGACCCGGCTGAGTCGCCGATGAAGTGGCGGCTCAGCCTCAGCGTCCGGTGATCGCGCTGAACAGCTCGGCTGCCGTCTCGCTGTTCTCGAACAGGGAGCCGACATGCTCGGCCGTGCCGCGAAGCGGTTCCATCGTCGGGATCCGCTGCAGGGAGTCGTGGCCGGGCAGATCGAAGATCACCGAATCCCATGAGGCTGCGGCGATGTCCTTGCTGAACTTGGCCAGACAGCGTCCGCGGAAGAACGCCCGCGTGTCGTGTGGCGGTTCGGTGACGGCCGCCGCGATCTGCTCCTCGGTGAGCAGCCGATCGATCCGGCCGGTCCGTACGAGCTGGTGGTAGAGCCCCTTGTGCAGACGGATGTCGTGGTACTGGACGTCGACCAAGTGGAGCTTGGCGTGGTCCCAGTCGAGCTGGTCACGCTCACGATAGCGCTCGAGCAGCGCCAGTTTGGCGACCCAGTCGAGCTCACGGACGCACTCCATGGGATCGCGGGCCAACCGGACGAGGACGCTCTCCCACCGCCGCAGGATGTCATCGGTCTGCTCGTCGGAACCCTCACGGGCGACAAAGGCCTTCGCGAGTTGGAGATACTCCCCCTGCAATTCGAGCGCCGTGACGGTGCGACCGCTGTCCAACTCGACTTTGTGGGTCAGCGTCGGATCGTGGGAAATGTCGTGCACGGCCTGGACCGGGGCTGCGAGGGCCAGATTCTCGGTGATGAAGCCGGCCTCGATCATTGCGAGCACCAACGACGTCGTCCCGTGCTTGAGGTAGATCGCGATCTCCGAGCAGTTCGCATCGCCGATGATGACGTGGAGGCGGCGGTACTTGCGGGGATCGGCGTGCGGCTCGTCGCGCGTGTTGATGATGGGACGTTTGAGCGTCGTCTCCAGTCCCACCCCGACCTCGAAGTAGTCGGCGCGCTGACTGATCTGGAATGCGTGCACGCTGCCGTCCTGGCGCTGGCCGACCCGCCCGGCGCCGGTGAAGATCTGGCGCGACACGAAGAACGGCGTCAGGTGTTGCACGATCTGGTCGAATGGGACGTCTCGCCGCATCAGGTAGTTCTCGTGCGAGCCGTACGAGGCGCCCTTGTTGTCGATGTTGTTCTTGTAGAGCACGATCGGCGGCGTGTTGGGCAACTGTCCGGCCAGTTCTGCTCCCAGCCGCATGACGTTCTCGCCGGCCTTCTCCCACAACACGACGTCCAGCGGATTGGTGACCTCCGGGCTGGAGTACTCGGGGTGGGCATGGTCGACGTAGAGCCGGGCGCCATTGGTCAAGATGATGTTGGCCAGACCCATGTCCTCGTCGGTCAGCTGCGAGGGATCGGCTGCCTCGCGGCTGAGATCGAATCCGCGGGCGTCCCGCAGAGGGCTCTCCTCCTCGAAATCCCACCGGGCGCGCCGAGTCAGATCGTGCGCCGCAGCATAGGAGTTGACGACATGGGTCGAGGCAACCATCGGATTGGCATGTGGCTGTCCTTGCACGGCGATGCCGTACTCGACCTCACTGCCCTGCACGCGGCGAACTGTCATGCGATCAGCCTACGGTGATCGCGGTCACGGTGGCGTCGCGTGCAGCGACGGCATCGGCAATGAGTCGGCGAGCGAGGGCCCGGGCGTCATCCATAGCGTCCGGCTGGCCACCCGCGGTCAGCTGCACGATGGCGCCCTCGTGCACCATGGCCACCTCGCGGCCGCGACGTTCGGCGTCCGGGATGCCGATCTCGGTCAACAGCCGGACGTAGTGGTCGCGCGTCCACCGCTTCTCATCCTCGATGATCCGCAGGGCCGCATGGCCGGTGCCCGCGAGCTCGGCGTACGCATTGACGAACCCACATCCTCGCGAGCTGCCGGTCATCCAGGTGTCGAGCGCGTCAAGCACCGCCAGCACGCGAGCCTCCCCCGGCTGGGGCTGGTGTTCGTCGATGAAGGCAGCGACGAAGGCCTGCCAGCGAGCGCATCGCTGCCGCAGGTATGCCGTGATCAGGCCGTCCTTGGACCCGAACCGGTCGTAGATCGTCTTCTTGGTCGTCTCTGCCTCGTCGGCGATTCGCTCGACGCCGATCGCCCGGAGGCCGTGCTCGTAGAACAACACCTCGGCGGTGTCGAGGATGCGGACGGCTGTGGGTGTCATCCGCGGCTCTGTGATGGTCGTCATGACAAGTCCTTCCGGAAGTACACTGAGAGTATACCGACCGGTGTGTTTATGTGGGGACATGTCATCTCCGTTTGGCCCGATTGTCCCTCCGCTCGCACTCGTCGTGCTGTGGAGCTCTGGCTTCATCGGCGCGGAGCTCGGCACCCGGCAAGCGCCCGTCTCGACGTTGCTGGCGTGGCGCTATCTCGTAGCGTCGGTGATCCTGGTCGCGCTCTGCCTGTGGCGCAGCGAGCGCATCAGCCGCGACGGCCTCAAGCAGCAGGTCGTCCTCGGCCTGCTGGGACAGGCGATGTACCTCGGGCTCACAGTGGGCGGCGTGGCACTCGGCGCGACCGCTGGGACGTCGGCGCTGATCGCGTCGCTGCAGCCACTGGTCGTGATCGGCCTGGCCGCCGCGGCGTTGTCGGAGCGCGTCCGCCGCGTGCAGCTGGTGGGCCTCGGCGTCGGTCTGGTCGGCGTGATTCTGGTGGTCGGCGGCGATCTGACGGTGGGCAACGCCCCGTGGCCGGTCTACCTGCTGCCCGCCGCCGGCATGCTGGGCCTGTCGGTCAGCACCGTCCTGCAGCAGCGATGGCGTCCGCAGCAGTCAGTGCTGATGGCCTTGACAGCGCAGACCGTCACGGCAGCCGTCGTCTTCTGGATATTCGCGGCGTTGCGGGGCGAGACCGCCGCACCGACGTCGATCGGATTCTGGTCCGCGATCGTCTGGGTCGTGGTGCTCTCGAGCTTCGGCGGCTATGGGACCTACCTGTACGTGTCGCGGCGACACGGTGCGACGCGGGCGAGCACTTGGCTCTATCTGACCCCGCCCACGACGATGCTGTGGGCCGCGTTGATGTTCGGCGACGACGTGACCGCACTTGGGGTGGCGGGACTGGCCGTGAGCGCCATGGGCGTGACGACCGCCCTCAGTGAAACGTCTTGCCGAGGTGGACGGAATCGTCGTAGTCGGCGTAGAAACCGAAGCTGGGGATCTCGGTGTAACCGCAAGATGAGTACAGTGCGATCGCTTCGGGCTGGGCAGTACCGGTCTCGAGGACGAGCCGGGTGACGCCGACGGCTGCGGCAGTGCGTTCCAGTTCTGCGAGGATCTGCCTGGCCAGACCACGCCGGGCGTACGCGGGACGCACGTACATGCGCTTGATCTCGGCATCCGAATCCCCGCCGGGTCCGCCGCGACGCCAACCGCCCATCGCGGCGGGCACCTCGTCGACGTAGACCATCACGAAGTGCCCACCAGGCGGGTCGAACTGATACACGTCGATCGGGGCGATGTCGCCCTCTCCGCCGTAACGACGGCCGTATTCGACCTGGACTTCGGCCGTCAGCAGCTGTGCGTCGTCAGTGGCATAGGAGACGACCCTCAGCTCGCTGACGGCGCTCCTCTCGTCGCGGGCGGCCGTTTCGTGAGTCAGAGCCAACCCCTACAGGTATTGGCCGGTGTTGGCGACCGTGTCGATCGACCGTCCCGGCTCATTGCCGCTCTTGCCGGAGATGAGGGTCCGGATGAACACGATGCGCTCGCCCTTCTTGCCCGAGATCCGCGCCCAGTCGTCGGGATTGGTCGTGTTGGGCAGGTCCTCGTTCTCCTTGAACTCGTCGAGGCATGCCTGCAGCATGTGCTGTATCCGCAGGCCGCGCGCGCCGTGATCGAGCAGATCCTTGATCGCCATCTTCTTGGCCCGGTCGACGATGTTCTGGATCATCGCACCGGAATTGAAGTCCTTGAAGTACAGGACTTCCTTGTCGCCATTGGCGTACGTGACCTCGAGGAACTGATTGTCCTCGGATTCGGTGTACATCCGCTCGACTGTGCGCTGGATCATGCCGTTGACGCACGCCTGACGGTCGCCGGCCCACTCCTCCAGATCGTCGGGGTGCAGCGGCAGACTCGCGGTCAGGTATTTGCTGAAGATGTCGCGAGCCGACTCGGCATCGGGGCGTTCGATCTTGATTTTGACGTCGAGACGACCGGGTCGCAGAATCGCCGGGTCGATCATGTCTTCGCGGTTGGATGCGCCGATCACGAGGACGTTCTCCAGCCCTTCGACACCGTCGATCTCACTCAACAGCTGCGGAACGATGGTGTTCTCGACGTCGGAGGAGACGCCCGATCCCCGAGTGCGGAACAGCGAATCCATCTCGTCGAAGAACACGATGACCGGTGTACCCTCGCTGGCCTTCTCACGGGCACGCTGGAACACCAGGCGGATGTGCCGCTCTGTCTCACCGACGTACTTGTTGAGCAGCTCGGGACCCTTGATGTTGAGGAAGAACGAGCGCCCCTCCTCCCCCGTCTTCTCCGAAACCTTCTTGGCCAGCGACGCAGCGACCGCCTTGGCGATCATGGTCTTGCCGCAGCCGGGAGGACCGTAGAGCAGAACCCCCTTGGGCGGCTTGAGTTCGTGCTCGATGAAGATCTCCGGGTGCAGGTACGGCAGCTCGACCGCATCGCGGATCGACTCGATCTGCTGACGCAGTCCGCCGATCGAGTCGTAATCGATGTCTGGCACCTCTTCGAGGACGAGCTCCTCGACCTCGGACTTCGGCACCCGCTCGTAGACATAGCCGGAGCGGCCGTCGAGCAGGAGTGAGTCGCCGGCACGGATCTTCAGACCCAGCAGTGGTTCGGCGAGCCGGACGACACGTTCTTCGTCGGTATGACCGAGCACGAGCGCACGTTCGCCGTCGGCCAGGATCTCCTTGAGCGTCACGACCTCACCGGTCTGCTCGAAATCCAGGGCCGTGACGACATTCATCGCCTCGTTGAGGATGACCTCTTGCCCCTTGCGCAGGGCGTCTTTGTCGACAGCCGGACTGACATTGACCCGCAGCTTGCGTCCGCCGGTGAAGACATCGACGGTGTCGTCGTCATTGCGCTGCAAGAACGTGCCGAATCCGGTCGGCGGCTGCGCCAGGCGGTCGACCTCTTCCTTCAAGGTCACGATCTGGTCGCGGGCTTCACGCAGAGTCGACGTCAGCCGTTCGTTCTGGCTGTTGGTCGCCGAAAGCTTGGCCTCCAGCTCGGTCAATGCGGCATTCGTGGACCGCTCAGTACCTAGGCGACGGCGCAGGTGTTCGACCTCCGCGCGCAAGTAAGCAATCTCCTGGTCGGAACCATTCATGCCGGTGGGCTCGTTGTCGCTCATCAGACACCTCCTGCTCGTACGCACGACCCTACCGGTCAAGACAACTTTGCGAATGCCATCTCAGCTTCTGCCACGAGTGTCGTTTGGGTGACGTTGCACCAAGGTCGCGCTCCGGGCGGCTACTCGGCGTCTTGGCCGAACGGTCGTGGGCCGGTGTAGTCGGGTCCGTACGCTCCGGGGGCGGGACGCCGCGAGGTGCCCATCGAGTGGTGCCCCGGAGCCATCCGGCGAGCCGTGACCAAAAATGCGGTGTGCCCGTTCATCTTGTGCTGGGGGCGCACGGCGAGTCCTTCGAGGTGCCAGTCGCGCTCGAGGGTCTCCCACGCACGCGGCTCAGTGAAGCCGCCGTCCTCGCGGATCGTCTCGACGAACCTCGACAACTGTGTCGTTGTGGCGACGTAGGCGCAGACGATCCCGCCGGGCACCAGGCGTTCGACGGCCAACGGGATGCACGTCCACGGATCGACCATGTCGAGGATCAACCGGTCGATCTCGGTCTCGGTGATGACCTCTCGCACATCGCCGACCGTCAACGTCCAACCGGGCAGGTCGGTGCCGGCGACCTGATGCACGTTCTTCGTGACGTTCTCGGCGAATTCCTCACGCAGCTCGTACGAGCCGAGCGTTCCGGTCGGCCCGATGGCCCGCAACAGATATGACGTGAGGCTGCCCGATCCGGCACCTGCCTCCACGACCCGGGCGCCCGGGTAGATATCGGCCTGCGCCACGATCTGGGCGGCGTCCTTGGGGTAGATGATCGCCGCGCCGCGGGGCATCGAGACGACGTACTCGAACAGCAGCGGCCGGAACACCTGATACGGCGCATCCATCGAGGAGTAGATGACGATCCCCTCTGGCTGACCCAGCATGTCGTCGTGCTTGATCTGTCCCTTCTTGGTCGAGAACTCCAAGCCCGACGCCAACCGCACATTGTGCTTTCGGCCCTTGGGATCGGTGAGACGGACCCATTCGCCTTCGGTCAGGGGTCCGCTACGGGTGAATGACGTCAATTTCGGCTCGCTCGGTAGGCATCGTCGACGGCGCGCGAGGTCATGACACCGAACACGCTCCCGTCCTTTTCGGTCAGTACATAGGTTTCAGCTGGACGCGCCGCCATCGCGCGGAGGAGCTCTGAGCCGTGCAGATCGGCGGGCAGTGCCACGGCATCCTCTGGTGCCGGCTGGCCGGGCAGCGCGATATCGCGGGCCACGAGCAGATTGATGCGAGCCGAGCGTCCGGCGCCGCGTAACGCCTGTGTGGCGCCTTGCCACAGGATCACTCCCACCATGGCCGCCACCAGCACATTGATGGTGCTCTCCTCGGCATTGCGGAATGTGACGACCGACCACACGACAAGGGCGACCGCGGTCAGCCGTCCGATCCACCCCGCGGCTCGGATTCCGGCTTCCTCGTTGCGGGTGATCATCCAGACGATCGCCCGGAACACCCGACCGCCGTCGAGCGGCAGACCGGGAATCATGTTGAACACCGCGACGATGAGATTGACCACCGCGATGGACCACACGACATCGGAAGCAGTCTGGTCGTCCAGGACGTCAGCGATGCCGAAGGCGCCGGCTGCGATCGCGAAAGAGGCCAGCGGCCCGGCGATCGACGTCAGCAACTCCTGGCTGGGAGTTCTGCTCTGACCCGCGATCAGGGTTTCGCCGCCGAGCAGGTGCAATGTCACCGATTCGACCCGCATCCCGTACGAACGTGCCAGCAGCAGGTGGGCGATCTCATGAACCAGGATCGACACGTAGAGCGATACCACGAAGATCGTCGCCAGCAGATACGGATTCGCGTCGGTCCACTCGTCGTACCGGGCCGCGAACAGAACCACCAGAATCGCGCCGAGGATCAGCAACGACGGTCGGATCAGCAGATCGACGCCGAACAGTCGACCCATCCGCCAAGCGCCGGGTCGATGGGAGTGGTTCACGGATTCAATCTATCGGGTGCTCCGCGCCGGCGCGGAGTGTCAGGCCCCGGAACTAAGGTGATGCCCATGACGGAGAACCCTGAACCGCTGACCTACCGACGGTCGCTCTCACCGAGTCGCGCGGGTGATTTCCAAAATTGCCCGTTGCTGTACCGGTTCAGGGTCATCGACAGACTGCCCGAACCCGCCGATCCCATGATGGTGCGCGGCACGCTGGTTCATGCTGTGCTCGAGGACCTCTTCGGCGATGACGCGCCGTCGCGGACCCTCGACCGGGCCGTCGAACTGCTCCCGGGTGAGTGGGCAGCTTTACGGGAGGCCGAGCCCCGTCTCGCGGAGCTCTTCACCGCCGAACGGGCCGCCGAGGAGACCGCATGGCTCGCATCCTGCGTAGATCTGCTGCGCACCTACTTCGCGATGGAGGACCCGCGCTATCTCGAACCTGCCGCGCGGGAGGAACGGGTCTCGTACGAGATCGATTCGGGGGTTGCCTTCGGGGGCATCATCGACCGGGTCGATATCGCGCCCGACGGCCGGATCAGAGTCGTGGACTATAAAACCGGCCGGTCGCCGGATCCTCGCTACGAGGACAAAGCACTGTTCCAGATGAAGTTCTACGCGCTGGTCATCTGGCGCACCCGCGGGGTCATTCCGACACTCCTGCAGCTGATGTATCTCGGCGACGGGTCGTTCTTGCGCTATGAGCCCACCGAAGACGATCTCGTGGCCGCCGAGAAGAAGCTCATGGCACTGTGGGATGCGATCGAGCGCGCCATCGAACTGCGTGACTTTCCGCCACGCAAGAGCGGGCTGTGCGGCTGGTGCGCGCACAAGTCGCTGTGCCCCGAGTGGGGCGGAACTCCCCCGGAGTTGCCGCTGCTGCAGCTGGCTGCGCCCGCCTGACGACTGACGTCAGGCGAAGAACGCCGAGAGGTCACCCAGCGCCAGTCCGGCCAGCGTCGGGATCTGCACCCGGCGTTCGGCCTCTGGCACATTGACGAAGTGCGGGACGACGATGACATCGCATCCTGCGGCATTGGCCGAGGTGGCGCCGGTGCCGGAATCCTCGATCGCGAGGCATTTGCCCGCGTCCACTCCTAGAAGCTCTGCAGCCCGCAGGTAAGGGTCGGGGAAGGGCTTGGGCCGGGCGACCTGATCGCCAGTGACCACGGCGCCGAACGGCAGCAACTGCGCGACCGGCTCGGCGATCGCGGTGTACGACATCGTCACGAGAGCCTGTGGGATGCCTGCGTCATCGAGAGCCTGGATCAATTCCCGTGCGCCCGGCCGCCACTCGATGTGCTCGCGCAGGGACGCTGCAAGCCGCTCGACCAGGTAGTCGACGATCTGCGGCGGCGTCATGTCCAGTTCGAGGCGGTCGCGGATGTACTCCCCCGATGCGATCAGCGAATTGCCGACGAGCTGTAAAGCGTCCTCCTCCGTCCAGATCTTGCCGTGCGCGGCTGCGAGCTCGTGCTCGGCAGCCATCCACAGCGGTTCGGTATCGACGATCGTGCCGTCGAGATCCCACAACACGGCAGCGTAAGAAATCACATGTCCACCGTAGTAGTCACGGTCGTGACATCCTTGCCCGCCGTGAGATAGTGGACCTCTAGTTCGGGAACTCCCGAGGCCCAGGCGAGCCCGCCGCCGGCTGGAGTTCCCCAGCATTCCTACTTTTGTCTAGCCGGACCTGAGGATTGCTCGTGACTGAGTCTGTCAACCTTCGCCCTGATGCCACTGAAGACCTCGTGGCCGCCTTGAAGAACCGCATCCTGGTGCTCGACGGCGCCATGGGCACCGCGATCCAACGCGACCGGCCCGACGAGGCCGGCTACCGCGGCGAACGGTTCAAGGACTGGCCCTCCGATGTGCAGGGCAATAACGATCTGCTGTCGATCACTCAGCCGAAGATCATCGCCGACATCCACCGCGAGTACCTCGAGGCCGGCGCCGATCTGATCGAGACCAACACCTTCAACGCGACTTCGATCTCGTTGAGCGACTACGGCATGGAAGAGCTCGCGTACGAGCTGAACTTCGAATCGGCCAGGCTCGCCCGCCAGGAGTGCGACAAGGTCACCGCTCAGACGCCCGACAGGCCCCGCTACGTTGTCGGCGCGGTCGGCCCGACGAGCCGGACCGCGTCGATCTCTCCGGACGTCAACGACCCAGGAGCCCGCAACATCACGTACGACCAACTGGTCGAGGCGTATCTCGAACAGGCCAATGGACTGGTCGACGGCGGTTCCGACGTCCTGATGATCGAGACGATCTTCGACACGCTCAACGCCAAAGCCGCGATCTTCGCGCTCGAAACCCTCTTCGAGCAGCGCGAACGGCGCTGGCCCGTCATCATTTCGGGCACGATCACGGATGCTTCGGGCCGTACTCTGTCGGGCCAGGTCACGGAGGCGTTCTGGTACTCGATCCGTCATGTCAAGCCGCTCCTGGTCGGCCTGAACTGTGCGCTCGGCGCCAAGGAGATGCGTCCATACATCGCCGAGATGTCGCGGGTGGCGGACACATTCGTCAGCTGTTATCCCAATGCCGGGTTGCCCAACGCCTTCGGCGAGTACGACGAAGCGCCCGACGAGACCGCGGCCATCGTCTCGGAGTTCGCCGATGCCGGCTTCGTCAATCTGGTCGGTGGCTGCTGCGGCACCACGCCGGCCCACATCGCGTCCATCGCGCGTGAAGTCGCCGACAAAGCACCCCGCGTCGTCCCCACCACGAAACCGGCCTTGCGACTGTCAGGCCTCGAACCGTTGATCGTCACAGAGGAATCGCTGTTCCTCAACGTGGGTGAACGGACCAACATCACGGGTTCGGCGCGGTTCCGCAATCTGATCAAGGCCGGCGACTACCCCACCGCACTCGGTGTCGCCCGTCAACAGGTCGAGAACGGCGCCCAGGTCATCGACGTCAACATGGACGAAGGCATGATCGACGGCGTCGACGCGATGGAACGCTTCATGAAGCTGATCGCGACCGAGCCCGACATCTGCCGCGTGCCGACCATGGTCGACTCCTCCAAGTGGGAGGTCATCGAAGCCGGTCTCAAATGCGTACAGGGCAAAGCGATCGTCAACTCGATCTCCATGAAGGAAGGAGTCGAGAAGTTCGTCCGCGAGGCCCAGCTGTGTCGCAAGTACGGTGCTGCCGTCGTCGTCATGGCATTCGACGAGGACGGTCAGGCCGACAACCTCGAACGCCGCAAGCAGATCTGTGAGCGTGCGTACCGGATCCTGGTCGACGAGGTCGGCTTTCCGGCCGAGGACATCATCTTCGACCCGAATGTCTTCGCAGTGGCGACCGGTATCGAGGAGCACGCCAACTACGGGCTCGACTTCATCGAGGCCACCCGCTGGATCAAGCAGAACCTTCCCGGCGCGCTCGTGTCGGGCGGCGTCTCCAACGTCTCGTTCTCGTTCCGCGGCAACAATCCGGTCCGCGAGGCGATTCACGCGGTCTTCCTGTACCACGCGATCGGTGCCGGTATGGACATGGGAATCGTCAACGCCGGAGCCCTCGAGGTCTACGACGAGGTGCCCGAGCTGCTGCGCGAACGCATCGAGGACGTCGTCCTCAACCGTCGCTCCGACAGCACCGAGCGGCTTCTCGACATCGCCGCCGATTTCGCCGGCGACGGTTCGGTCAAAGAGGTCGCAACGGAGGAATGGCGCTCACTGCCTGTTGGCGAACGGATCACCCACGCCCTGGTCAAGGGCATCGACGAGTTCGCCGAATCCGACACCGAGGAACTGCGCCAGCTGATCTCCGATCGCGGCGGCCGACCCATCGAGGTCATCGAGGGTCCCCTGATGGACGGCATGAACGTGGTCGGCGATCTGTTCGGCGAGGGCAAGATGTTCCTGCCGCAGGTCGTCAAATCTGCACGGGTCATGAAGAAGGCCGTCGCCTATCTGATCCCGTTCATCGAGGCCGAGAAGCAGCCTGGCGATGTCGAGCGCAGCAATGGCAAGGTCGTCATGGCCACGGTCAAGGGCGATGTGCACGACATCGGCAAGAACATCGTCGGCGTCGTGCTGCAATGCAATAACTACGATGTCGTCGACCTCGGCGTCATGGTCCCGGCGCAGAAGATCCTCGACGCCGCCAAGGCCGAGGGTGCGGACGTCATCGGCCTGTCCGGACTCATCACACCGTCGCTCGACGAGATGGTCAACTTCGCGGCCGAAATGGAGCGCCAAGGCTTCGACATCCCGTTGATGATCGGCGGGGCGACGACCTCACGCGCGCACACCGCTGTCAAGGTCGACAAGAAGTATCACGGGCCGGTCATCTGGGTCAAAGATGCATCGCGTTCGGTGCCGGTCGTCGCGGCCCTGTTGTCCGATGAACAGCGACCCAAGCTGATCGCCGACACCGATGCCGACTACGAATCGCTGCGTGAACGTCACGCAGCCCGCCAGGACTCCCGCTCCTTGCTGACGATCGGAGCGGCCCGCGAGCAGGCGCCGCCGATCGACTGGAGCGATTACCATCCGCCGCGCCCGCGCATGCTGGCCCAGCAGGCCCGCGATGTGTGCAGCGGACCGGGCTGCGATCACCGTCACGGCGAACCGACCCAGTTCGTCAAGACCTTCACCGACTACTCACTCGAGGAGCTGCGGCCGTACATCGACTGGCAGCCGTTCTTCAATGCGTGGGAGATGAAGGGCAAATTCCCCGACATCCTCAACAACCCCGCCTCGGGCGAAGCAGCACGCAAGCTGTACGACGACGCACAGTCCATGCTCGACCAGCTGATCGCCGAGAAGTGGATCCGCGCCAATGGCGTCTTCGGTCTGTTCCCGGCAAGTCAGATCCCCGGCGACGACATCGAGGTGTACACCGACGAGTCACGCTCGAACGTCTTGACGACGCTGCATCAGTTGCGCCAGCAGGGCGAGGGCCGGCAAGGATCGTCGCGCAAATCCCTAGCCGACTTCGTGGCACCCAAGGAATCGGGTCTGCGCGACTACGTCGGCGCCTTCGCCGTCACTGCCGGCGTCGGAATCACCGAACGCATCTTGGACTTCAAGAAGAATCTCGACGACTACAACGCCATCTTGTTGGAGTCCCTCGCCGACCGGTTCGCCGAAGCCTTCGCCGAGCGTATGCACGAACGGGTCCGCAAGGAGTTCTGGGCGTACGTCCCGAACGAGACGCTCAGCAATGAAGAGCTGATCAAGGAGAAGTACGCCGGAATCCGGCCCGCACCCGGCTATCCGGCCTGCCCCGAGCACACCGAGAAGCAGACGATCTGGGAACTGCTCGACGTCGAGGCCAATACCGGAATCGAGCTCACCGACAGCATGGCCATGTGGCCGGGTGCCTCGGTCAGCGGTCTGTACTTCTCACACCCGGAGTCGTCGTACTTCGTCCTCGGACGCATCGGCCGCGACCAGGTCGAGGACTACGCCGAGCGCAAGGGCTGGACGCTCGACGAGGCCGAGAAGTGGCTGTCACCGAATCTGGGGTACAGAACCGAAAACGAGTAAAGCGGGCGGGCTCCTCCGTCGCCCTCAACTCCGCTGCTCGCTGGCGCTCGCATCGGGCCGCTTCCGCTCGCTTCGCTCGCGCACGCCTGGGTCCGATAGGAGCCGGGCGGGGCTAGGCTGATGGGGTGAGTTCCACTCCTGACATTCCGCAATTGCGTGATCCGTGGATGGTGGCCGCGTTCGAGGGCTGGAACGACGCCGCCGACGCGGCGTCGGGCACGGTCGACCACCTGATCGAAGAGTGGGATGCCGAACTGCTGGTCGAGCTCGATCCCGAGGAGTTCTACGACTTCCAGGAGCATCGGCCGCAGATCGTGTCCACTGAGGCCGGCGAGCGGATCATCTTGTGGCCGACGCCTGCGATCTATCACGCACGTCCCAAGCACAGCGAACGCGATGTGCTAATCTTGCGGGCTCCCGAGCCGCATTTGCGCTGGAAGACGTTCTGTTCCACGGTGATCGGCATCGCCAAACTGGCCGGGGTCACCGAGATCGTGACTCTCGGTGCGCTTCTGGCCGATTCGCCGCACACTCGACCTGTCCCGGTGACCGGATCGACGACCGATCCGATGCTGATGGAGCGGATGGCGCTGCTGCCCTCGCGCTACACCGGGCCGATCGGCATCACGTCAGTACTGGCCGAGCTCGCCGCTGGCGAGGAGATCGCTGCGACCTCGCTCTGGGCGGCGGTGCCCCACTACCTGGCCGAGCCGCCGTGCCCCAAGGCGACGCTCGCCCTCCTCGGAGCCCTCGAGGATGCGGTCGGTATCCCGCTTCCCCAGGGCGTCCTCTCAGAACTCACCGAGGCCTGGCAGCGCGGGGCCGACGACGTGGCCTCGCGTGATGAGGAGATCGCCGAGTATGTCGAGGCACTCGAAAATGAGCGCGACACCAGCGATCTCCCCGAAGCTTCCGGGGACGCGATCGCCCGTGAGTTCGAACGCTACCTGCGACGTCGCAACGTCGATCCGGAGTAGGAAGCCCTTGCGCCTGCGTCCGGTTGCCGTTGCCCTGTTGAGCCTGGGCGTCGTACTGCTGCTCGTCCTGTTCTGGCAGTTCCTCGACGTCTACTTCGTGCTGGGCGGCGAGAGTGCCGATCCCTCCGCCGCTCAGGGGACGCGCTACGTGTGGACGGCATCGGCATGCGTCGTGGCCATGCTCGGCGGGACCATCGCCGGCACCTTGGCCACGAGCAAAGTGCTTGGGGCGTTGGGCGGCATCGGCGTCGTGCTCGCGGTGATCGCGGGGGCCGTCTTCGTGGTTCCCAGTGACCGCTGGGTGCGCGACGACCCGGTCCACCAGCTGCCGGACGACTACGAGCCGTGCTACAGCGGCAGCAACGACTGCGGCCCAGGAGGCTGAATCAGAGTTCGACGCCGAGCAACGCGTCGACCGCTGACCGCACGGTGCGTCCGGCCTGCGGATCCTCGGCCGTGTCGTCCGCTGCCCAGGCGTCGACGGCGGCCAGCGCCGCCGGTGCGTCCAGGTCGTTGCTCAGTGCGGCGCGGATCTGTTCGAGGACCGCGGTGCCCGATGGCGCCACGGTGCGAGCCACCGAGGCCCGCCAACGTTCCAGACGGGTCTCGGCGATGGTGATCTCGTCGGCGAACCACTCCCAGTCGCTGCGGTAGTGGTGGGCGAGCAAGGCGAGTCGGATGGCCATCGGATCGTGACCGGCCGCGCGCAATTTGGAGACGAGAACCAGATTGCCCTTCGACTTGGACATCTTCTCGCCCTCGTACCCGACCATCCCGGCGTGTACATAGGCCCGCGCGAACGGTTCACCCGTCGCGACCGTCGCTTCCGAAGCCGACATCTCGTGGTGCGGGAAGACCAGATCCGATCCGCCGCCCTGGACGTCGAATGCTTCGCCGAGATGTTCCAGTGCGATTGCCGTGCACTCGATGTGCCACCCCGGGCGTCCCTTGCCCAGGCGGGTGTCCCACGCGGGATCGTTGGGCCGTTCGGCTTGCCAGAGCAGACAATCCAGTGGGTGCTTCTTGCCCGGACGGTCGGGGTCTCCCCCACGCTCGGGGAAGATCCGCAGCATCTCGGCTTCGTCGAAGCCCGAGACGAGCCCGAAGCCCGGGTCGGCGTGGACGTCGAAGTAGAGATCGTCGTCGACGGAGTAGACAGCCCCCGCCTCTTGGAGCCGTTCGACCAGATCCACGACAAGTCCGATCGATTCGACCGCGCCGATGTAGTGGGCCGGTGCAATGATGCGCAACGCTGTCATGTCCTCGCGGAACAGCTCGGTCTCGCGCTCGGCGAGCTCGACCCAGTCGACACCGGTGGCAAGGGCACGTTCGAGCAGCGGATCATCCACATCGGTGACATTCTGCGTGTAGGTCACGTCGAGACCGCGGTCTCGCCAGACCCGCTGGAGCAGATCGAATGTCAGGTATGTCGCGGCGTGGCCCATATGGGTCGCGTCGTACGGCGTGATGCCGCAGACGTACAGCCGGGCGTGCGACTCGGGGTCGACCGGACGTACGGCCGTGGTGGAGGTGTCGTGCACCTGGACAATCGGGCCACTACCCAGACCGAGATCGCCAAGAACAGGGACCTCGGGACTCGACCAACTACGCATGGCCTGAGCGTATCTGTTGGACGGTTACGGCCTGTCGACGGCCGTTGCCTTCCGCACCGGGAGAGAATGTCGACGTGATCATCGACTGCGCGGTTTATCGTGACGGAGTTCGTGAGACGACACCCCACGACACATCTTCGATCGATGCTGCGCTGGCTGACCTGGGCCAGGACGACTTCTTGTGGATCGGCATCGGCAACCCGACCGAGGACGAGATGCAGCGGGTCGGCTCCTCCCTCGGATTGCACCCCCTGGCAGTCGAGGATGCCCTCGAAGCGCATCAGCGCCCCAAGGTCGAGCGCTACGCGGATCACACCTTCATCTCGATCCGGACGGTCTCCTACAGCGATGACGACATCACGACCCACGAGGTCAACATGTTCCTCGGCGCCAACTATCTGCTGACGGTTCGCCACGGCGGACGCCCCTTGCGAGATGCACGTAAATCCGCCGAGAAGCTGATCGAGCCCCTGTCACACGGGCCTACTGCAGCGCTCTATGCCGTAGTCGACTCGATCGTCGACCATTACGAGGCTGTCGCTGCGGAGCTCGAAACCGATGTGCAGGAAGTCGAGTCGTCGGTGTTCTCCACGCAGCGTTCCAGCGACTCCAGCCGCATCTACCGCCTCAAGCGCGAAACGCTGGAGTTCCGGCGGGCAGTCGTGCCGCTTCGCGAGCCATTGCACCGGTTGGCGTTGACCGCGGCGTCGGAGGAAGCTCGACCGTACTTCCGCGATATCGCCGATCATCTGTCGCGGGCGTCAGAGACCATCGATTCGATCGACCATCTGCTCGACAACGCTCTACAAGCCCACTTGGCACAGTTGAGCGTCCAGCAGAACGAGGACATGCGCAAGCTGACTGCGGGCGCCACGATCTTCGCCGTCCCGACGGCGATCGCCGGGATCTACGGGATGAACTTCGACCACATGCCCGAGCTCAGCTGGACGTACGGCTACCCGATCTGCGTTGCTGTGATCGGCACGCTGTGCGGATACATCTACTGGCGGTTCAAGCGCTCCGGCTGGCTGTGAACGTCAGCCGACCGTCGTGCCGGCAGCGATGACACCCGATCCCACCAGGATCAGGACCAGCGCGCCCAGCCCGATGCGGTAGACCACGAACGGCGCATACGACCGGGTACTGACGAACTTCAGCAACCAATGGATCACGGCGATGCCGACCACGAACGAGACGATCGTGCCCACGATGGTCGGTCCGACGCCGTAGGCGTTCTCGCCGCCGGGGATGTCCTTGAGCTTGTAGATCCCGGCGCCCAGTACCGCTGGGATGGCCAGCAAGAATGCATAGCGGGTCGCTGCGGCCCGCTCGTAGCCGAGGAACAGTCCCATGCTGATCGTGGCGCCTGAACGCGACACACCCGGGACGAGAGCACCGGCCTGGGCCAGGCCGAGCAAAATGGCATGCCGCAGCGTCATCGACTCGATCCCGCTGGTCTTGCGCCCTACCCGTTCGGCAATACCGAGCACGATGCCGAGGACTATCAACGTCGTACCGATGACCCACAGATTGCGGAACTCGCGATCGATCAGACCCTGCAGCGCCAGTCCGAACAGCACGATCGGCAAGGAACCGATGATGACGAACCAGCCCATCCGCCACTCAGGCGCACGGCGTGCCTCCGACGAGAACACGCCTTTGACCCAGCCGGATCCGATCGTCCAGATATCGCGCCAGAAATACAGGACCACCGCGACCTCGGTACCGATCTGCACTACCGCGGTGTACGCGGCGCCCGGATCGTCCCAGCCGAAGAACTTGGGAAATATCGCCAGATGGGCACTGCTGGAGATCGGCAGGAACTCGGTCAGACCTTGGATGACGCCGAGCACGACGGCTTGCAGGAAGTCCACCGCGCGAGCCTACACGGCTTGAACCACCTCTCGGTCTAACCTTCTGCCATGCGGTATCGCCGGGTCGGTCGCTCAGGACTGGAGGTTTCCAGGCTCGCGCTGGGCACCATGACATGGGGCAGCACGGTCGATGCCTTCGAAGCTGAGGATCAACTCCGAGTGTTCCTCGACGCCGGCGGGACCTTGGTCGACACCGCCCCGATCTACGGCGACGGGGACTGCGAGGAACTGCTCGGCACCCTCCTCGCCAAGTCGGGTGTCCGCGACCAGATCGTCCTCGCGGGCAAGGCCGGCTTCACCAGACGTGCCGGTCAAGTCGTCAAGGACGGCTCCCGGCGCACGCTGCTGGACCAGCTCGACGTCTCGCTGCGACAACTCGGCACGGATCATCTCGATCTCTGGCAGATCCACACCCCCGACCTCGAAGTCCCCCTCGAAGAGACGCTGGGAGCACTGGAGCACGCGGTCCGTACCGGACGGACCCGCTACGTCGGCATCTCGAACTTCACCGGCTGGCAGACCGGCATCGCGCAGACCTGGTTGTCCGGACGCTCGGAGGGCATCCCGTTGGTCAGCACACAGGTCGAGTACTCGTTGATCAATCGCGATCCCGAAGCCGAGATCATTCCCGCCGCGGCCCATCTCGGCATGGGGGTGTTCGCCTGGTCCCCGTTGGGTCGAGGCGTCTTGTCGGGCAAGTACCGCGCCGGGATCCCGACCGACTCCCGGGCCGCCACGCCCGGCTGGGACAGCTTCGTGGGCGAGCACCTGACGCCAGGCAAGGCGAGTGCAGTCGAAGCGCTGGCGCGCGCGGCCGAAGGTCTCGACGTCACGATCGCGCACGTCGCCTTGGCCTGGCTGCTAGCACGGCCTCAAGTCTCGGCAGCGATCGTCGGTGCCCGCACCACGGCGCAGTTGGAGGAGAACCTCGCCGCCGATGATCTTGAACTTCCCACCGAGATCCTCCAAGCGTTGGATGATGTGTCAGCGGCGGTTCGATGAAAGGGGCAGTGATGTTCGAGTATGAGTTCTGGAATCTGACGATCGACCGCACCAAATCCAGGTCGGCCGTGTGCCGCATGCTCACCGATGCCGCCGAGTACCAAGGCTGGGAGCTCGACCGGCTGCGAAAAGACGGCACGGGTCAACGCACTGTCACGCTGCGTCGCAAGATCATCCGCATGCGCAGCACCCTCTAACCCCAACGCTCGCGAGTCACCTAGTTACCGGCCGCGAGTCACTCGCGTTCTCGCCGGTGGGGATTGCGTGACTCGCGAGCGGTAATTCAGTGACTCATGAGCGTTAGGCGAGGTTGAGGAATTCGTCGAAGACCCGGGAGCCGAACTCCAGGGAGTCGACCGGGACCCGCTCGTCGACACCGTGGAACAGCGCGGTGAAGTCGAGGTTTGCGGGCAGTCTCAGCGGGACGAAGCCGAATGAGGTGATGCCGAGCTTGTGCCAGGCCTTGGCGTCGGTTCCGCCCGACATCAGGAAGGGCGCGATGTGGGCTTCGGGATCTTGACTGTGCAGCGCGACCGTCATGGCATCAACGAGGTCGCCCTCGAAGGCGTACTCCAGAGCATGGTCATTGATATGACGCTCCACGACCACCTGGTCGCCGACGATGTCCTGCACGGCCGGCAGGAACGACTCACCGTGCCCGGGCAGGAAGCGGCCATCCACATAGGCGATCGCCTCGCCGGGAATGACATTGTGCTTGTAGCCGGCCTCCAGCATCGTGGCGTTCGTGGTGTTGCGGATGCCCGCGCCGATCATCCGAACGGCCGGACCGAAGTGCGCCAACAGCTCATCGGCGGTGCCGTCTGTGCCCGTCAGTTCACGCACCTTGGCCAGAAGCAGCGTCATCGACGGTCCGGGTTCGGCCGGCCATTCATGCTGCCCGAGTGCCAGCAGACCGCCGGCGAGATGCGAGATCGCATTGTCGCTGTTACCCATCGAACCGTGGCCCGCGGTGCCACGCGCGCGAAGGCGCATCCAATCGATGCCCTTCTCGCCCGATTCGATCAGGTAGAGCCGCTGGCCGCCGACTTCGGTGGAGAATCCTCCGACCTCGCCGATGGCCTCGGTGCAGCCCTCGAACAGTTCAGGATGGTGTTCGACAAGCCAATGCGCGCCCAGTAGGCCTCCTGCCTCTTCGTCAGCGGTGAACACCAAGGTGATGGGGCGGTCGGGAATCACCCCGGCTCGTTGCCGAGCACGTACGACCGACAGCAGCATCCCGTCGAAGTCCTTCATGTCGACTGCCCCGCGACCGAACAGATAGCCGTCGACGACCTCGGCCGCGAACGGATCGACCGACCAGTCGGAAGCCTGCGCAGGGACGACATCGAGGTGTCCGTGGATCAACAGACCAGGACGGGGAGAGTTCTGATTGCCCCATCGGGCAATGACGCTCGCACGACCCGGCGTCGACTCGATGATCTGCGAGTCGATGCCGACCTCGGCGAGCAGTCCGGCGACGTATTCGGCCGCTTTGCGCTCCCCCGGTCCCGAATCGTCGCCGAAGTTGCTGGTGTCGATCCGGATCAGCTCACGGCAGATGTCGAGGGTCTCGCCCTCCGGGGTGTAGGCCATACCGCGATCGTACGTCGGCGGCTCGATCAGGCCAGAAGGCCGTCGATGACCCGGGAAAACAGCGCCCGGCTGCTCGCACGAGTCAGCCCGTCGAACAGCCGCGGCACCCCCCTCACGCGAATGTCCTCGCGCCAGGTCACCCGGCTCCTGCCGCCTATCGGATCGACACTCAATTCGGCCCATCCGCTCACCACCCGCCCGCGTTTCTCCAGGCGGCAGAACGCGGGCTCATCCCACTGCACGACGTCCATGGGATCGTGAAATCCCGCTCGCCCGATTCCGGTGAACGCGTCGAAACCGCGCGTCGTGAGGCTGATCCGGGTCAACGGGACGAAGTCGCCGTGGCGTTCCCAGTCCGTCAGTCGGGACCAGGCCTCTTCGGGGCTGAGGTGTACCTCGCGCACGATCTCGATCAGGGCCACGGCATCATCGTAGGCATGCGCACCATGCCTTTCGACTCGATCGCCGACGTCAAGATTAAATTGGCGTCCGCCGGATACCTCGCGTCGGACGCGATTGCGACGACGGTCTTCTTGGCCAGCGAGCTCGGCAAGCCCTTGCTGGTGGAAGGCCCTGCAGGCGTCGGCAAGACCGCCCTGGCCACGGCTGTCGCGACGGCCTGCGGATCGGATCTGGTGCGGCTCCAGTGCTACGAGGGCGTCGATGAGGCCCGCGCGCTCTATGAGTGGAACCACGCCAAGCAACTCCTGCGGATCACCTCCGGGCGAGGTGAGACCTGGGACGATGCACGCGATGACATCTTCTCCGACGACTTCTTGCTGGCCCGCCCGCTGCTGACCGCCATCCGCAATGAGAATCCATCGGTCCTGCTGATCGACGAGACCGACAAGGCCGATGTCGAGATCGAAGGCCTGCTTCTCGAAGTGCTCGGGGAATTCCAGGTCACGATCCCCGAGCTCGGAACCATCACGGCCAAACACCGGCCATTCGTCGTCCTGACATCGAATGCAACCCGTGAGCTGTCGGAGGCATTGCGCCGTCGTTGCCTGTTCCTGCACGTCGATTTCCCCGATCCCGCTCTGGAACAGGAGATCGTGTCGTTGAAGGTGCCCGGGCTCGACCAGACGCTGGGTGAGTCACTCGTGCGAGTGATCAACGCACTGCGGGCCATGCCGCTGCGCAAGGCGCCTTCTGTCTCGGAGACGATCGACTGGGCTCGGACGCTGGTGGCTCTCGGCGCCGACATCCTCGATGACGAGGTCGTCAAGGACAGTCTCGGCGTGATCCTCAAACATCAGGACGATTTGGAGAAGGCGCGGACCCGACTCGACCTGGATGCGGTGCTCAGCCCCTCATGAGCATCGGGCACGTTCAAGGCTCGGCCGGCGATGTCGCCGGCCGGTTGGTCGAGTTCGTCACGGCACTTCGTTCCAAAGGCATTCCTGCAGGTACCAGCGAAACGGTCGACGCGGCCGCGGTGATCGAGGTCCTCGGTATGAGCGATCGCCATCAGCTGCGCGAAGGGCTGGCCGCCGCGCTCGTGCGCCGCGGCGGTCAACGCGATGTCTTCGACATGACCTTCGACATCTACTTCCCGGCCGGAGTCGGTACTCCGCAGTCGGCACTCGAGACCGACGACGATTTCGATATCGAGGACCTGCGCGATCTGCTGGCGATGGCGCTGGCTGAAAACGATCTTCGGGCGCTCGATCAGATCGCTGAGATCGCGGTGGACCTGCTTGGACAGGTCGGCCAGCCCGGATCGTCCAATGCCGGCTGGTCGGCCTACCAGACGCTGGAACGTCTGCGGCCGCAGACACTACTCGCCCAGGCCATGCAGTTGCGAGGCGAAGGCGGCGGACAGGGGAAGGGTCAAGGTCAAGGCACCGGATCAGGACAAGGCGGCGCGAACGGCGACATACTCGAGCGGATCGAACGCGACGAGGTCCGGCAGAACATCGACCGGCTCCGGCTGATGGTCGCCGCCGAGGCTCGGCGGCGAACCGCCGAAGTGCGCGGGCGCGATATCGTGACGCGCCACGCGGTGCGGTCAGGGACCGATCGCATCGACTTCCTCAGCGCGAGCAAACAGCAGCTGGAGGAACTTCGCCGTACCGTCACGCCGCTGTCACGCAAACTGGCCACCCGACTGGCCGCGCGCCGGCGTAAGGCGACCCGTGGCCGTATCGATATCCGCCGCACCCTCCGGCGTTCGATGTCGACCGGCGGCGTGCCGATGCATCCGGTCTTCGCCAAGCCGCATCCGGCCCGTCCCGAACTCGTGCTGTTGTGCGATGTCTCCGGATCGGTGTCGGGCTTCTCCGGGTTCACGATGCATCTGGTGCAGGCGCTCAGCAGTCAGTTCAGCAAGATCCGGGTCTTCGCATTCGTCAATGCGATGGACGAGGTGACCGATCTCGTCCGCGAGGACAGCGACGACCTCTCTGACCGCATCGCCCGCGATGCGCACATCACCAAGTGGCACAGCAGCAGCGACTACGGTGAGGCATTCGGCGACTTCCACGCCGAGTACATGAACGCCATCGGCCCGCGGACCGCCGTGCTGATCCTTGGCGATGCGCGCAACAACAACCAATCGCCCAACCTCCCGGCGCTGCACGCCATCAGCCAACGCGCCAAACGCACGTTCTGGCTCAATCCGGAAGCGACCATGCGGTGGGGTCTCGGCGATTCCGTGGCCCCGCAGTACGCCGAGGTCGTCGAGATGCACGAATGCTGCAATGTCGATCAGTTAGCGAAATTCATCACCCGGTTGTTGCCTGTCTGAGCCCACGCCCCTACCGTGTCTCCATGACGACTCCGGGGAGGGTGGCCAGTTCTGGCCATCGAAGTCGACGCCTGATCGGCGCAGCCATGGCCTCGGCGACAGCCCTCGCACTCCTGATTGCTCCCGGAGGTTCAGATCCTGCGCAGGCCGCGCCTGCCACGGTCAACATCTCGCCTGCGACCGATCGCTGGACACCGTCGAAGAATGCCCGAGTCAGCGCGATCCGCTCCAGCGCGACGACACCCTCGCTGCAGGTACGGCCGAAACGCCATTCCGGACGCAAGAACATCTCGATGCGTTCACCACTGTCGTCGCGTCCGATCGCGGCCGCCGGCACGACCGTGACAGCCACGGCCCGTATCCGCACATCTGAGCCCGGACGCGTGCTCCGATTCCGTATCCAGGAGGTCAATGCAGGTAGCCCAGTCACAAGCCGGACCACGATCGTCCGTCCGTCGAGTCGAGGCTGGTACACCGTCACTACATCCGTGCGGACCAAGAAGGCCGCCAGTCGGGTACGCCTGTACGCCCGGGGGACGAAAATCCGAAGCCGGAACTTCGTTCGGATCCGCAACATCAGTGTCGTCGCGACAGCTGCCCCGACCGTCCCTACTCCCACCCCGACACCGACTCCCACACCAACGGTTCCCACGCCTTCGCCGACCAACCCCCAGCCGTCACTGTGCGAGGACATCGACTACTCAGATCCCGAACAGGGAGAACTCACGTTCGCCGACGAGTTCGAGGGAACCTCGATCGACCGCGACACGTGGCGGGTCCGTGACAACACGTTCTTGAATCAGGACCGAGCCTGGATCACCAAGGATGCGGTGTCGGTCAGTGACGGTGCGCTCAACATCACCGGCAAGCGACTGCCTGAGTCCGAGTGGCGGACCAACCTGAACGCGATCTACCCCGACAATCTGGTTCGCGACTACTCGACCGGATACGTCGACACGATCGACAGCGCCGGCTTCGGCAACGCAGAACGCGAACGGTTCGGACAGAAGTACGGACACTTCGAGGTCCGCGCCTGGGTGCCGAGCGCCGCCACCGCATCGCGCGGCATCTGGCCCGCGTTCTGGCTGCGGGCCGACGACAAGCCCGGCGAGATCGACGTCATCGAGTCATATGGCGGCAAGACGATCAAGAGCTTCGATCCCTCGTCCTCCTATGAATGGAACTCTTGGCACGACACGCTGCAGCAGATGTCGAAGGACCACACCTGGGGCAGGGCCGATGTCGGCGATGACAAGATCTGGCAGGGCTGGCACCGATTCGGTGTCAACTGGTCGCCCGATTGCCTGCGCTACTTGTACGACGGCAAAACGGTCGGACTCGTCGATTTCAACGATCCTGACACCAAGTCGTACTTCCGGGGCGACACCTTCGACTCGACATTCCATCTGCGCATCAATATGCAGGTCGGTTCGAAGTACTGGGGCTGGGCCTCTCCCGAGCACACGCGCGACGAGTTCACGTACAAGGTCGATTGGGTGCGGGTGTATCAGGGCAAGGAACTGCTCAACCGACCCTGACCGGCACGAGAGGACGCCGCCGACGGCGGGCGACCGCGGTGTCGAGCGAGAGGCCCGCCGCCAGGAGCAGGACCGCTACGACGCCGTCGAGCCACCAGTGGTGTCCCGTGGCGGCCACGACGAAAACCGTAACGGGTAGATGCATCAGCACGAGCCACCTGATCGGATGGCTCGTCATCGCGAAGACGCCGAGAGCCACGACAGCTGCCCAACCGACGTGGATCGACGGCATCGCGGCGTATTGATCCGACACGCCGGTGCCGACGTCACCGTAGACCCCGAGCCCGAACCGGCTCGACAAGTCGACGAAGCCGAGTTCCTCGACGAAACGCGGAGGAGCAACGCGCACGAACCGGATCAGCAAACATCCCGCGGTCACGACGACAAGACCGTTGCGCCAGCGCGGGTACATGTCGCGGTGACGTACGAAAGCCCAGATCAAGAACGTGATCAACGCCGGCACGTGAACAATCGCGTAGTAGCCGTTGACAGCCCGTGCGAGGGAGTCATGGCCGATCACGAAGTGCTGCATCGAGATCTCGGTGGGCAACCGTAAGAAGTGCTGCACGGCGTCGATATCTCGGGCTCGGTCCAGCGCTCCGGTCTCATGCGTGATCGGCAGCATGCGCGCCAGGCGCCAGATGGCGTAGAGACCGGCGATATAGGCGAACTCGCGGAACGCCGGAAGCGTCGCATCCCCTATCCGGCTCGGGGGCAACTGCCGGACGAGGAGCCAGGCCATGACGCTGACCGCACACGCGAGAGCTGCTTGCTCCCAGGACGGCCACGGCACCCGCTCATTCTGACCCGATCCCCTGAGCGAGATCCGACCGGGGTGAGATCGCCTCGGCTAGGCTCGCATGATGACGGCGACGTTCCGCCTCGGATTTAAGAACATCCTGGGGTCCAACTGGACGCTGCTGCGACATCGCTGGCCCGGCCGGGCCGTAATGCTCGAACGCGAGCTCAACGGCCAAGACGGTGCCGACGCAAGCGTCTACTTCTTCGTCGAGGTCAACCGCGGCGCCGAACGACGGAGCCTCGCCAGGATCCTCCCGGGCTGGGATGTGGCCCGGTCACTTCACGGCCGCAACGACGCTTACAGCGACCCGGCACAGCATCGGCTGATCACGATGCAGGAACTGCCGCTCGGCACCCGTACCCGTCAGCAGCGGTACGTGACGATCGTGAGGTACGAGCATCTCCCCAGCGGTGTCGAGTGGACTGCCGCGACAACCCATCTGTCGTCTTCTGCCGGGACGACCGCCGAGAAGGCCACGGAGTCCCGCGCGGTGCAGGCCGTTCGGCTGGCCGAACTGTGCCATGAGCATTCTGTCGATGTCGTCGCCGCCGATCTCAACAACATCGCCTTGCGGCCGGGCACTCCGCGTGCAGTACTCGAGGCGGCCGGTTACGCCGACTGGCGCGGACTGGTGGACGTCGAGAACGTCGATCACGACGTCCACCACACGATCGGCGAAACGGTGCAGCGCAATGGCCGACACCTCGATGCGATCTACGTCGGATCCCGGGTCGAGGTGCTGGACGGCCGGGTGCTGGTCACCGAACCGGACAGTTCAGACCACCTCGGTCTGGTGTGCACGGTCCGGATCGGTTAGCCCGGGACCGACGCTGTGCGCAGCTCGGCGATGTCCCCGCGCGCGGCACGAGCTGACGCCTGCCCGGCCAAGGTGTCGGCAGCCACGTTGAGCGGCCAGACCGTGAGATCGGTCAGGTGCGCCTTGACCTTCTGGAAGAACACCGGCTGATCGGCATCGCGCCGTGCCTGCATGAGCGCGTAGATCGCCTGCACGATCTCCACGTTGGCGACGGTCTCCTTCTTGGAGTTGCGCCAGCCATTGCGTGCCCACCCGCCGGCCCAGGTCGTGGCGCAGCCGATCGTGTAGCTCGAATCCGCCTGGATCACCAGTGGACGATCCGCGAAGTCGCGCAGGGCGTTCTCGACGGCCAGCAACTCCCCGATGTTGTTGGTGCCGGTCAGCAGACCACCGCACGCCGATGTCCCGTCGTCAGCGACGTAGGCCCAACCCGTGGGCCCCGGATTCGTGACGCACGAACCGTCGGTGCCGACGACGATTGCGTCGATCATGGAACTGACGTCGGAATGGTCACGGGCCAGCGTCACGGATACTCCTGAGGATGTCATCGGCCGCGCGGCTGCGACGGCCCCACGAACCCTAACGTCAGCCCACCCAGAAGCCACGCCCGCCGTCGAACAGGTCACGGTAGGTACTGCCGGTACCGCCGAAATCGCCGCCCGGGCCGCCGCGACCGCTACGCGTGCCCAAGTACGAGCCGACGACCGCGGCACCCAGATCGTCGAGTTCCGGCGCGATGACTGTGCCGTCGGCGCGCTTGGCCAATGAGTCGATGAACCGGGCCAGGCCCGCATCATCGCCCAGACGAAAGAACGTCGTGTGGGCACCGAGTCGGCGCGCATTGTCGAGTTCACGTACCGCGAGCGCCACGGTGACCGGATGCGGCGGATAGCCGAAATACACCTCTCCGCTCGACTCCAAGTGCGCCGTGGGCTCACCGTCGGTGACGATCAGCAGTACCGGTTGGGCACCCGGATGTTTGCGGAAATGTCGATTTGCCAGCAACAGTGCGTGGTGCAGGTTGGTGCCTTTGGCATACATCGCATCCAGTGCCGTCAACTGTTCGATATCCATGACCTCGGCATGGCGACCGAAGCCGATGAGTTGCAGATCGTCTCCGCGGAACCGGCTCGTGATGAGCGTGTGCAGGGCCAGCGCGGTGCGTTTCATCGGAACCCACCGGCCGTCGAGCGCCATCGAGAACGATGTGTCGACCAGCAGTGCGACGCAGGCCTGGGTCCTCGCCTCGGTCTCCTGCACCTCGACGTCGCCGATCTCGACGCGTACACCTGCGGCAGAATTCCCGTGCTCGGAGGCGGTCCGGGTTATCGCATTCGTGATGGTCCGGGTCACATCCCACGGTTCGGTGTCGCCGAAGGCCCACTCGCGGGTCGCGCCCGATCGCTCACCTGCCGCCCCCGCTTGACGCAGATCCCGGTTGCCCTGGCGCCCTGACATCTTGTCGGCGACATCGCGGAGCAACGCCTTGCCGAGTTGCCGCATGGCCTTCGGCGTCAACTTGAGCTGCCCGTCGGCGCCACGCTTCATGGTTCCGGAGTCGCGCAGGGCCTTCTCGAGGGACTGCAGCGTACGGGCGTCGACCGCGGCCTCCTCGCCCAACTGACGGGCGAGCTTGTCGAGGTCGATATCGTCCATCCGCGATCCGCTGTACGACTGCGAGATCTGGTCGGAGAGCTGGTCGAGGTCGGCGATGTCCTGGAACACACCCGTGCCGTCGCCGAGGCCGAGTCCCTGCTCACCGCTCATCTGCTCAGAACCGCTCCAGTCCTCACCTGGCCGCAGGGACTGCAGATTCCCGTCGAGCTGGGACAGCGATGCCATCAGCTCCGGCGAACCGAACGCCTGCTGAGCCAGGGCGTCGAGTTCATCACGTTGTTCGGGCGTCATCGAATTGCGCATCCGCTGCGCCGCGGCGGCCCGTTGGGCAAGGATGTCGAGGAGTTCCTCGATGGTTGCCGGATTCTCGGGAAAGAACTCGCCGTGCTCGGCCATGAACTCGTCGAACCGATCTTGGTCGGCTTCGCCCCGGGCATGCGCCTCGAGCAGCTGGTTGAGGTCCTGAAGCATCTGGTTGATGGCCGCCCGATCCTCATCAGTGGCATTCTCCAAGGCCTGCTTCATGCCGGCGAACCGCTGTTCGAGCATCTCTCGACCCAGAAGGTCCTTGATCTTCTCGAAATCCTCCCGAGCATCGCTGCTGCGCCAGTTGTAGTCGTTCAGCTCGCTGACGGCCGCAGCAGCCGAACTGGGCAGATTTCCCAGTTGCATTTCGGCCAAAGTGCGGTCGACGTCGTCCAGATCGACATCGCGGGCCAGCTGCTTTCGCTCGCTGAGCACCGCCCGATCGAGCAGCTCGCGGATCTCCTGCAGCGTGCCGTCGAGGTTGTGACGCTGCGCGAGCTCCCGTCGGCGCTCGGCGATCTGGCGGGCCAGGTCATCCAGTCCGGCCTGATCTCGTCCCCCACGTCGCAGAAACTCCCGCAGAGCATGCTCTGGGGAGTAGCCGGCCATGACGTTCTCGCCGATTTCACCGAGGGCCTCGGCCAGATCCACCGGGGGCGCGAGCGGATCGGGCCCGTCGACGTACTTGCCGTAACGGGCGTCGCGGGTGAGCCTGCGGTTGGCTCTAGCCATACACCGTCTCTCCCTGTCCGAACTCCTTGCCGACCTTCCGCTCCAGATACAGCCCTTCCAGCGCCAGCTCGATGGCGCCGGCACGCTGGCCCTCATTACTCGCTCCGAGCCGGGCGCAGACCTCCTCGTACACCTCGGACTCACCCAGAACCGGCAGACCGGCCAAGAAGTCACGGGCCGTCACCTGTTCGCCGGTCGTGACCAGGATTCCGCTCTCGAGCGCATCGATCAGCAGCCCGAAGTCGATCCCCCGCAGATACTCGCGCACAGTCTCGGCGGTAGCCGTGCGCAGCAGATGGTCGAGGATCTGATCCTCACGGCCCTCTTCGCCCGACTCGAACTCGATTTTCCCGCCGAGGACGTCGACCGCCGTCTCCAGGTCGACCGGACGGGCCACGGCGTGCTCCTCACCCTGACGAGTCGCGCGATGGATCGCGGCCGCGGCGATCGTCTCGGCACCGGCGATCGCGAACCTGGCGCTGACGCCGCTGCGCTGGTCGACGGCACTCGAGCCTCGCAACGCGCGGGTGAACCGGGCCAGGATCTCGACGAGGTAGTCGGGCACTTCGGCGATCAGCTCGGCTTCCTGACGGATCACCGCGACCTCGTCGGCCAGCTCGGTCGGATAGTGCGTCCGGATCTCGGCGCCGAACCGGTCCTTCAACGGCGTGATGATCCGACCGCGGTTGGTGTAATCCTCGGGGTTCGCGCTCGCGACGACCAGGACGTCCAGCGGGAGGCGGAGGACATATCCGCGGATCTGCACATCGCGTTCTTCCATCACATTGAGCATCGCGACCTGAATACGCTCGGCCAGGTCGGGCAGCTCGTTGATCGCCACAATGCCGCGGTGGCTGCGCGGGATGAGGCCGAAATGGATCGTCTCGGGGTCACCGAGGCTACGCCCCTCCGCAACCTTCATCGGATCGACGTCGCCGATCAGATCCGCGACGCTCGTGTCGGGCGTCGCCAGCTTCTCGGCATAGCGGTCATCACGCTGCACCCAGCTGATCGGCATATCGTCGCCGAGCTCGGCAGCACGTCGCAGGCTCGCGGTCGTGATGGGCTCGAAGGGATGCTCGCCGAGCTCGGATCCGGCGATGACGGGCGTCCATTCGTCGAGGAGGCCGACCATCGTGCGCAGCAGCCGGGTCTTGCCCTGCCCCCGTTCGCCGAGCAGAACGATGTCGTGTCCCGCGATCAGCGCGCGTTCGAGCTGCGGGATGACAGTCGACTCGAATCCGTGCAGACCCGGCCAAGGATCGCGACCGTCGCGCAGCGCCGAGAGCAGGTTGTCGCGGATCTCGGCCCGCAGGGATTTGTGGACGTGGCCGGAGGCTCGCAGCTCACCGACGGTATGAATTGTGGGTGCAGTCACACGACAACGCTACTGCGCCGGCACCAACACGTCTCATTCCTCGGTCAGCGACGGCGGCGGACCGTCGGGGTCGAAGCCGTCCAAGATGACGTCGCGAACCCGCTGGGTCTGTTCAGCCGTCCAGCCATCGAGCTGCAGGACCTGCGCCCACCCGTTGACGTGGTCCCCGACGTACGTGTGCCCGTGGCCTGTGGGCACGTTCTGGCTCACGGCCATGTCGGCCGCGGTCTGCCAGAACGTCACGAACGGGATCCACCGCATGGACGGGAGCACATCGCGGCCACGCGGCTCCGACAACCAGTCCGGCTTGCTCCAGATCAGATCCGGACTCCACCAGGTGATCGGGTCGGACGGATGCAGGAGATACAGCACATGGGGTCCGTCCCATGGCTGGTCGACCGGCTCGGCCGGCTGGGTCGCATCATTGCTGAACCGCACGATCCGGCCGTGTCGGAAGACCGGCTCGACTTCGCCGCTTCCGGCGTCACGCTGGTCGGTGAACTCACGAAACAGCGTGTTGAAGTTCGGCGGGCCGACGAACAAGGCGCCCGAACTGCGATTGGCCAGATCGGCTTCCCCGCTGAACGCCGTCTCGCCGCCGAACGAGCCCAAGCTCTCCCCGAAGATGTAGATCTTGGGACGCGACTCCTTGGGCAGAGCGCTCCAGCGCTGGTAGACCGCATCGAACAGGGCCCGGCCCGCGTCGCGGGCATTCTTCTGGTCGACCAGGTAGGAGATCCAGGATGGAAGATAGGAGTACTGCATCGAGATGATCGCGGAGTTCGCGGTGATGTACTCGAAGGAGTCCACTGCTCCCGGCTCGAGGAATCCGCTCCCGGTCGTGTTGGCGACCATGAGGTATTCGCGGTCGAAACCGCCCGCCCGTTCGAGCTCGTCGACCGCGAGCTGGGCACGCTCGTCGACGTCCTCCGCCGCGGCGGTGCCCACATACGCGCGCACAGGTTCGACCGCCGGACGACCGGTGGCCTCGGTGATCTGCTCGGCACTCGGACCGCCGACCACGAAACGACGTCCTTGCCTGCCGAGATCCTCCCAGTCGACCAGGGAGACGTCGCTACCCGATCGGGTCGCGAGCTCAGGTGCGGTCAATCGCGAAGAAATGGTCTGATCGCCCAGTGAGAACGAGGCGTCGACCGCCTTGATCGCATTGTCGTAGACCAGGCCGCTCAGCACCAGGAACGTCGCGACCGCGACCGCGAGCCAGCCGGTGGCACGTGCTGCGCGGGGCCCGATCTTACGCGCCAGGAGAGACGAGAGACCGCGATAGGCGCTGCGCAACGCCCGGCCGACACCGACCAGCACGACGAACGTCACGACACCGACGACCGGCATCATGATGAACCGCGAGATCGAGACGTCGCCGGCTCCCATCAGTTCGCGTACTTGCGACTGCCAGCGTTCTCCGAGGACCACTGCGACAACACCTGTGACAATCGCGAAAACCCAGAACAGCCGCCAGGAGTTGACTCCCGGCCTGCGCCGTTCACGATCGGCGTACTCACGCCATACCCACGCGAGTGAGACACCTACGCCGTACCCGATCGCTCCGTTGATGCCGGAAAGCACGCCCTGGAACAGGCCGCTTCGCGGCAGCAGTGAAGGAGTGAACGCCAGCGCGGCGAAGATCCAGGCCGCCCATGCTCCGGGCAGGGTGTAACGCAGCACCCGCGACGCCGTGAAGACGCGACGGAAACGTCCTGGCCGAGACGTTTGTGTGCTGCTGGTCGACATCACGTGCGAGATCCTACTGCGATCCGGCTCAGGGAGCTTCGTGCACCGCATAGGACGTCGAGATGTCGTAGTCGTAGAGCACACGGGTGCGCAGTGCGACATCCTGCACCGAACGGCCGCCGGTGTTCACCGCACACCACAACAGCCCCACGGGAAAGACGACGACCAGCGCTGCGCGGATCAATGACCAGGCGAACCCGAGTCGACCGCCGTGCCGGTTGACGACTCGGGTGCCCATGATGCTGGCACCCAAGGTCTTTCCGGTCGCTGACCACGAGATCGTCAGATAGCACACCATGACGATCACGCCGCTGACAATCAGGATCGCCCAGCTCGTCCGCGGCCAGTTGAAACGGACCGGATTGGTCACGAATCGAAGCGCGATGATCGACAGGTGCCCGAGCAGGACGATCAACCCCACCACCAGGTAGTCGATGACGCCGGCTGCCGCACGGGTCACAACACCAGCTGGCCGGCCATGCAGCGAGGCGACTGCCCGCCTCCTCGATCCGGTCATGGTGCTGTCTCCCCCGTCGGTTCGGTCTCGCCTCGGCGCCTGCGCCGCCTACTCAGGAAGCGCGCGACCGCCTCGTCGGCCGTCGCGGCGCTCGCTCTGGCACCCGTGACGACGTCGGAGGCCACACCGGATGTCGACTCGCGGATGAGGGCCGACAAGTCGATCTCTTCGATGACCTCGTTCGTCAACCCGGCCAGATCGATCCTGGTGCGAGCAAGTTCGGTCAGGTCGAGACGATCGAGGATCGACTCGACGATCTGGCTCACGTCGACGTGGTCTGCGATCAGAGTTGTCAGATCGAGTCGGGCCAGTACGGCATCGGCGATCTTGGGCACCTGCGCATCCAATAACGTCTCCAGCACGTCATGGAGGATCTCCAGTGAGGCTTCGCTCCCGCGATGCACCCTGGCTGACATGTCCTGCAGCGCCCGCCCTGGTGAAATGGCCTCCGGGAGCAAAGGCGGATGCAGCGCAAGGGCCGCGAGCCTGCGCCCTGGGACTATCGCGCCACGCAACAGATCAGCTGCCGCGTCCAATCCGCGCCCGAGCGGACCATCATCTGGTTCTGCCATCTGATGTCTCAGGCACCCGTCCGGCGTGCGCTCGCATCCCAGCCCTGACGGGCACTGGCAAGACCCCGCACATGGTTCAACTGCGACAAGATGCCGACGACGGCCAGCGCCGCGAATCCCAACGTCCAGTACCAGTGACCATCGATGTTCTCGGTCACGGCAGCCTGGTCGAAGTCTGCCGTGTTCAAGACGCCGGCGATCAGCATGACGCCGGCGATCAGCACCGTCGCGCCGGACAGCGAGCTCAACACCACGAGCAGAACCATCGGCACATCGGCCGCGATCGCCAGCAGCGCGACGGCCAGACCGCACACGACTCCCACGCCGATGATGACCCAGTCCCACTCGACACCGAGCGCGCCGGTGACTGCGGCACCGAGGACGAATCCCATCGAGCCGAGCGAGAGGATCACGCCGATCGCGTAGTAGAGGTATGCCAACAGAGCGAACACCAGCGCCAACACGAGGCCGATGATCCAGCCCAACGCCGAGGCGAGGTAGCTGTCGTCGTTGATCCACGTCGCAAGCGTCGCGCCCAGCCCGAAGCCGATCACCGCGCCCCAGATGCCGAGCACGAGCCGCAAGGTCCAGTAACCCCGGAAACAGAGCATCAGTCCGGCCAGGACGGCCAGGATCCCTACGAAGACATCAGACATGCGAAGCCACCTTTCG
Source organism: Aeromicrobium sp. P5_D10 (assembly GCF_054049535.1). Classification (NCBI taxonomy): domain Bacteria; kingdom Bacillati; phylum Actinomycetota; class Actinomycetes; order Propionibacteriales; family Nocardioidaceae; genus Aeromicrobium; species Aeromicrobium sp. P5_D10. Next base: position 191,638 of record NZ_JBFUME010000001.1, read on the forward strand.
TCGTTGTCCGGATCACCTGGTCAGCGATGGCGGCGGCGGGAGACGAGATATCCGATCGCCACCCCGATCGCGGTGATCAGGAACAGCACAAGCCACAACGGCATGCTCACGTGCATCCAGAACAGATTGATGTCGACTCGGTTGCGGTTCTGCAGGATGAACGCGACCGTCAAAATGACCAGGACTATTGCGATCCAGCGTTCGCGGACGACAGTCAACAGCGGCGCTCGGTCGGGGGTCGGTGTCGTCATGGCAAGCCTCTCGGAACGAGTTGACACGTGCTGGTCCGCCGAAGTCTACGCTTCACGCCGTTCACCGCATCGTCTGTTTGAGCCGATCGGCCGCCATCTGAGCGCCACGGTAGTGCAGACTTCCGGTCATGACTTCTGCGATACCGGTGCTCGACAACAGCCCGTCGACCATCGCGCTCCTGATCGGATTCGCGCTCGCGGCCACCTCGATCCTGTTCAAGATCGCGGCATTGGGCTTCATACCGGGCAACCGTCGCCCATCGTCGGGAATGGCCTGGCTTCTGGCCATATTGCTCAGTCCATTGCTCGGATTCATCGCCTTCGCCTTCTTCGGCAACACTCGCCTGGGACGGGACCGTCATCGCCGCCAGCGTGAAGCGTTCGAGAACGTCGCGACCCACACCGAAGGCCTCATCGAGCCCGAAGGGGTCGAGACGACGCCGGCGATACGCACCGTCGTCCACCTCAACCGTCAGCTCAGTGCTCTGCCCGCTGTCAGCGGCAACACCGTGGAGTTCATCGAGGACTACTCGACGTCGATCGCCAAGATGATCGAGGCCATCGAGGACGCCCGCGACTTCGTTCACATCGAGTTCTACATCACCGCGCTCGATGAGCTGACCGGCCCGTTGATCGACGCACTCGAGGCCGCCGACCGTCGCGGGGTCGCGGTTCGCATGTTGTTCGACCATCTCGGTTCTCGTGGCATCCCCGGATACGCCAAGCTGCTCGAACGCCTGGAGAACGGACCGATCGAATTTCGAGTCATGTTGCCGATCAAACCGCTCAAGGGCAGATTCCGTCGACCGGACCTGCGCAATCACCGCAAACTTCTGGTCGTCGACGATCTGGTCGCATTCACCGGCTCACAGAATCTGACCGAGCCGGGTTACAACAAGCCCAAGAACCACAAACTCGGCCGCGCATGGGTCGAGCTCATGGTGCGTCTGGAGGGGCCGGTCGTGGCCGCGCTCGACGCCGTGTTCGCCTCGGACTGGTACGTCGAGAGCGATGTGATGCTCGATGTGTCCATGCCGCAGAAGCAGACGGTCGCCGTGAACGACGGCTGCGTCAGCGATGTCGCGTGTCAGCTGGTCCCCAGCGGCCCGGGATTCGTCGCGGAGAACAATCTGCGCATGTTCACGAGCCTGATCTACGGCGCGACCGAGCGGATCTCGCTGACCAGCCCCTACTTCGTGCCGGACGAGTCGCTGCTCTACGCCGTCACGACTGCGGCGATGCGCGGCGTCGAGGTGGAGCTGTTCGTCAGCGAGGTCTCCGACCAGTTCATGGTCGGTCACGCCCAGGCCTCGTACTACCAGGCATTGCTCGATGCCGGCGTACGGATATATCTGTATCCCGCTCCCCTGATCCTGCACTCCAAACACTTCACGATCGACGACACCGTGGCCGTGATCGGATCGAGCAATATGGACATGCGCTCATTCGGGCTCAACTACGAGATCTCGCTCATGATGCTGGGATCCCAGGTCGTCGCCCGGATGCGCGAGGTCGAAGACCACTACCGGGAGTTGTCCAGTGAGCTGCTTGCCGAGGACTGGGCGCGTCGTCCTCTGCGAAGACGATATGTCGACAATGTGATGCGGCTGACCTCTGCCTTGCAATGAGGTGACAGTTCACGCGTCATACATCGATGAGGCCCGCGTCTCAGAAGTATGCAAGAAGCACTCTTGACCAGCGCGGTAGCGGTCGTCCTCATCAATGTCGTGGTCGTGACCCTGCTCGCGGCCCAGTACTTGAGCGAACGGCGGCGCTGATCCACGCCGGCCGATATTCGAGATCGCGCACATTCGCACGGGTTAGCCGGCCGCCTCAGGGGTAGTGTCGAGACATGGTCCGCGTGTTGGCCGTCGCCGACGAAGAGGTCCCCGCGATGCAGTCGCGGGTGCAAGACCTGCGCGTAGACCTGGTCCTTGCCGCAGGCGATCTGCCCTGGGACTACCTGGAGACATTGGCATCGTCGATCGATGCCCCGGCCGCATTCGTGCCGGGTAATCACGATCCGCGGATCGGCCGCGGGCGGGCCTCAGGTCCGCGTGGTCTGGTCAATCTCGACGGACGAGCGGCATCTATCGCAGGTCTGCGGATAGCCGGCCTCGGCGGCTGCGTGCGCTACAACCGTGGCGATCACCAATACACGCAGCGCGAATATGACGACCGAGCACGCAGTCTCACGAAACAGGCAGCTCGAGCCGGTTTCGAGACGGTCGACGTCCTCCTCACCCATGCTCCCCCGTTCGGACTCGGTGACGAGCCCGATCCGTCCCATGTCGGCATCGAGGCGCTGCACGGTGTCCTCGCGACATTGCGGCCCAGCTGGCATCTGCACGGCCACATTCACCCCTATGGACTACTCAAATCCGACCGGCAGGTCGGACCGACCACGATCCGCAATGTCATCCCGTGGCAGGTCATCGACATCGAACCGCAGTTGACCACCAGCGGATCTGTCAACGCGCGACGAGGAGCCTGACATGGTCAGCAGTTCTGGATCTCCACGAGTCGATGCCGAGAGCGACTTCATGCGCGCCCGCAGACACCAGGTCCTGTCGAGCCTGGCGGCGACTCTGCGCAACGACAGCGATGTGGACGCGATGTCGTTCGACGAGGTGGTCGATGCCCTCGGACGACGAGCCGAGAACTACCTGGGCACCAAACTCATCCCGCTGGACGCCATTGTCGGTTCGGTCGACAAGGTTCGGGATTTCGACAGACGATTTCGACCCACCTCAGCACGTAGCCGTCAACGCTGGGAGCGCCTCTCCCGCGCGAGCCGGACGGGTGAGGAGATCCCGCCGATCGAGGTGTACCAGGTGGGCGACTACTACTTCGTCCGCGACGGTCACCACCGAGTGTCGGTCGCACGCAGCCTCGGCCTCGACGTCATCGAAGCCCGAGTCACAGCGATCGACACCTTCCTTGCGCCGGTGGGTATCGGCGGCCGCTCAGATCTCGAACTCAAGCACTGGCGACGCCTCATGCTCCAACGCGTGCCGTTCACAGGCGAGGCACGAGCCGCAGTGGCCTTCAATCGGCCGTTCGACTACGGGCTGATCGCTGAGAACGTCGAAGCGTGGGCGACCCGAAGGATGCATGCCGAGCGCACCTACATGGATCCGGAGACCATGGCCGCGCGGTGGTACGCCGAGGAATTCCGCCCCGTCGTCGACATGATCGAGGAAGCCGGCGTACGCGGCGTCGACGAACGTCCCGCAGAGGCCTATCTGCGGGTCGCGAACGAACGCTATCGGCTGATCCGCGAACACGAGTGGAGCGCCGAGATCATGGCCGCCGTCGCGAAGAAGGGCAAGAAGCGGCGTTAAGGTCGCCCGCGCTCAGAGCCCGACAGTGAGGTTCTCTCCCGTCGACGGATCGAACAGGTGCATCTTGTCGGCGTCGATGAACAGCGTGGCCGTGTCGTCCTCTTTCACGGTGCTCGCCGCGTCGAGCGACACCACCAGTTGGGTGCGCAGCGAGTCGCTGTCGGACTCGCGGGCCAGTTCCTTGAGCTGGTTTTGCACCTCGGCCTCGGCCTCGTACGGCACGTAGGCGTACTGCTGATCGCCCAGCCACTCACGGACGTCGATATGCGCCTCGAATGTTCTGGAACTGTCGACATGCCCTTCTTCCAGCACCGAGACGTCCTCGAAGTGTTCAGGTCGCACTCCGGCCATCAACAGGCCCTTGCCTGCGGTGCGCTCGGCCTTGGCCGACAGCAAGGGGAAGGTGCCGAACGGCAGTGTGACCTGATCGCCTTCAACCGTCGCGGGCAGGAAGTTCATGGGCGGCGAACCGATGAAGCCCGCCACGAAGAGATTGACCGGCTGTTCGTAGAGTTCGCGCGGCGTGGCCAACTGCTGCAGCGAGCCACGCTTCATGACCGCGACCCGATCGCCGAGTGTCATCGCCTCGGTCTGGTCGTGGGTCACGTAGACCGTCGTGATGCCGAGCTTCTTTTGCAGACGGGCGATCTCGGTGCGCATCTGGCCGCGCAGTTTGGCATCCAGATTCGACAACGGCTCATCGAACAAGAACGCCTTGGCATCGCGGACGATCGCGCGTCCCATCGCGACGCGCTGGCGCTGGCCGCCCGACAGATTGGCGGGCTTGCGTTGCAGGTGCTCGTCGAGGTCGAGAGTCTTGCTGGCCTCTCGTACCTTCTCGTCGACCTCCTTCTCGCTCGTCTTGGACAGACGCAGTGGGAAGGCGATGTTCTCGTACACCGTCAAGTGCGGGTAAAGGGCATAGTTCTGGAACACCATCGACAGGTTGCGGTCGCGGGGGGCGAGGTCGTTGACCCGGTCTCCCCCGATGATCATGTCGCCGGACGTGATGTCCTCCAGACCCACGATCATCCGCAACAACGTTGACTTACCGCAGCCCGACGGCCCGACCAGGATCATGAACTCGCCGTCGGCGACATCGATGCTCACGTCGTTGACGGCAGGGAAGCCGTCGCCGTACTTCTTGACAATATTCTTCATCTCGATGGCGGCCATGCGATCAACCCTTCACTGCGCCGGCGGTGAGGCCGGCGACGATCTTGCGCTGGAAAAACAGGACGAGGACGACGATCGGCACCGTGGCGACCACGGCACCTGCGGCCAGCAGCGACGCCGGCCGGTTGAACGGGTCAGGACCGACGAAGAACGACAGGGCAGCTGGAATCGGACGTGCATTCTCGGTCGAGGTCAGGGAGATTCCGAAGACGAAGTCGTTCCAGGCGAAGAAGAACGTCAGGATCGCGGCGGTGAACACGCCGGGCGCTGCCAGCGGGACGATGACCTTGCGGAACGCCTGCCACTGCGTCGCTCCGTCGACCTGCGCGGCCTGTTCCATCTCCCACGGGATTTCGCGGAAGAACGCCGACAGCGTCCAGATCGCCAGCGGCAGCGTGAACGACATGTACGGGATGATCAGCCCGGGCCAGGTGTCGTAGATGCCGAACGTGCGCCACATGTCGAACAGCGGGCCGACCAGCGACACGACCGGGAACATCGCGATGACGAGCGCTGTGGTCAGGACGAAGCGTTTGCCGACGAACTCCAATCGTGCGATCGCGTACGCCGCGAGCGTCGCGAAGATCACCGACAGGAGCGTCGCGATCAGCGAGATCCCGATCGAGTTGAAGATCGCCCGTCGGAACTGCTCGTTGTTCAAGACATCGGTGTAGTTCTGCCAGCCTGCTCCCCCGCCGTCGGACGGGAAGAATCCGGGGCTGCCCACCGTCACAGCTTCCTGCGACTTGAAGGACAGCGAGATGATCCACACGACCGGCAGCAGGCACCAGATCAGAATCAGCGCGCAGCCGAACACCATGCCCATGCGGTTGGTCAGATTCTTCATGTCAGCCCTCCTGCCGTGCGTCCGCGAGGTTGACTCTGAACAGTTTGACGATCACGAATGCCACCACCAGCACGGACAGGAACAGCAACACCGAGAGCGCTGATCCGATGCCGAGCTGGAACTGTTCGATCACCTGCCGATACGTCAAGAACGAGATCGACTCGGTGTTGTTCGCGCCGGCCGTCATGACGAAGATGTTGTCGAAGATGCGGTATGCGTCGAGGGCGCGGAACAGCACCGCGACCATGATCGCGGCCCGCATATTGGGCAGGATGACCCGGAACAATCGCTGCCACCAGGTTGCACCGTCGACTTTTGCCGCCTCCAGCATGTCTTCGGACACCTGCGCCAACCCGGCCAACAGGAGCAGCGACATGAACGGGGTCGTCTTCCATATCTCCGAGGCCATGATCGCGATCATCGACGACCAGTACTGGCCGAACCAGTTGAAGTCGTCGGGTGTGAAAGGCAGCCAACTGTTGACGAAGCCGTTGGTATTGGAGAACGCGAACTGCCAGGCGAAGCCCGAAACCACGGTGATGACTCCGTACGGAATCAGGATCGACGTTCGGATCGCGCCCCGCGCGAAGATGATCTTGTGCATGACCATCGCGAATGCGAAACCGATGACGAGCTCGAACGCCACCGTGATGATCATGATGCCCACGGTGTTGAGGGTCGTCTTCCAGAACAGCCAGTCGGTCAGCGCCGTCACGTAGTTGCCCAGTCCGACGAACTCGCGATCGTCCGGGGCCGTGAGCGAGTAGTCGAACAACGAGAGATACAAAGCGCGCAGCATCGGAAATGCCGTGACGACAAGCATCAGGATGATCGCCGGCGCCACGAGTCTGCGTCCCAATGAGTTCTCGACCCGGGACCGGTCGGAGACTTGGTTCTCCGGCTTGGACTTGAGGTGTTTGGACGTGCTGGGGGCCGTGGTACTCACAACAGTGCCTTCCCGCTCAGGATCGCCTTGAGGAATGCGGCCGACTTCTCGGGCGTCGACGACGGGTTGACCGAGGTCGGCGAGTGCCACCTGGCCTGCACCGCACTGGAGATCTGGCTGTAGAACGCGCTCTGCGGCCTGGGGCCGCCGGTGTCGACGCTTTCGCTGAACAGCTTCAGCAGATCGGCGGGATAGGCCTCCTTGAGCGCCGCCGAATCGTAGACGGACTGGCGCGACGGCATCAGCCCATTCTCGACAGCCAATGACGTCTGGGCCTCGGGGCTCGAGACACACAAGGCCGCCTCGTGCGCGAAGTCGAGATGTTTGGAGAATGCGCCCACACCGATGTCGATACCGCCGATCGGCGGCTTGGACTCCTCGCCGGCGACGGTGCGCGGATAGCGGGCCCAGCCGAGATCGTCGAAGCCCGCCTCATCTGCGGGACCTCCCGGCTTGCCGATCAGACCTTCGTAGTTCTTGTAGGCGAAGGTCCAATTGACCATGAACTCGCCGGCACCTTCGGACGGGAACATCGCACCGAGGCTCGTGCCCTCGTTGGAGGTCGACAGATCAGGCTGGGATGCAGGCGAGTCGGCGAGTTTCTGCACGACTGCGGCCGCGTCCTTGCCGGCCCGCGAATCGATCGTGACCTTGGCATCGCGCCCGTCTTCGACTGTGGCGGGGTCGAGGATATTTCCGCCCGCACCCTGGATCAGGGAGTTGAGCCATACGACGTAGCCCTCGTACTTGTTGGCCTGGACGCCGACCGAGCCGCCATTGTCGCTGGCCGCGTCGATCACCTGGTCCCACGTGACGGGTTGGCTCATGTCGAGCCCGGCAGCCTCGGCGAGCGATTTGCGGAACCACAGCACCTGCGTATTGGCCCATTGCGGCGCGACGACAACCTCACCGTCCCAGGTGGCCGGTTCGGCGGCCCCCTTGAGCACATCGTCGTCGACGGCCTTCGTCGCTTGCTCTCCCTTGAAGGGCGCGAGCCATTTGGCGCTGGCGAATTCCGGAACGAAGACCGGATCGAGACTCATCAGATCGGTCGAGCTGTCCTTGGCGGCCAAGCGTCGCGCGAGCTGTGTTCGCTGATCGGTCGCGCTCGCCGGGAGCAACTGGACCGCGATCTTGTAGTCGTCGGTGCTGCATCCTGCCGCGATCTTCTTGACCGTCTCTTGGGCGTCGGGGTTGATGTACCAGTTGAGCGTCGGTTTGCCACCGCCCGAACCACATGCGGCAAGTGTGGTCATCGCGAGTGCCGCAGCGGCGACCCCCGCAGCGACCTTGCGAATTGGACGTACGACCATCGAACCCTCCGAACCACCCCGTGACTGCGCCGATATGGCGTGGACTACAGAGTGATTCGACCGTAAACCCGTCCTAGGAGGTGCGCAACCGCTGCGGCAGGGTGTCTTCGTCGGCCGGAGTGCTGAACTTCATCATGCTCGCGTTGCCGCACGTACTGCGGTGGTGACGTCCGACAGCGCTATTGCCACAGATAGTCGGCGCTGTCTTCGGGCGAACGCGAGGAGTTCGGGCCGAGATGACGCGGCACTTCCAAGGTCGCACACTCGCCGTGCCTGGAGTCCTCGAGCGGCCGGACGGCCTCATCCCGCCTGATCAGCACCCGCTTGCCACAGATCTCGTCGGCCTCGACGTAGTGCTTGGCGATCAGGCGTCTGGTCTCACCCGACGCGTCCATCCCGAAGATCGTGGCGCGCTGCCACTGGACGATCCAGGTCGGCCGTTCTACGGGCGACCGGAGCATGTCGCGCAGCCGGTTCTCGGCGTTCGGGACGGTGCGCACCATCTGAGCCCATGAATATGGATACGGCGTCTCCATGTCGGCGTAATAGAGCAGATTCGCCCGCGCGTACAAGACGTACAACGTGTCGCCGGGGTGGGCATTGGACTGCAGGTAGTCGGCCACCGCGAGCGTGCGTTGCTGTGGCGGGTCCATGGATCTGAGCGCCGAGCCCACAGCGACATTGCCGATCGCCAGCACGACAACCATGAATGCGGTGGACCAAGCCAGTCGCTGGCGCCGAGTCGCTGCCAATGCGCAACCCGACAACACCGCGAGAGCGGCGACAGGCTGGATGAAGTAGTGCGGGTAGTAGTTGCCACCACCGGCGATCGCGATGAATCCGATGAGCAGCCAAGCCCCCAGTGGAAGTACCAACTGCGGATCGGTCCGGCGTCGGACCAGCCACGAGACCGCCCAGGGCACAAGGAACAGGCATCCCGACACCAAGGCGATGGGCAGGCCCAGACGTAGAAGCATCGAGCCGGCACCATGCGGTGAGCCGCTCAGCTGGGCGAGGCTGTCGAGCCGGAATCCCGCCACGGCGTAGACGAAGGATCGCGCACCGACGGAGTACGCCTCGAACCACGCGAAGGTCACAAGCAATGGCGTCACGATGCCGGCCAGCCACCACCAGACCCAGGTGATGTCGAACCCCGAACGCGTCCGTGTCAACCAGCTGACGAGCAGGAAGATGATGCCGGCGACCAGCACCTCGCCGAACGACTGCTTGATCAGCAACGCGCAGGTCGCGAAAAGCCCCGCGGCGTACAGCCAGCGACGCGGCCGCTGGGCGTCTCTGGCCCACATCAGGGCCAGGATCGAGTAGGTCGCGGGCACACTGGCCAATAACTCATTGCCGGTGAAGACGGCGCCCAACACGACCGACGAGGTCATCACGGCGGTGATGACACCGGTGATTCTGGCAGCACGCGCACCCGCGATCCGATGGGCGATGACCATCGTCGCGGTCAGGAGCAGGAGTGCGGCCAGCATGCCGAGCAGCCGGACTCCCAGGTCCCCACCGAGGACACCGACCTTGTAGATCAGCACCAGGAGCGGCGGCCGGTCGAGCCATGATCCCCCGTACATCGAACCCTCGGTCGAACCCCAGGCCCGGGCCACGAACGAGTCACCGCCCTCGTCGATTCCCAGCGGGACATTGATGAACGGCATACGCAACACGATCACGATGGCGGCGCACAGCAGCCACCAACGGACCATCGAGTCACGCAGACGGGTCCCGAAATCGGTGACCCGTTCGTCCAGCAACGTCACACCTGGAACCTCCCGGGCGGGTGGACTGTCAGACGTCCCAAGCGTACGGCTGCCCAGGCGATCAGCAATCCGGCGACGTCGTCGAGCACGAAGTGCCAGCCGAGGTAGATCGTCGAGACCATCACGGCGACCAGGTAGACGCCGAGTATCTGCGAGATCCGATGGAATCCGTAGTAGCGCATCATCAACACGACCAAGAAGGTGAAGCCGGTATGCAGGCTCGCGAATGCCCCGATGCTCGCGAAGGAATCGGCCAGACCGGGATCGCTCAACAACTCAGCACGTTCTGCCATGTACTTGGCCTGGGTCGCGGTGACGCTCGTGGGGTCGAGACCGGCGAACAAGTGGGGTGCCGAGTCGAACGGTCCGATCGCGGGAATCAGGTAGTACGAACCCACACCCAGGATCCACACCCACATCGCGGACGTCAAGAAGACGTACCCCTCACGGATACGGGGTGCGAACACCAATGCCGCCACGAAAGAGATCGGCACCATGATCGAGAACGACTCGTAGATCGCCCGGAAGATATGCGGTGCCACCTGCTCGCCGAACAGGTCATGCAGCAACTGGGCGGGATCGTGGCCGAAGAAGAGCCAACGATCCAGTTTCAGCAGCTCGTCGTCGTACTGGGTACGAAATGCGTTCCAGCTCTTCAGATTGCGGTAGAACGTGTACACCAGGTGATAGGCCAGCAGCCCGGTCACCGCCAGAGCGATCCGGTCGGGTGTCCATCGCGCGGCGATCGCCTGGGCCATCTTCTTGATCGTCCAGTCCCGCCGGCCGGCTCGCACCGCACCGTCGAGAAGGATGAGGACGATCAAGATCCCGTACGACAACAGGATCCGCGAGGTGAAGACCCGGCCGTCCGGATCCCGGAATGGCACGTCCACTTGCTGGGAGCGCCACAACGCGATCGCGCCGAAAACGATCACGACCACCCAGGTCCAGATCCACCAGCGCGCGGTCGTCGCCGGATCGTCCGTTCTTGTGTCGGTGGCTGTGCCTGTGTGGGACGTGATGGCGGGCACCTCGATCTCTCAGTCCGTGCGCGTCGTCACGGCGGGTCGCCGGATGCGCCCGAGATCACGATAATGCCTCCGCTGGGGCAATCGGCTGCATCTACATGGTTGGCGTGAGGAGCCCGAAGACGTTGCCGTCCGGGTCGAGCAGGTAGGCAAGACGTCCGACCCCGGGCATGGTCTCAGGGGCCAGGGCCTGCGAGCCCCCCAGCTCGATCCCGCGGGCGAACAGTTCGTCGACGTCATCGACCGCCACCACGACGTTGCAGCCGTTGACGGGCGAACCCGGCTCGGGTCGCGGACCGGGACGCTGGGTCAGCCCGCCGTTGATGCCCAGCCCTTTCGTGCCGCCTTCAGTATCGTTCCTGACCGACCCCTCGCCGGTGTCGATGCCCCAGTAGGACATCTCGCCCCATTGCTCGAACTTCCAGCCGAGCAGCTCGGAGTAGAACTCGATGAGTTCCTCCGGGTCAGAAGCGTTGATCTCGAAATGTACGACAAGGTTCGACATGATTCCTCCAATACACGGTGGGCTCACGCTACTCCCGGACTCGCCCCAGAAGCGACCTTCCGTACGCTGGTCGGCGTGACAGACCATCAGGCGCTCCTGCGTCGACGTCGCGAGCTGATTGTGTCGGCGATCGCGGTCAGTGTGCTGCTCGCCGTGGCGTGCATCGGCCTGGTTGCCTTCCTCTTCTCCTCGGAGCGGCAGGGCTGGGACGACGAATCCCGGGTCCTGCAGACCCACGGAACTGTCATCGACGAGGTCCCTGGCAGCGGCAGCTGCAAAGGGCGCGACTACGAGACCCAACTCGAATGGACCCAGGACGGCGAACTCCGTACCGGTTGGGCCAGGACCTGCTCTTCGGGGCCCGATGTGGGTGACCGGGTGGAGATATGGGTCCGGGACGACGGGAAGATCACGCTGACCGCACCGTCGGCGACGGTCGTGTTCCTGGTCCTCGGTGTCCTGTTCTTCCTGGGGCTGGGCGCGTTGTCCTACTTCTCCTTGCGGTCCAGCCTGCGGGCCGTCGATTCGAAGCTGGCCGCCGGCAAGCCCTGATTGCCACGACCTGGCCCATGGCGTCAGGCCCTGGCTTGGGCGATGACCTCGATCGATCGGATCGGCGCCTCGAACGGGCCTGGCCCGAAGTGACGGACCAACGCCGCTTCAGCGAGAACCGTGGCAGCGGCGACGTCCAGCGTCTCGTGATCTTCGATCTCAAGACGCAATGGGGTGCCGTGGCAGAACGCGACCGCCGCCTCGCCGGGAGTGCTCCTGGCGAGGCCGTCGACTTCAGTGGTGCTGACGACGGCCATGCCCGCAGCCCCCAGGTCAGCTCGGATCTGATCGGTCGAGAAGTAGCCGTGCGGACCTCGACTCATGAACGCGAACGGGCTCGTCGGGACAGCCTCGCTCAGTGCCGATTCGATCACGGCTGTCACAGCGTTGTGTTCGATCCTGTCCCACACGTTGAAGATGAACGATCCTTGTGGTCGCAAGACCCTGCGCGCCTCGCGATAGCCGCGGACCCGGTCGGGGAAGAACATAACCCCGAATTGGCAGACCACGACATCGAAGGAACCCGCCTCGAACGGCAAGGAGAGCGCATCGGCCTGTTGCCGCGACACGAGCGCGCTGTCAGGCATCTGCGCCGCCGCCACGTCCAACATCGGCTGGCTGAGGTCCGTCGCGACGATGTGCGCCTCGGGACAGCTCTGCATCAGCGCGCGAGTCAACACCCCGGTGCCCGCCGCCGTCTCGAGCACGTCGTGTGGTGCCGATCGGGCCACGATGGCCGCCAGCCTGGTCGCCGCGGCCCGGAAGATCATCGGGACCATCAGTCGTTCGTAGACGTCGGGAATCGACCCGGCGAACTGGTTCACCGTTAGACGCTCAGCGGCACGGCATGGATCTCATCGGCCGGATGACCGGCACGTTGGTGGATGCGCTGGACCGCTTCGGCCGAAGGTGCCTCGGAAAGGCAGTAGATGACACCGCTGTCCGGATCAGCCCAGGCCTGCTTGAAGTCGACCCCTTCCTCGCTCTGGATCGCCAGGTCGGCAGCGTGCGCCGCCGACAGATCCTCGGCGCTGATACCAGTCATTCCGCGGTGGACATCCATGAATTCAGGCATTTTCACCATCTCCTTCACACGCGGCATGGCACAGCACCACGCTGCCATTTCAACGTACGCCCGAAAACCGCGATCCACACGGGACCATCGGCCCGAATTCCAGGCTCGGGATCGCTACTGCGGGTGGTTGAAACCGACCTGATCCGCATCCACCACGGGCTGACGATATTGCTCGCTGAGCAGTCCGAGCGTGTGGTCGTGATGTTGGGGCTTGCTGGAGGCGATGGCATCCGCCACGAGGACGACCCGAAGATCGTGCGCATACGCATCTGAGGCGGTCAAAGCGACACACGACTCAGTCGACACACCGCACACTGCGATCGACTCGACCCGCCGCTCACGCAGCATCCCGCTCAGAGCCGTCTGATGAAATGCGCTGTCCCGGGTCTTGACAATCTCGATCGTCCCGTTCGCGTCCAGCCCGTCGACTCGCTGCGCGCCCTTGGTCCCCTCGATCACCACGCCTTCGCCGTCATCTCGCATATTGAGCGTCCAAGTGCTCGCGTCAGCTGCGTGCTCGGTCCGGATCTCGAACACCGGCGCTCCAGCAGCCGCCGCCCGACGTATCAGGCGGTTGCATGTCGACACCAGTGATTCAGATCGCTGCTGCAGTTCAGGGGCTTCGAAGTAGTCGGTCTGCAAGTCGATCAGAACCAGCGCATCCACGGTGTGCGGATCAGACACTGCGGGCCCTCACGGATCGGTCGGCTCGATCAGCGGCGCTTCCGGATCCACTGGAGGTTCGGTTGCCGGTTCGGCACCTGGATCAACCGCCGGGTCAACGGTGGGCCCTTCTGCTGATGGCCCCGGCTCGGCGTCTGGATCGTCTTCGGACAGGGAACCGGAATCGTCCGGAAAGATCGTCATGGCAACTCCTGATCAGTCGACATATTTGACTGGTATCGCAGTGTCTTGCGAGGTAATATGGTCGTGTCTGACGCCTTGGCGCCGGGCGGCAGGCGACCCACTACGAAGACGGCTCACCCCCGACTTACGCAGGCGGGAAGCCAGCCTCTTCGGGCCCCGGATCCCCTTGCGAGACCGGGGCCCTTTTTATGGATCAGATGTCCTCGGTCGGATCGGGCGGCACGATTCCCCCGTCGGGATCTTCCTCGATTCCGCCCGGCACAGTCGTCGTCGGCTCATCGGGGTCGACCGGCTCGATCGTGGGGTCCGATTCGAAAGGTGTCTCGCTCATGATCGTCTCCTTGCGTTCGTCAGCTCTCTTCTTCGTCGGCCGGTCCCCCGGCCTGCGGTGCGAGGTCTCCGCGCTTCTCGCCGGTGTCCGACACGTCTTCGGGCTCTGCTGGCACCGGACCTTGATTGGCCAGCTGACCGCCCTCATCGGGTGCTTCGTGATGTCCGTTCCCAGGTGTCGTCATGGACCATAGATACCCAGGTACGTCGAGCTGACACCTACCGGAAGGTGCGATTCCTGACCGCTGCCTCGATGAACGTCTCAATCAGACTCGCGTCCTTCTGCCCCGGAGCGATCTCCACCCCGCTCGAGACGTCCACACCCCAGGGCCTTACCGCCTGCACGGCATCGGCGACGTTGTCGGGCGACAATCCGCCGGCGAGCAACCACTTGCCGTCCGGAGCGCTGGTTGCCAGGGCCGAGAGATCCCATCGCTCCCCCGATCCCGGTTTCGGGGAATCCAGAAGCAGCATCTCGTCGCCGTACTCCCCTACCTGCGGGACCGATCCGCCATCCAATGACGTCGCACGCCATATCCGTGGCACGACCTCCAAGGCAGTGGCGAAGTCATCAACGCGATACGCAGGTCCGTGCAGCTGCAGGATGTCGAATCCGAGCCGATGTGCCGTCGCGGCAGCTTCGTGAGCCGGCATGTCATTCACGACGAGCACCGTCTCGGCCCGTCCGTGCACTGCTGAGATCACCGCGGTCGCCTCGTCGTCGGTGGCTCGGCGAGAGCTCGTCCGGTTCATAACCACGCCGACGGCGTGTGCCCCGGCGCCCACAGCCACGCGTGCGTGTTCGGGATCTCTGAGGCCGCAGATCTTGACGTACATGCGGTGATTCTCGCAGGAGGACCCTCCTTCAGCGGAGCCGGCCTCCGTACCCGAAATGCGCCTACGGAGCGTCGGCCACGTGATCCAGAAAGCCGTCGACGAGTTCGCGGGCAGGACGTGACATGCTGCGCTGCATGCCCCAAGTCACAGCAGAGGTGTGGGTCGCGGTCGAGCCTGACACGGCGTTCGCTGTCTCGCAGACGACCGGAGAGGTCCGCCTGAGTTGGGACCCGTTCATCCGGCACCAGCACCTGATCGACGCCGACCGGCCGGGCAAGGATGTACGCACCCTCACCCGAGCGCGCATCGGCCCGACGATGATCAGCCGCTACGTCTCGTACCGGCCACCCACGTCGGTCGGAATGACGATGGAAAAAGGTCCCTGGTTCTTCGCGACCTTCGGGGGCGGTTGGCGTTTCGCCCCCGAACACCAGGACGGCGTGGCCGGGACCCGGGTCGTGTGGAAGTACACCTGGTCCGCCCGGCCGGCCTGGTCGGCTCCGGTCGCCGATCCGATCGGCCGGTGGTTGTTGGGTCGCGAAATCCGGGCCCGGATCGCCGCATTCGGCCGGGCGTGCGGGAACCCTGATGTGCTGGAGGCCCTCTAGAGCACGTGCCAGAGGGTTCGCCGATACGGTGGTTCCATGGCAGCGAGCCGATGGGTCACCAAGGTCGAACGGCTCCTCGAATCGGCGCGGCTGAAGTCGTCCACATCGGCTCCGACAAGCTTTCGGATCGAGTCGTACGGCGGCCACGGTGGACCCGAAGGACTCATCGTTCGAGGACGCGTCCTCGACAACCTCGAACCCTCGAAGGCCGCCGAAGGCGAAGGTCTCGGCGCGGCGGTCCGCCGGAGCGTGCAGAACTTCCTGACACACGAACTGCCCGGCGTCCCCTTAAAGATCCAGGTGGGAACCTCGCGAGTCGACGCATTCACCGATGTCGATGGGTACTTCGTCGTGCCGATTCCGCAGGCCGCGCAGCTCCTCTCCCCCTGGACCACCGGGACCGTGTCACTCAACGGCGAGTACCGGGGTCTGACGGAGCCTCACGCGACACCTGTCGACGTGCGGGTCCCCGACCAGACGGCACACTTCGGGGTCATCTCCGATATCGACGACACCGTCATCAAAACCGGAGTCCAGCGCACCGCGCAGATGCTCTTGCAGACGTTCACCGGATCGGCACTGACCCGTGAGCCCTTCCCGGGCGCGGCCGCCCTGTACCGCGATCTCGCCGGAGCTGCGAATCCGGTGTTCTACGTCTCGTCGAGCCCGTGGAATCTGCATGCATTTCTGACCGCTTTCCTGGATCACCACGGCTTCCCGGCCGGCCCGCTGTTGTTGCGCGATCTTCTGGGCACCGCCGAGGGGCGCGAGCAGAAGCACGGACGCATCCGCGAGATCCTCGATTTTCACCCGGATCTGCCGTTCGTACTGATCGGCGACTCGGGCGAGAAGGACCCACAGATCTACGCCGACATCGTGCGCTCGCATCCCGGCCGCATCCTCGCGGTCTACATCCGCGAAGTCCGCCTGGACCCTGGCGACGGGACCGTGGAGCGAGTGGCGCAGACCTGGGCGCCCGACGTCCCGTTCGTACTCGCCGCGGACAGCGAGGCGGTCAGAGAGCACGCTGAAACGCTCGGTCTCCTGTGACGGACTCTTCCGCCAGTCAGAACTGGTCGCCCTGGCGGGCGATCGTCGCATTCGGAATCGTCAGCCTGCTTGCCGACCTGGTCTACGAGGGTGCGCGGTCCATCACGGGTCCGCTGCTCGCGAGCCTCGGTGCATCAGCATTCGTCGTCGGCGTCGTAACCGGTGCCGGTGAAGCGGCCGCGTTGGTGCTGAGATTGTTCTTCGGCACCATGGCCGACCGCACGGGCCAGTACTGGAACCTGACCATGATCGGCTACGGGCTCACAGCGGTATCGGTGCCTCTACTGGCGCTGACGCCGTTCATCGGCGGGGCCGGTCTGAGCGTCGCGTGTCTGCTGATCCTGGCCGAACGCACCGGCAAAGCCGTGCGAAGCCCCTCGAAGTCGGCGTTGCTCGCGGTGGCCGCCCGCGACGTCGGTCGCGGGCGCGGATTCGGCGTTCACAAGGCACTGGATCAAGTCGGCGCATTCGCCGGACCGCTGATCGTGGCCGCCGTCATCGCCGTGACCACATCGATCTGGCCGGCATTGGCCGTCCTGGCCGTCCCAGGTGCCGCCGCGATGATCGTGCTGGTCATCGTCCGCGGGCACATGCGCGTGTCTCCAGAGCCTCCCCCACAAGCTGACGTCACGGCGTCAACACCCGCGAGCACCACCGCGTCCCTGCCAGGATCGTTCTACCGGTTCGCGACCGCCGCCGGCCTGGCCACAGCCGGGCTGGTCAGTTTCGGGCTCATCGGATTCCATCTCGTCGACGACGATCTGGTGCCCACCGGCGTGGTCCCCGTCGTCTACGCCCTCGCGATGGCTTCGGCTGCGGTCGCAGCGCTCGCCACAGGCTGGGCCTACGACCGCTTCGGCGGCGGGGTGCTGTTCGCGCTTCCGGTGCTGGTCTCGGCCGTCCCGGCCTTGGTGTTCGCACCACAGATCTCAGCGGTGCTGGTCGGCGTGGCGATCTGGGGTGTTGCGGTGGGGCTGCAGGACTCGACGGTCAAGGCACTCGTCGCGGATCTGGTCCCCCCGACCCGGCTCGCGACCGCCTACGGGACGTTCGCCGCGGTCCAAGGCGGGGCGGCGATCCTCGGCGGTGCTGCGGCCGGGTACCTGTATCCCCGGTCATTGCCACTTCTGATCGCGATCGTCGCCGTGCTGCAGGCGGCGTCGTTGGGGCTACTCGTCTCCGTGAAACGGCGTGAGGGCCGCACGAGCTGAGCCTTGTGCCTCGATCATCCGTGCGCGTCGGTCAGCCGTCCCGGGAACCGGGCGTGGGCCAACAGGGCCAGCAGATCGAACGTCAGGCCAGCTGCGGCAAGCGCGGTGATCTGCGCGTGGTCATAGGCAGGAGAGACCTCGACGATATCCGCGCCGATGATGTCCAGGCCCGCCAGGGAAAAGAGCAGCAGCTGCAATTCCCTCGTCGTCAGCCCGCCAGGCTCAGGTGTACCGGTTGCCGGTGCATGAGCCGGGTCGAGTACGTCGATATCGATACTCAGGTAGACCGGTTTGTCACCCACCCGCTCACGAATCCTGTCTGCCGCCTCCGAGACGCCGCGGCGTGCGACGTCGAGCGTCGTGATCGTCGCGAAACCGAGCTTCTTGTCATCAGCGAAGTCCTTCGCCGCCGGAGTGGTGTGCCGGATACCCACGTGGGCGCAGTGGTTCACAGCGAGCAGACCCTCCTCCGTGGCTCGCCGAAATGGCGTGCCATGCGTCAGTGGCGCTCCGAACATGTTGTCCCACGTGTCTAGGTGTGCATCGAAGTGCACCAGCGCGATCGGACCATGGCGTTCATACGCGGCCCGCAAGAGCGGCAGGGCAATCGTGTGATCGCCACCGATCGAGACGATGCGATCTGCTTGTCGGTAGAGCTGGCGCGCCGCCACCTCGATCTGGCCGATCGCGGCAGCAATATCGAAAGGCGTGACCCCGACGTCACCCGCATCGGCGATCTGCATGACCGACCACGGTTCGATCTCGAGCCCGATGTGGTAGGGCCTGATGAGCTTCGAGCCCGCTCGCACGGCCTCAGGACCGAATCGAGCACCCGGACGATACGTCGTTCCCGAGTCGAAGGGCACGCCCAGGATGGCGACATCGGCGTGCTCCACCTCATCGAGACGGGGCAACCTTGCGAACGTCGACGGACCGGCAAATCGTGGCAGCTGCTGCGTCGCGCTCGGGGGCCCTACGATGACTGCGCGATCATGTTCTGACTGTCCCGCAAAAGTGCTGTCTTCCGGCACGATTCTCCTCGCCTCTTCTTCCGCCATCAGTGTCGATTCCGACCACGCAAGGGTGCGTGGTCGATCTGCCTCGACTCTACGAAGCAAAGGCGCGCCAAGGCTTGGACGATCGACCGAGCGTTGTCAGCCCGCTCTGGGTCGATGTACCAGGTGCTTTCGTCGACTGGTGCCCCACAATGGTGCGGATGCAAGCCCCGAGCCCGCCCATGACAACCAGGAGCAATCGTGACGGCAGATGAACACCTCGCAACCGTATGTTCGGCCGCTGAAAGTGAACTCGTCACGGCGGTCGACAGTGAACGCCGACGCCTGTCGATCCCCGGAGCCATCGTCCACGTCAACGACGCGATCGACGCCGGCTGGGTGCACGCGCTCGGCGTCTCGGACCTGACCACGAGTGCTCCGCTGACGGCGAACAGCCGGATGCGGGTGGGCAGTGTCACCAAGATAGTTGTGGGCACTGCGGTCCTGTGCCTCGCCGATGCCGGTGAGCTCGCGCTCGACCAAGACCTGAGCATCCTTCTACCCGACCTCGGGGTCGCGCCCGGCGTGACGGTACGCCACCTGCTCGCGATGCGTTCGGGCTTGCCCGACTACACCTCCGAAGCATTCATCGACGCACTCTGGGACAACCCGGACCGTGTGTGGGCCCCCGAAGAACTGCTCGACCTGACGCGTGGTGAGCCACAGCGCTTCGAGCCCGGCACCTCCTGGGAGTACTGCAATTCCGGATACATCGTGTTGGGACTGCTCATCGAGCGGCTCACCGGCCGAACCGTCACGGAAGTCGCCCGTGACCTCGTGTTCGCACCGCTCGGCATGGGCGACTCCGAGCTCCCCCCGCCCGACCGCCCGGCCGCCGACCTGCAGGATGCCCATGTCCGTGGCTACCACCGCCGCAGTGGCCAGCTCGTCGATGCGACCCATATCAACATGTCATGGGCATGGGCTGCCGGCGGTCTCGTGTCCACAGCTGCCGACCTCGGACGCCTGGTCGAGGCGACTGCCGTAGGCACTCTGCTTCGCGATGAGACACAACGCGATCGGCTCAACACGTTTGCCGTTCCTGGGGCCCCTGTCAGCTACGGACTCGGCATCGCGAACTTCGACGGACTGTGGGGGCACAACGGTTCGCTGCCCGGGTTCCAGTCTTTTGCCGGCCACGATCCTGTCTCGGGCACCACGATCGTCACGATGACCAACGTCGACGACAACGCCGCGGACACGCTTGCTGCCCTGGTGCGTACGCAGCTCGCCGCGAACCGTCCAGCGTGACGCAGGCTAGCTCGCGACGATGACCGACATGGGCCGGGTGGCGGCGTCGAACAGCGCCACCCCGCCTGTCGCTCCTGAACCGCTCTCCCCCCAGGGCTCGTACATCACGCCGGCGCCGCCGCCCTGCCACTCGTTGACCCACACGATCGCAGCACGGATCTCCTGACAACGCCGCAGATTGTCGCCGTCGGAGGTGTAGACGGTCGCCGCCAACCCGAACCGGGTCCCATTGGCCAAGGCGATCGCCTCGTCGAAGGTGTCGAACACCATGACAGGGGCCACGGGACCGAACGTCTCCTCGCTCAGGATCCGCGCGGCCGGCGGGACGTCGACGAGCACTGTCGCGGGGTAGAAGTACCCATCCCCCTCCGGAAGTTCACCACCACACACCGCAGTCGCGCCGAGCGCGACCGCGTCCATGACATGCCCGTGGACGATCTGTCGCTGTCCGTCATCGACCAAAGGTCCCAGGCCTGCCCCTTCTGGGCTGAGAATCATCGGGAACGACCCCGCTGCTTCGACCAGGGAGCGCGTAAACTCCGCGGCGATCGACCGGTGCACATAGATGCGTTCGGACGACGTACAGATCTGGCCGCTGTTGATGAAGCTCGAGAACGCGACGGCTCTGGCAGTGGCAGCGACATCATCAATGTCGGCCGCGACGATCACAGGATCGTTGCCACCAAGCTCGAGGATCGATCGGGTCAAACGCTTCGCCGAAGCCTCGCCGACCGATCGGCCGACCCCGACGGATCCCGTGAAGTGCACCAGGTCGACTCCCTCGTGTTCGGCAAGAGGCTGGCCTGCCCTCCGGTCGCCCTGGAGGAGGTTGACGACGCCGGGTGGAAGGTCACTGAGTTCGATCAGTCCGGCCGCGGAGACCGGTGATTTCTCGGACGGCTTGATCACGACCGTGTTCCCGGCCAGGAGCAAGGGACCCAGGACGCCGAGGACGGACATGACGGTGAAGTTCCACGGCACGATCAGGGCAACAACCCCCACGGGCTGACGAAGCACAGTGGTGCGGCTCGACTCACCGGCCACCGTGACGTCGGCGACGAACGGATAGGTCCGGGCAAGCTCGATACTCGCACGAAGGGCGGCGACTCCCCCGGTGATGAACTGCTCGGCGAGAGCCAGGGGTTTGCCCATCTCGCTGCTTTCGGACTCAGCCAGATCCCGCACATTTCGCTCCACCACATCCGCGAGCGCGATCAGATGCTGTTCCCGCTCGGCAAGGTCGAGTGCGGCCCATTCTGGTTGGGCGGCTCGCGCGGACGCGACTGCCGCGTCGGCGTCCTGTGGGCAGCCTGCAGGAATCCGTGCGATGACTCGCCCTGTGAACGGGCTGACGACCTCGCAGGTCTCGGGACTGGCGGACTCGAGGCCGACCCCGTCGATGATGTGATTCAGATGGAGCATAGGAGTCCTTCGTTCGTGTGCCATCAAGTCAGCTCATCCTGCGTGCCATGTGCTCGCCGGCCATGACACAAGTGAGGTGAGTGTTCGCGCGAGGGACGAACGGGAAGATCGAGGCGTCCACGACCCGCAGGCCTTCGACCCCGACAACCCAGCAGTCAGAATCCACCACGGTGTCGGCGGCGTCAGACGCTCCCATGCGACATGTGCTCGTCGGGTGCTGAGTATCGGTCACGCTCTCCAGCAAGTAGCGACGCATGCCGCTCGGCGGTCCTGTCAGAGCCTTGCTCAGCTCAGGGTTGGCGGACCGTATGTCTGCTGCGGCGATCTTGGAGAAGGCACCATGGTCGATGATCGTCATCAGTCTCTCGACGCCATCGACGAGTCGCTCAAGGTCCCGCTCGTCCGACAGCATCCTGAGGCGGACCTCAGGCTGGACCAGTGGGTCGGCACTCGACAGCCGGAGAACACCGCGTGAGTACGGTCGGTTGACGAAGACTCCGAGGGCACCCGCACCGCTGCGCAGGTCGACCGACGCCATCGCCAGCGCGTTCTGGTTCAGCGAGACCAACATCATGTCGTTTTCATCAGGCCCGAGCCCACTGGAGAACCGCACGCAGCAGTTGGTGTGCCGATCCTCGGGTCCCGCCGAGGCAGCTTCCGTCAACGGCACGCCGATCAGCGCCAAGGGGTGGTCCTGCAGCCCCAGACCGACCGGGAGGTCGGCTCGCACAGGAATACCGAGTGACTCGAGATCTCGCGCCGGACCGATGCCGGACCGTAGGAGGATCGCGGGCGAGGCGATCGCGCCGGCACTGAGGACGACTTCGTCGGCGTGGAAGGACGTGCCGTCCACGAGCCGCACGCCGACGGCTCGCCGTCCCTCGAAGAGGACCTGGTCGACCAACGAGTCGCCGCGAATGGTCAGCAGCGGATTGTCCCGGATCGGCTCCAGATAGGCGTCATTGCTGGACACCCTTCGCTGGTCGATCGAGTTGATGGGATAGGGAGACACTCCCGTCGCCCCAGGTGCGTTGACGTCGGGCGCCCATGGGAGCCCCGATGCCAACGCGGCCTCCCGCAGCGCCTCGTCCACCGCGCCCCAACGCTCGACCGGGGTACGGAACACGGGGATGGGGCCCGTATCGCCGTGGTAGTCGTCGCGACCGAAATCGAGGTCGGACTCCAAAGCCTTGAAGGCCGGCATGACGTCCGCCGCCGACCAGCCGGCGCAGCCGTCGGCCGCCCACTCGTCGAAGTCCTCAACCGGAGGCCGGATGGCGATCTGACCATTGATGACGGAGCTTCCGCCCACCCCTTTGCCTCTCCAGTAGAGCTGTGGCGGTTGGGCATCGGTTCGACTGGCCGTGAGATCGTCCCAGAGATAGCCGCCAAGTTCCTGGTCCAAGATGGCATTGAACGGATTGGGTGACCTCCAAACCTCGGGCAGGTCTGAGGCGACGTAGTTCCGCCCGGCCTCCAGGAGCAGGACCCGCCGGCCTCGTCTGACCAGACCCGCAGCGAGAGCGGCACCGGAGGAGCCCGCACCCACGATCAACGCGTCATAGCGCACATGGCTGGTCATGATCGTCGCTCCCTTGCGGCTCTGGCGTCTTGTCTGGCGTTCGGTGAGATCACGCCGTCAGCTCCAACGTGTGCACCGTGAACTCCTCCAAGAGGTCAGGGATGGGCTCGACACCGAATCCAGGTCCGCGTGGCACCGCCACTGCCCCGGCCTCCATGACAACCGGCTCGGTGATGTCAAGTTGGTAGAAGCGGTCCGATGCCGAGATGTCGCCCGGCAGCGTGAAACCGGGGAGCCCGGCCAGCGCGGCATTGGCCGATCGACCGATTCCTGTCTCCAGCATGCCTCCGCACCACACGGCGACACCGCTGGCCGCTGCGAGATCATGGATCCGTACGGCCTCGAGGTATCCCCCGACCCGTCCGGGCTTGATGTTGATGACGCTCGCGGCGCCCAATGCGATCGCGTCGGCGGCCGACTGCGCCGACACGATCGACTCGTCGAGACAGATCGGCGTCGCGACCTGACGGGCGAGCAACGCGTGCTGGCGCAGATCCTCCTCCGCGAGCGGCTGCTCGATCAGCAGCAGGTCGAACGGATCGAGTCTGCGCAGAACGGGCACATCGGAGAGCCGGTAGGCGGCGTTGGCGTCGACCTGCAGGGCGATATCTCCGAACCGTTCCCGGACCGCCTTGACCGGTTCGACGTCCCATCCGGGGCGGATCTTGAGCTTGATCCGTTCATAGCCCTGACCAACGAAGTCTTCGACGACCGCCAGCAGGTCTGGCACAGAGGTCTCGATCCCGACGCTGACGCCTGAGGGGACAGTTGTCCGCGTAACACCCAAGTGGTCGGCGAACGATGTCCCGGCGGCTCGCAGCTGTACGTCCAGGACCGCCATCTCCAGTGCTGCTTTGGCCATACGGTGCCCCACGACATGGCTGACCATCGGGCCGACGGACTGGGCCGTCACCACATTTCCCGCAGTTTGCGAGGCGAACAACGCCGGCACGAGGAACCGCTCCAAGGCTTCGCGGGCACCATCGAGGTACTCGGGCGAGTAGAAGGGCTCCTTCAGCGCGACGCACTCGCCCCACCCGGTCACGGCACGGCCACCGATCGACGCGGTGAGACGGATCAGCAAGGGATACCGCTCGGTCTGGGTCGAGAACGATGTGGTGAATGGATGGACCAATGGCATCCGGACGGTCACCAGGTCGACGCGTTCGATGTGCATTCAAGCTCTTTTCGTGAGGAGGTAGTGTCCGCGGCGGTCGAAATCCACCACGACCCATCCGGAACGGAGGAGGGTGCCGAGCGCATGTCGAAGTCCGACGCGCCACTCGGCGGCGAGGTCGGGATCGTCCCGGCGCATGACCTCGATGTCGGACGGGACCTCGACGAAACAGTGCTGCGCGTCCCGTGCCTCGTCGAGGTCGAGGACCGGCCGTCCGCGCTCGGACCGGAGGACGGTGACGCCGGGATCAGCGACCGTTTGTGTGTCGACGTCTGTCGCATCCAGATGCCATGCGACCAGGAGCCGATCGCTGTGCTGGCCCTGGTTGAGGCCGTCTTTCATGCTCCCGTAGAAGTCTGGGAAATAGGCCACCACTTCGCACCGCAGCTTGTGGACGTTGAAGTATCCGTTGCGGGCCACCAAGGGGTCATAGGTCCAGGTCACTCGCGTGATACCGCGATCCAGACACCAGTCCCTCTGGTGCAGTTTCAGGGACTTGCCCAGTCCACTGCCTGCAGCGTCCGCGCGAACACCTGCGATATGCGAGTGCAACGCGTTGTCATGCGGAGGATGGAAGAAGCCGACGCACATGGCCAACAGCTCTCGCCCGCGGTAGGCGCCCGCCACATAGTTGCCGGCGTGTGCGAGAGCCATGAGCAGTTCCGGGCTGACATGCGAGTGCGCATTGTCGACCTCCCAGATCTGGGCCGCGAGAGCGGAGGCCGCTTCCATCTCCTCTGGACCGTGCAGGAGCCGGATCTCCACCTCGGACGGACCGGAATGGGCGGTCATGACTTCACCTCCTTCAGGAAGCGGGCCCCTATGTACATTCCTCCGGGCACCACACGCAGCTGCTCCCAACCAGCAAGATCGGGCGTCGTGAATGCGTAGACGTCGGGGGTCGTCGACGGGTAGAGAGTCACGGTTGTCGGACTCGCCGGAGGCGCCCCGTGGACAATGCCCATCAAATCGGTCATCGTCAGCTCGAGCCGTTCTCCCATGGGGCGTACCTGCGCTCGCATACCCGCACAGATCCACGTACCTTCCACCGGCGCAGGTGTCCGCGCGTGATCGGCACGGACACGAGGCGGCAGAATGCTCCCGTCGATCGACGACGCGATGTCGGAGAACAGCTCCGTGTACAGACCGTCCGCCCTGCCGCCCGTCGTCAGCAGCGCCACGGCATAGCCAGCATCGGGGAACAGTCGCAAATAGGCGCGTTGACCGATCGTGCCACCGTCGTGACCATAGGCGAAGGTTCCGCCCCAGTCCTCGAGGAACCACCCCAGACCCCACCCGTCCTTCGTGACCACGCTCTCGCTGAGGTCCACGTTCTCCTCGGTCATGAGGGCAGCACTTTCGGCCGAAAGAATTCGTCCCCCATCGGGCGTCACCCCTGCACGCAGAGCAGTCTCGGCAAAGGTGAGCAGGTCTCCGACACTTGCGGTGATCAGGCCGGCCGGTCCCATCGAGCGAGCGATCGACCATTGCGGGACCGGCACCGGCGTATCGCCGTCGAGGGTGTGGCCAGTCGCCGCGGCGAATCTGGCCGCCTCGTCCGAAGACGCAATCGTGTGCTTGAGGCCCATCGGCTCGATCAGGTAGCGCCGAACGGCTTCCTCCCACGTCATGTCCCGCAGGACCTCCACGATCCGTCCCGCGATGACGAACGCCGAGTTGCAGTAGGAGAATCGCTCACCCGAGGGATACAGGTGTTCCACCGAGGCCAGCTGATCGACGTACAACCGAACGCAGTCGCAGCCCTGCCCGGTGTCTGTGAAGACGTCTCCGTCGATCCCGCTGGTGTGATTGAGCAGCGCTCGTACCGTTACGTCAGGCGTGGGCGAGTCCGCAAGGGTGAAGTCCGGCAGGACATCTCGGACCCGACCTTCGAGGTTCAGCAAGCCCTCCTCGACGAGCTGCATCACGAGCATCGTCGTCCACACCTTCGTGATCGACCCGATCTGGAAGACCGCGTCGTCGATCACCGGCTCCCCCGTCGAGGCATCCAATAGCCCGGAGCCGACCGTCACACGGTCGAACGGCACCCCGTTCTCGGTGAGCTGCACGATCCCGAGTTGGGCGCCCACCACCGCGTGCCTCTTTCGCAGCAGGTCGAGCCGGCGTTGCCAGTAGGTACGACCGCGAGGCGCCGGGGAGAGGGCGGACGGCCTCGGCGAGCTCCGTACGTTCAGCTCGACCCACTCCACGACCCTGGCGTGATAGTCGATCCGATGATCGATTGGTCCGTCGGCGATGAAGAGATGGCCTCCGCTCGGGTAGACCACCAGACGGGTCGGCACTCCCTGGTGGCGGAGCGCTGAGAACCACTCCTGGGCCTGATCCACTGGGCAGGTGTGGTCCTCATCCCCGTGCAGCACGAGGGTGGGGGTGCTCACTTGAGCCACTCGCGAGATCGGTGAAGCCTCAGCCAGCCGCGCTGTGTCAGTGGGAGGCACGCCTACGGCCAAGGACGAGAAGTATCCCTCGGGTATCTGCTGCACCGCCACGGCCACGAAGTCGCAGATCAGCCCACCGGCCACAGCTGCGGCAAATCTGTCGGTGTGCGTGGTCAAGGCGCACGTCGTGATGCCGCCATAGCTGTATCCCGTGACGGCGAGCCGATCTGCGTCGGCCACGCCTTCGGCAACCAGCTGGTCGATCGGCTCGAGGAAGTCCTGGAGATCGACTCGACCCCAGCCACCATTCACCGCCTGGTAGAAGTCCTCGCCGTAACCATCCGATCCCCGCGGATTGATCATCAGCACGCGCCATCCTCGCGCCACCAGGAGCTGCTGGTAGAGGTGGATCTCGTCCGCGACCCCCGACCATGCGTTGTGGGGGCCGCCGTGCACATCGAGGATGAGGGGTGCAGCCCCGGTCGCACCTTCAGCCTCCATGAGCCAGCCATGCACGACTGTTCCGTCGCTGATCTGGAACTGTCGCGGCTGAGGCCGGTACAACTCGACATCGGCGAGTGACTCGTCCTTCAACGCCGTCATGACCCGGACTTCGCCGGATACCAGGTCGACGATTGCCACTTCGGCGAATGATTCCTGCGTTGTCAGCACTACCGCCGCACGGGACGCATTCGCGGAAACAGACAGCGCCGAGACCACCTGGTGTGGCTGCGCGACGACGCCTCGTGGAGCCTGACCGTCCAGTCCCACGCTGTAGAGATGGGTCCATCCCTGGTCACGTACACAGAAGATGATGTGCAACCCATCGGGAGTCAATGCCGGACGTCCGCCCGGGTAGCCCGTCGAGCCGGGCATCACGTTGCGGTCGATACCGGCAGTGAGATCGTCGTCGGGACGGCCATCGCGGTGCAGCCTCAACAGGTGCGCGTGACCATCGTCGGCCGACTTCGATCCCACCGCGATGACGGACTCGCCGTCGGGAGACCAGATCACCGGACCACCGAGTCCTGTCGCGTCACCGAACCTCTCGACAGGTGCCAGCGGATCGTCAACCTCGACGGAACAGGCACGACGTTGAAGCGTCACGTCTGCGCGCGGATCCAGGCCCGCGATGAACGCGATACGTACTCCGTCGGGCGACCACGCCGGATCGTTGACGTCGTAGTCGCCGTCGGTGATCTGTCGTACTCCTCGAGTTGCCAGGTCGAGCACGAACAGGTGCCGACGGATACCTGTCCACCCCACTCCGTCGACCAGCTGGTCGAGTGTGTCGACGACGATCGGCGCGTGCTGCTGTGTTGGATCCGTGCCGACGGACGAGACGAAGGCGACACGGCTGCCGTCTGGACTCGGCACGGCAGGACCGGCTCCCGTCGAACCCGTTGTCAGCTGAATCGGCTCTCCCCGCCGCGGGAGCAGGTGCAGCTGCGGGACGTCGGCCACATCTCGGAGGAAGAAGATGCCCGAAGGTGCCGACACCGGGGCACGGTCGGTGCCTGTCTGAGTCAGCGGACGGGCATCGCCGCCTTCACTCACCTCCCACAACGACGTGACGCTACGCCCGGACATGACCTCACGCCTGGTGAAGACCACCGAGGTGCCATCGGCCGAGATCGCTGTCTCGGGGACGGTCACAATCCTGCGGACATCGTCGAGACCGAACGGTCGGGTGGTCATCTGCTGGCTCCTTCGCCGAAGATTGGCATGCCGATGCGCGGGACGGCCGCGACCAGCTCTTGTGTGTAGGGATGCTGGGGGTTGTCGATCACGGAGACTGCCCGCCCCGCTTCGACGATCACGCCGTCCTTCATGACGGCGATGTCGTCGCAGAGCTGACGGACGACGGCGAGGTTGTGACTGATGAACAGCACGGTCAGGTCGAGCTGTCGCTGAACCCGAGTCAGCAAGTTGAGAACCGTCCCCTGCACGGAGACGTCCAGCGCGGAGGTGATTTCGTCTGCCAGCAGCACCTGTGGATCGGCCGCGAGCGCACGGGCGATCGAGACCCGCTGACGCTGTCCTCCCGACAACTGCGCGGGCAGGTCACCGGCACGGGCCGGATCCAGCTCGACAAGCTGCAGCAACTCGGAGACCTCGGAACGTCGAGCGGTGCGGTTGCGTCCGGCGGACCTGCCGCGCACAGCGATGGCCTCCTCAATCGACGCCCCGATCGACATCCGCGGATCAAGGCATGAGTTCGCGTCCTGGAAGACCATCTGCACCCGGCGGCGCGCAACTGCCGTCTTGCCACGTGCGCCGACGACATCGACCCCGTCGACAAGGATCCGGCCAGAGCGCGGCTCCTGAAGGCCGACCGCAGCACGGGCCAACGTCGACTTGCCGGAGCCCGACTCGCCCACCAGGCCGACCATTCGTCCGCTCGGCACGACCAGGTTCACGTCACGCACGACGTCGTGGGAGGAACGGCCCGAGCCGTACCGGACCCAGACGTTCTCAAAGGCCAGGCTCGTCACGATATTTCCCCTGCTCGGTCGTCGGGGAACACAGTCCCCTCGCTGATGGTGGCGAACTCGGTGCCCGGTTCGGCGTCCAGACGGGGCACGGCAGCCATGAGCGCACGCGTGTACTGGTGGGTTGCCCGGCCGGCGGTGAGGTCCTCGACGCTGATGTCTTCGACCATCGACCCTCGGTACATCACCAGGACGCGGGTGCAGAACGACGAGACGAGGGAGATGTCGTGTGACACCAACATGACTGCCGTCCCGTGCTCCTGATTGACCTCTTGCAATAACGCGAGGACCTCGCGCTGCACCGTGACGTCGAGCGCAGTCGTGGGCTCGTCAGCGATGACGAGCGCGGGCTCGCACATGAGGCCCATGGCGATCATGGCGCGCTGCCGCATCCCTCCCGAGAACTGGTGGGGATACTGGCGGGCGCGGCGTTCGGGATCAGAGATCCTGACAGCCGCCAGCTTGTCGACAGCGCGTCGACGCGCTTGCCGTCGGTCAAGCCCTCCATGCAGCAACCCGATCTCCGCGACCTGCGTGCCGACGTGGAGTGCCGGGTTGAGCGAGGTGGACGGATCCTGGAAGACGAATGCCATGCGCGTGCCGAGGTGAGTTGCAAGACCCTTGGTCCTTCGGGCACCGCGCGGGCGTCCGCCCACCGGCAGCTCGGCGCCTTCGAACCGTACCGAGGAGGCGGAGACGCTCAAGGGATGCTCAAGAAGACACGCCACGGCCATGCACGTGAGCGACTTCCCGGAGCCCGACTCCCCGACGATGCCGACGATCTCACCACGCCCGATGTCAAAGCTGACATTGCTGACCGGAGTGGACCAGCCGTCGCCCCGTGGCGCCTCGATGCTGAGCCCACGCACGGAGAGCACTGGATCGTCGCTGACGTGATGCGGCTGCTCCGCAGGTGCCGGGCTTCGCCCTGACGACGCCCGCTTCTTGTTGCGGCCCGAAGGCCGATGAACTCCCAGGCCCCGCGCCAACGTCTCGCCCACCAACGCGAAGGTGACGCCCGCCAGCACGATGGCAGCGCCCAGTCCCAGTGACGCGGCGGGGTTGACGTAGATCGCATCCAAGCTCTCGCCGAGCAGTCGCCCCCAGTCGTACTTCGGTGCCTGAACGCCGAGACCGAGGAAGGACAGCCCGGTTGCGGCGACAAGTGCCGTGCCGGCCCCGATGCTCGCGTTGACGATCAGCGGATCACGCACGTTGGGTAGGACATGTCGCAGGAGGACGCGTGTGCGACCGACCCCCAGAATGCGCGCTGCCGCCACGAAGTCGCGCCCCGCCACGGAGGCCCCCAGGGTCTGGGTCAGGCGGGCATAGGCCGGCGCCATCGCCAGACCGATCGCCATGCTGACTCCGAACGCCCCGGCACCGAAGATGATCGACACCACGATCGCGAGCAAGAGCGCGGGAAAGGCGAGGGCGACCCCGATGATTCCGTTGACGAGGTTGCCGAGCCGACGCGGTGCAACCACCGGCAGCAGTCCGAGGGCCACGCCCACCGACACTCCGATCGCAGTCGCCGACACAGCTGCGACAACTGACAGCCTGGTCGCACTCAGAATTCGCGCCATGACGTCCCGGCCGCCGGCATCGGTCCCGAGCAGATGATCTGCACTCGGCTTTGCCGACAGTTGGCCGAGGTCGGCCTCTCGTGCGGCATCACCCCAAAGAATGGGCCCGAACACTGCGAAGAACACGAGAGTCAGCAAGCCGATGCAAGCCGCTATCCCGATCGGGGAACGCAGAGCGACCCACATCGGGTGTCGCCGATCTCTGACGATCTTTCCGGTCGTCAGCTCTGATACGACGGCGGTCTGGACTGCGTTCGGGTCGAGCATGGTCATCAGCTGTCCTTGAGCGCTGAGCGGGGATCGACGCACACCAAGGCGACATCGATCAGGAGATTGGCGATCAGGACGATCAGCCCGTAGACGATGACGATGCCCTGCGCCAGCGGAAAGTCCTTGCTGCGTACAGCGTCCACGATCGTGAGTCCAAGACCGGGCCAGGAGAAGATCGTCTCGACGAGCACAGTTCCTGCGATCAGGGAGCCGAGCACGATTCCGCCGACCGTGAGCGAAGAGGTCAGGAGATTCGGAAGTGCATGCCGCAGATACAAGCGGGCGCCCGACATCCGTTTGGCCCGGGCCGTCCTGATGTAGTCCTGATCGAACACCGTGAGAGCTTCGACCCGCACGATCCTGGACATGCCCGCGCTGACTCCGATCGACAGTGCCAGGACCGGCAGCACGTATGAGCTTGGTCCGTCACGACCGGCGACCGGCAGAAGCTGGGTCTGCACTGCGAACAGGTACACGAGCCCGACGCCGATGAGGAACTCCGGTACGACTGCGAACAGCCCGCTGACTGATGTGTACGCCAGATCGACAGCTCGTCGGCGTCCGCCACGCGTCAAGGCAGCGACGACGATACCCACCGGGACCGAAACCAACAGAACCACTGCGAGTGACAAGAAGGCGAGTTCCAGTGTCGCCGGCAACCGCTGGTTGATGATGGTTGACACCGGGGTGCTCAGCGAGAATGAGTCACCGAGGTCCCAGGTGAAGAGCCCCTTCCAGAAGCTGCCGTACTGGCTCAACAACGGATCGTTCAGGCCGAGACTCTCACGTCGCGCCTCGACCGCCGCGGCCGACGCGTTGGTTCCGAGCGCATTGCGGACCGGATCTCCGGGAACGAGTCGCACCATGACGAACGCGACTGTCACAAGCGCGACCGCAGACCACACCAGACGCAGGATTCTCCGGACGATGAAGGCAACCAGCGCATTGTCACGGCCGTGCCCGCTCCCCGAGATGCCTGGAGACGGCCCGGCCGCTCCAACGCTCACGACCGCCGGATCAGACGTCACTTCAGGACACGGATCGCGGAGCCCGGGAGCATTCCGCCGATCGGCTGGACGGTCGATGTCGCTCCGTTGAAGTACATCTTGAACGGAGTCACGGACACGGGGATGAGGTCGACGTTTTTGAACAGCGCTTCCTCTGCCTCGGCCCACGTTGCGCACGCAGCGTCGCCGGTCTTGTCCGCGGCACGCGCCACGGCCTGCTCGTAGGCCTTATTGGCCACTGATGCGAAGTTGGTGCCGTTCGGGGCGGTAGGGCCGGTCAAATACTGCGGGAAGATCGCAGGGGTTCCCGACTGCAGGTTCAGTCCGAGCGTTGCCGTCCAGCCGCTGGGGTCCTTCGGTGCGAACGCGCGACCTATGATGAAGTTCTCATCCCCTCCGTCGAGCTTGACCTTGATGCCCAGCTCCTCCCACTTCTTGGCGACGTACTCGGCCGCAGCGCTGCGTGTGTCCGTGCTGTTGTCATACACCAGGGTGATGCTCAAGCCGGTGCCGTCCTTCTCGAGCAGTCCGCCAGATCCCTTGGCGTAGCCGGCAGCCTTCAGACTCTGTCCCGCGGCCGCGGCGTCGTGTTTGGGAAGTGTTTTCGCGAGGGTGTCGTAGGTGCACAAGCTTGGCTGCTCGGTCAACAGAGACGTCGCGCGTTCACCCTTGCCGCCGGTCAGGATGTCGGTCAGCGTGTCAAGGTCGATGGCCTGCGTCAAAGCGGTGCGTACCGCGAGGTCAGCGGTGGGCATCCCCTTCAGATGGTTGTAGACGATCATGCCCGATATCGCCGGCGACGGCTTCGACTTGAGGTTCTTGAGCCGGGCCTCGTCGCTCCCGCTCACCATCGCGGCGTTCAGGCCGCCTGAACGAAGCAGGTTGGCTCGAGTCGACGGACTCGGAACGACTTTGATCACCACGTTCTTCGGCAGACCAGGAGTCTGGCTCGTGCTGCCCATGGGACCCCACGTGTAGTCGTCCCTGCGGGTCAAGGTGATGGAGTCGCCTGCGACCACTCGATCGATGACGAACGGACCGGTGCCGTCGCTTCCCGCCGAGACGCTCTTCGGATCCTTGAGCGCCTTGTCGCACACAAGCTGCTGGGCGCCCAGGTCGGACAGCATGAACGGCCTCGGCTTCGAGGTCTCGACGGTGAGAACGTCTCCCTTAGCGGTGACCTTGGCATCAGCCGGCACCACTGACCCCAGACGAGGCGACTCGTTCTTCGGGTCGAGGATCCAGTTCAGGTTGCCAGCGACTGTCTGCGCAGTGAAGGGCGAGCCATCCGCGCACGTGATGTCCGAGCGCAGGGTGTACGTCACCTTGGTCGGGCTCTCAGTCCAGCTCTCCGCAAGGAAGGGTTCAGGCTCGCCGGTCGCAGGATTCTGGTAGATGAGGCTGTCGTAGGAGTACAGGCCGACGGTCTGGGCATTCACCAGGTTGGTCACCAACGGATTGAGGTCACCGGGATCAGAATCCACCGCCACCGAGAACGATCCGTCGGTCGCGAAGTCCTTCCCGCCTCCGCCTGAGTCGGAACTGCTGCAGGCCGCCAAAGTCAGCGAGACAGTCAGGAGGGCCGCAAGGGCCGCGCGTCGTTTCATGTGAGTCCGCCTTGGCTAAATCGAGGTGTCACGTCCGATTCATACATTCGTCCATCACCTCTGGGCCACTCATCGTTCACCTGTCCAACAAATACCGAATGGCCTTGGACACATGACCAGGCAGCCCGCGTGGTCGCGCGATCCCCTCTAGGAAGAGCGCTGGCCCGCCGAAAGCCTCAGTTGCAGGAGTAGCCCGAAGCGGACGTCAGGATCGCTGAGGTCGACCTCGGCAATCGAGGCCAGTCGGTCAAGTCGGTAGCGGAACGTGTTCTTGTGAACATGAATCGCTCGGGCCGCTGCCACGACGTCGCCGAAGTGCTCGAGCCAGGTCTGAAGCGTCAGCGTCAGGTGGGTGCCATGTGCCGTGTCGTACTCCCGAAGAGCTTCGAGCGGGCCGCCGAACTCGATGTGGTCCGTCACGATCGAGTCGCCGATTCGAAGCATGAGGGCGTCCACCTGGACGTCGGCGAAACGTGCGACCCTCCCGTCCTCACGGGCACGAGAACGGACGACCCTCAGCGCGGTTTCGGCATTACGTTTCGAAATGTGCAGATCACTGATGTCGCCGACGATGTCACCGAGGCCGGCGCAGAATTTAGTTGTCGTGTCGAGGCGCGCGATGAACTCGGACGCCAGATTCTCCACAGCGGTTCTCGTGTGAGCATCATCGGCCCGGAGGGGCACCACGGCGTAGACGACGCTCCCGAGCTGAGCTGCAATGGCTCTCGGGAAGACCGGGCGCAAGTTCATGCGCAGCGCCGACGCCGCCTTCTGGACATCGGCGGCCACACGCACCTCGTCAGCGGCATCCAATGGCCCGAACGCGATGACGCACGCCGGCGAGGTCCCGATCGCGAGTTGCTGCGCGGCCTCGCGCGCGGTGAGCCCACCCTCGAGAAGCATCGAGGCCATCGACTCGGCCAGACGTTGAGAAGCGTCTGCGCTGACCCGGGCACGCAACATGGCCAAGGCCACAACTTGCGCGCCCTCGATCATTCCCTGCTCTCGCTCGGACGTGAGTGGTTTCGAGACGACGGCCCAGATCGATCCCAGGACCTCATCCCCCGCCTGAACCCTCATCGCGACTCTGGGAAGAGTGTTGGGCGCCGGGTTCTCCATAAAGATCGGACGTTCCGATCGATAGAGCCGGTGGAACACGCCTCTCTCACGCTGGAAGGAAGTGTAGAACTCGGGTACCTGAAGTCCCAGGATCGTCAAACGGCGAGGTTCGTCCGTCCCGGCCTGATCAGCTGAGAACGCGACGACTCGGGATGAACGGTCCTCAATCGTCACCGGGGCGCCCAGCAACGCAGACAGCGAATTCGCCAGCGTGAACAGGTCACGCCCCGAGTCGACAGCCGCGAACGGCTGTTCCTCCGCTCCGATGTTCAAGGCACCTGCGAGCAACGTCGCCACCTGCACCCACGAGGCCCCACGCACCAGACCGAAGATCGAGATTTGGTGACGTTCTGCCACGCGGGCAACTTCGGCGTCGATCATGACGGGCTCGCGAACGATGAGTGCGGCGGCACCAGCGTCGCCCAGTGACTTCACCAGGCCGGCGAAATCTTCGTCGGCAGCGATCGCCACACCCAGGACGAGTGCGTCAGGCATGATCTCGGGAGGGTCGAGCGGGTCGAAGAGAACTACCGTCGAGATCACCCGGGTGGACTGATGCTTACCCGCCACGAGCGTGAGTAGCGTCGATCCGAGCCTTTCGGTGAGTCGTCCTAGGTCAGTCGCGGTGGAGTAAGGAGCCGACATGGTCCGATAGTACATGTCAGTGCGCACCATTTTGGACGAGTGTACAAGCGCGCGGGAGCCACATTCAGAGACGGTGGGAACATCATCTGGACCGAATTCGGATCCGGTGTCGAGCGTGAGGAGTCAACGTTGAAGGTCTACATATCAGTCGACATGGAGGGCGTAGCAGGCATTGCCACCCTCGATCAGATCCTGCGGGGTGGCTACGGATACGCCCGAGCCCAGGAATTGATGACCGACGAGGCCAACGCCGCTATCGCAGGCTCCTTCGACGCGGGCGCGACCGAAGTCATCGTCAATGATTCTCACGGCACGATGGACAATCTGATCCACGAGCGGCTCGATAGGAGAGCGCGGCTGGTGTTCGGAGCACCCAAGGCGCAGTGCATGGCCGAAGGTCTGACTTCTGACTGTGCTGTAGCCCTGTTCGTCGGATACCACGCGCCGGCAGGAGCGCCTGGTGTCTTGGCCCACACCTTCTCGGC
The DNA here is from genome assembly GCF_054049535.1 of Aeromicrobium sp. P5_D10. Lineage (NCBI taxonomy): Bacteria > Bacillati > Actinomycetota > Actinomycetes > Propionibacteriales > Nocardioidaceae > Aeromicrobium > Aeromicrobium sp. P5_D10. Next base: position 227,450 of record NZ_JBFUME010000001.1, read on the forward strand.
ACACTTCGGCGAGGTCAGGATCAACGGGGAACCAGTCTCCGAAGCCGAGGTCAACGCGCTCTACGCGACGTCGTTGGGAGTTCCTGTGGGCCTGGTCACCGGCGATGATGTCATCGGCGAGATTGCGGCCAAGGCCTTCCCCGGCGCCGAGATCGTCACGGTGAAGACGGCACACGGGTTTTCTGCCGCCAACTCCGTCTCCCCCAGCACTTCACGGGACCTGATCCGCGAGAGCGCGGCTCGCGCCGTAGACCATGCGGTGAGCCTGACATGCTCATCACTACCCTCGTCCTTCGATGTCGAGGTGGACATGCCATCACCGCTCGCAGCTGAGCTCGCGGCAAATATCCCCGGGTGCTCTCGCACCGCGGACCGGACCGTGTCGGCGACGGTGAACGATTCCAGCGACGTCATAGGCTTCATCACGGTTCTCTACGAACTCGCTGCCGCGGGCGAACGTACCCGACTCGCCGTGGTCAATCGACGCTGAGCTCGTCCACCAACACCTCGAGAAGGCGGGTCCTCGGGAGGATCCAGGCGATTTCCGCATGCTCATCGCGCGCATGGGCCCCGCCACCGACAGCCCCCAGGCCGTCGAGAGTCGGCACGCCCATGCCCGCTGTGAAGTTGCCGTCCGAAGCACCCCCCACCGAGATGCTCGCGAGCGGCGGATGTCCCAGCTCGATCGCGATCTGCTCAGCACGACGAAACAGTTCCCTCGCCATGGTCTGTTCCATCGGAGGACGGTTGATACCTCCGCTGACCTCGATCCGAGCGCCGTCGATCGCGGGCCTCATTGCGTGTATTGCAGTATCCACTCGATACTGCTCCTCGACGGTGCTCGCACGCACGTCGACCGCGAACCTGGCTGCGGCGGGGACGGTGTTGGCAGATGTGCCTGCACTCATCACCGTCGGTGTCACGGTGGTGCCGCCCTCGACGTCCCCCAACGCAGCGATCGCGAGAACCGCCTCTGCGGCGGCAATCGTTGCGTTGATGCCCTTTTCCGGTTCGAGCCCGCTGTGAGCCGCACGTCCGATGATCTCGACCTCGTAACGGGAAACCCCTTTGCGTCCCGTTTTCAGCGCACCACCCGGTCCGGCCGCCTCCAGGACGAGGGCCGCGACACACCCCCCGGCTTCCTGTTCGATCATGGCTCGCGACGTCGTCGAACCGACTTCCTCGTCGCCGGTCACCAACAACGTCACCCTGTCGAGGGCGTGTGGACCGTGACGTTCGACCAAACGGGCGAGCGCGTGCACGGCCTGAACCAGCCCGAGCTTCATGTCGAAACACCCTGGACCGCGCACTACGCCCTGCGTCTCGGAGTACGGCAGTTCATCCAGCGTCCCGATCGGCCAGACCGTGTCGTGGTGGCACAGGATCAGAACGCGGGGCTGCGCGCCGCGCAGGATGACGTGATGCACGCCGTCCACCGCGATGACCTGCGGCCGACGAGCCAATCGTTCCTCCACGAGGTCCGCGACGCCATGCGCGGAGACGCGGACAGCGTCTAGGTCGGTCGACGGCGACTCGGTTCGGACCAGCCGAGCCAGATCGGCAAGCATGACCCGAAGATCGTCGCCTTCGCCGGAATCGAAATCACCGACATCAGAAATAGGTACGGATCGCATCAAGAACCTCATAGTCGTTTGTCACGAGCGGGATCAGCCGCCACTTGTCGAAAGTCATGCAGTGATGTGAGATGCCGAGGCACATCAATCGCCTACCTGGAGATCTCGATCTCCTCTTAGTCAGTCTCGCCTGTTAACACCCCCTGCGTATCCGTCTGGCTGACCCAGAAACAGCAGCTCGAGTCGGTCTCCCGAACAGCACTCGCGGGTCCGTGGAGCGCCACCCGCGCCGCGTTGGATGTCCGTCAGGAGCACGCCGAGATGTGACATCAGTCGGACCGCCATCGATGTGGCACAAACCGACCCGGTGTCGATGCCTCCATGGGAGACTGGGAACGGGATCACGGGGAGTTGAGGGACTACACCATTGTGCTTGAATCATCGGCTCTGTTCGTAGCGTTCCTCGTGGTCGCATTGACCACGCTGTCCCTGTTCTACTTCGTCACATATCGCTCCACCCGCTCGTCGTATTGCGGCTGGTGGTGTATTGCGTTGGTGCTGTTCCTTGGCGGCTCAACCGCCTACCTCTTGGTGGACTTCGGTCAGCAGCGGTGGGCCAATCCTGTCGGCAATGCCTTGCTCGTCATGGGTGCCGCTTCGATCTGGACTGCGGCTCGCTCCTTGGTGAAACGGCAATCGAGAGCGTGGCTGATCCTCGTGCCGCCGGCGGTGGCGGGCGGAGCAGCAGCGCTGGGCAACCCCGGTTCGGAGCCGTGGGCGGGTGGAAGCGCCTTCCTCTTGATGATGGCCTTGCTGTTCGGCCTCACAGCACGCGAGCTGTGGCCCCATAGCGGTGCCGACGCGCTGACGCAGGGCGCAATGTCTGTGGCCGCAGGCATCGTCAGCGGGTTCTACCTGTGCCGGCTGGTGGTCTTCACGATCACAGGTCCGGACGGGGCGTTCTTCAGGACGTATCTGAACGGGAGCATCGCACTGCTCATCAACCTCATATTGCTGATCGCAGTGTCGTTCAGCATGTCCTTGTTGAGTCAAGAGCAGTCGATCAGAGCTCTGCGTGCCCGGGCGACGCGGGACGGACTGACGGGGCTGCTCAACCGCACCGAATTCTTTGACTTGGCTGCCCAGGAACTACGTCGCACGAAGCCCGACGGCACGGAGATCGTACTCATTCTCGCCGACCTGGATCACTTCAAGAACATCAACGACACATTCGGCCACCTCGCTGGCGACCACGCACTACAGGTATTTGCCGCTGCTTGCACCGATACAGTGCGCTCGACTGATCTGGTGGGTCGCTACGGCGGCGAGGAGTTCGTTTTCCTGCTGACGGGCACCAGCCTGGGCCGGGCCGAGCAGATCACCTCGGAGATAAGCCGTCGGATCCACAGCATGCAACCGCCGGAAGGCGGTCTGCCTACCGTCAGCTACGGCATCGCCTCCAATGCTGACGGCAAGGATCTCAACGGCATGATCGCGGCGGCCGACGACGCCCTCTACCAAGCCAAGATGCGTGGCCGTGATCGCGCAGTCCTCGAGGACCAAGAAGTCCAGATCCTGGTGGTTCGACCCATTGAAAAGGCCATCTGAGGCGCCAAGAGGGTTGGCGCTCACGGCACCAAATGAATAGTGGCCCTGACTGCGTTTCCACAGTTCAGGGCCACTATTCCTCTTGTGTCCGAGGGGGGACTTGAACCCCCACGCCCCTAACAGGGCACTAGCACCTCAAGCTAGCGCGTCTACCATTCCGCCACCCGGACATGCGCTTCTTTGCAGTAGCGCGGTGCAGCACTGAACTCTAACAAACCCCTCGCGAGCAGCTGTCATGGGGATGCTTGTTCTGGCGCTCGATCAGCCGCGTCCCCGCAATGCCAACACTTCGAGCTCATCGAGGGCCTCGTCGACCTCGTCCATGTCGTAGCCACGGCGGAATCGGACCGGCGTGAACAGTGTGTCCCGGATGCGTTCGGCGAGCGCCTCATTGGGCAGCGGACCATCGAGTTCGGCCAGAACATCGTGCAGAAATACTTCAACCTGCACGCGGTCATACCCCTCGGCTAGGCCGGCCAACCGGAACAATGGCTCCGCGAGCGGAACAGTCGATTCAGATGCCATGACGATGGATCCTGCCACAACTGCCGCCAACTCGGCCTAAACGTTTCGGCGCGCCGTGGAACGCGCTAATCCACAGTGTGACCCAGGTCACCCACAGCATGTGAGAAGTTACACACAGGTTTTCCACACCTGTGGACTAACTCTCCACCACACGTTGAGAGTCATAGCTGAGTCGAGATCGCGTGGATCACGAGCCCGGCCAAACCGCCGACCACTGTGCCGTTGATCCGGATGAATTGCAGGTCGCGTCCGACGTGCAGTTCGATCCGATCGGCGGTCTCCTTGCCATCCCAGCGATTGACCGTTGCCGAGATGATCGACGCCACCTCGGTCCCATAGTTGTTGACCGCGTACGCCGCGATGTCGCTGATGGTGGAATCGAGGCGCTGGCTGAGCTGTGGGTCTTCGATCAGCCGATGCCCGAATGCATCCAGCTCTTCCAACGCTCGTCGCCGGAGCAAGCCGTCCTCGTCGGCCAAGGCACCGATCAGTGCCCGCCGCAGAGCGTCCCAGAGCTGCGCCGACGTCTTGATGACCTGTGGCTGGGCCAGCATCCGCTCCTTGAGTCGCTCGAAACGCTGCATCGTGGCCTCGTCGTGCTGCAGGTCTTGCGCGAGCTGGGCCAGCCAGCCGTCGAGAGCGATCCGTGCCTTGTGCTCGGGAGACCGGCTGATCTCAGCGACCCATTCGACAACCTGCTCGTGCACCCAGGTCGCGACCCGCTTATCGACCCACTGCGGTGTCCAGGACGGCGCCCGGTTCTCGATCAGGGCCGCCACCTCGGCCTCGTTGTGACTCAGCCAGCGCGCCAACTCGTCCAGAACCAGGTCGACCAGACCGCGGTGAGCGTCATCGCGCAGAACTTGTTCAAGCAACTGACCCACGACGGGACTCAGCTCTTCCTCCTGCAGCCTCGGGATCAGCGCTTCCTGGATCACGGCGGCGACATCGCTCTCCTTGATGTGCGACAGCGCATCGGCCAGGACCCGGGATCCCTCATGGACGAGGCGTTGGCTATGTCGCTCTGCGATCAGCCACTCCCCGACCCGCTTGCTGACCTGCGCGGTCTGGATCCTCTCCCGGATCACGTCTTCGCGCAAGAAGTTGTCGGCCACGAACTCCTGCAGGCTCTCCCCCAGCGACTCCTTCCGCTTGGGAATGATCGCGGTGTGCGGGATGGGGATCCCGAGCGGATGCCTGAACAGCGCTGTGACGGCGAACCAGTCTGCGATGGCTCCGACCATCGCGGCCTCGGAGCCGGCATTGACGTAGCCGAGCCAACCAGTGTCGTGTTTCCTGGTCAGCACGTAGATGACAGCAGCGAGGATCAGCAGCGATAACGCCAGCGCCCGCATGCGCCGCAAAGCCTTCAATCGGGACGCATCACCGTCTGACATCGCCTCGGGCATCGCAAGGCCAGCAGCCGAAATTGTCGGGGTCACTCGACGACACTATCCACGTTTTGAAGGCCTCGCTCTGCGTACACTTGCGTCCATGAGCTTCAACGAGGGCGCGAACCTCGACACCAGTCAGGTCACCGGCGGCAGCTCGCGCGCGGGTCTTGCGGTCGGGGGCGGCATCGGCGGACTGTTGATCATCCTGATCGGCGCATTCCTCGGAGTCGACCTCAGCGCCATCAACGGAAGCGGCAGCCCGTTCGACACCAGCCAGGTCCAGGCCGGAGGACAGGAGTCGACGACCAGCTTCGAACAATGCAAGACCGGCGCCGACGCCAACCGCGACGACACATGCCGCATCGTCGGGACGGTCAACAGCGTCCAGGCCTACTGGCAAGATGCCCTGCCTGCTGATGTGGGTCGCCAGTACCGCGCCGCCAAGACCGTCATCTACGAAGGTGCGACGCAGTCCCCGTGCGGTACGGCGTCCAACCAGACGGGCCCGTTCTACTGCCCCAGCGATGAACGCATCTACATCGACGCGAGCTTCTTCGACGAACTGACGAGCCGATTCGGCGCCGACAGCGGCGCCTTGGCACAGGAGTACGTCGTCGCGCACGAATACGGCCACCATGTCGAGAACATCCTCGGCTTCCTCGCCAAGGGCCAGGACGGCCGCACGGGTCCCAAGAGCGGCGGTGTCCGCATCGAGCTCATGGCCGACTGCATGGCCGGGGTGTGGGCCAACCACGCCGCGACAACCAAGGACGATGAGGGCAACACGCTGTTGAAGCCGCTGACCAAGGCCGATGTCCAGTCGGCACTGTCCGCCGCCGCAGCCGTCGGCGACGACCACATCCAAGAGTCGCTCGGCGGAGGCAACGTCAACCAGGACTTGTGGACCCACGGTTCCAGCGAATCGCGGCAGAAGTGGTTCCTCGCGGGCTATCAGTCCGGCACCGTCAACTCCTGCGACACTTTCAGCACGGACGACCTGTGATCGGTGTCTGACCGACGTCTCAAGGTCGAGGTCTGGATCGTCCTCGGCCTGTCGCTGGGCGCTTCGGGCGTATACGCCGTCGTCAGCCTGATCCGCAAGGCGACCCTGCCTGGCGGTATCGGCAATCAGACGGCGACGCTCAACTCCTCCCGCGACGACCGTGAGATCTTCGACTTCATCTACCAAGTCCTCGGTATCGGCTTCTCACTGGTAGCGGTCGCGCTGGCGCTGTACCTGCTGTCTCTCGATCGGGACGACAAACCGGTGCTGCAGCGCATCGGCCTGGATCGGTCGCGGGTGGGATTCGACTCCCGCTGGGGCGTTGCGCTGTTCGCTGCGATCGGTATCCCCGGATTGGCGTTCTACTTCATCGGCCGGTGGCTCGGCATCACCGCCGAGATCATCCCCTCGCCGGATGTCGACTACTGGTGGACGATTCCCGTCCTGATCCTCGCCGCGTTCCAGAACGCGATCCTCGAGGAAGTCATCGTCATCGGCTACCTCATGACCAGGCTCAAACAGTTCGGCTGGACGACCGCCGCGACAATCGTGACCGCAGCCGCGCTGCGCGCCAGCTACCACCTGTATCAAGGTGTTGGGGCGGGACTGGGTAACTTTGTCATGGGGCTGGTGTTCGGATACTGGTTCCACCGGACCAAGCGCGTCATGCCGCTGGTCATCGCCCACACATTGCTCGACGTCGTCGCATTCGTGGGATATCTCTTGTTCGCCGATTCGCTTGGACTGAAATGAAAATCGCCTTCGACCCGGGCCTGCCTATCAGCGCCCGTCACGACGACATCGCTGCGGCGATTCGTGACCATCAGGTCGTCGTGATCGCCGGCGAGACGGGCTCGGGAAAGACGACCCAGATACCCAAGATCGCCTACGAGCTGGGACGCCGATCGATCGCGCACACCCAGCCCCGCCGGATCGCTGCCCGATCCGTGGCCAAACGGATCGCCGACGAGTGCGAGGTCGACCTGGGTGCCGAGGTCGGTTACGCCGTGCGTTTCGACGATCAGACCAACGCCGACACCGTGATCAAGCTGGTGACCGACGGCCTCCTACTGGCTGAACTGCAACGCGACCGCATGTTGTCGCGCTACGACACGATCATCATCGACGAGGCGCATGAACGCTCGCTGTCGATCGACTTCCTCCTGGGCTACTTGAAGCAACTGCTCCCCCGTCGCCCCGAGCTCAAAGTCATCATCACGTCGGCGACGATTGACGTCGAACGTTTCGGGGCGATGTTCGATGCACCGATCATCGAAGTCAGTGGACGCACCTTCCCCGTCGAGGTCCGCTACCACCCGATCGAGGAGACCGGCGCCGACAGCGAGCTCGACGCGATCGCGTACGCCGTCTCCGACCTGCCGCTCGAAGGCGACATCTTGGTTTTCTTGTCAGGCGAACGGGAGATCCGGGACGCCGCCGAGTTCCTCGCGGGCAAAAAGTACCCCCGCACCGAGATCCTGCCGCTGTACGGACGGCTCGCCGCCGCGGATCAGCAGAAGATCTTCAGCAGCCACCCCGGACGCCGCATCGTCTTGTCAACCAACGTCGCAGAGACATCGCTGACGGTTCCCGGCATCCGCTACGTCATCGACACCGGCCTGGCCCGTATCTCCCGGTTCAGCCAACGGCTCAAGGTGCAACGGCTTCCGATCGAGCCGATCTCGCAGGCCAGCGCGGCTCAGCGTGCCGGCCGATGTGGCCGCGTCGCCGACGGAATCTGCATCCGGCTGTACTCCGAAGAGGACTTCGACGGTCGTCCCGAGTTCACCGACCCCGAGATCCAGCGCACCAATCTGGCGTCGGTGCTGCTGCAGATGGCATCACTCGATCTCGGCGATATCAAGAACTTCCCGTTCCTCGACCCGCCGGACTCCCGCTCGGTCAGCGATGGGCTCAACCTGCTGTACGAGCTCAATGCCCTCCAAGACGGCAAGCTGACCAAGATCGGCCGGCGTATGTCGACGCTGCCGACGGACCCCCGTTTGGCCCGGATGTTGCTGGCCGCTGACGAACTCGGCTGCCTCGCAGACGTCTTGGTCATCGTGTCGGCGATGTCGATCCAGGACCCGCGCGAACGTCCCCTGGAGATGCAGCAGGCCGCCGATGAGAAGCACTCCCGGTTCCGGGAGCCTGACTCGGACTTCCTGTCGTACCTCACGCTGTGGAAATACATCCGCGAGCGCCGCGACGATCTGTCGAGCTCGGCGTTTCGGCGCATGTGCCGCGACGAATTCCTGCACTATCTGCGTATCCGTGAATGGCACGATGTCCACTCCCAGCTGCGCCGTACCGCGAAGGACCTCGGTCTCAAGCCTGGCAGCAACGGCGCCGATCCCGATCTGATCCACCAGGCGCTGCTGGCGGGATTGTTGTCCCACATCGGCCTGCGCGACGCCGAAGGGCGCGAGTATCTCGGCGCCCGCAATGCCAAGTTCATGATCTTCCCCGGTTCAGGCCTGGCCAAGAAGCCGCCCCGCATGGTCATGGTCGGCGAACTGGTCGAGACCAGCCGGCTCTGGGGTCGCACCGCGGCCAAGATCCAACCCGAATGGGTCGAGGCCGCGGGCGATCACCTGATCAATCGCGTCTACAGCGAGCCGCATTGGTCGACCCGACGTGGCGCGGTCATGGCCCGCGAGAAGCTTCTGCTGTTCGGCATCCCGCTGATCGTCGACCGGCTGGTCCAGTTCGGCAGGATCGACCCGATCGTGTCGCGCGATCTGTTCATCCGGCATGCTCTCGTGCAGGGCGAATGGCGCACGCACCACAAATTCTGGGCCGCCAACCAGAAGATGATCGCGAACGTCGAGGAGCTCGAGGAGCGCCTGCGGCGCCGTGACCTGCGTGTCGACGACGAGACGCTGTACGCGTTCTACGATCAGCGCATCCCGTTGAACGTCGTCTCGACCCGACACTTCGACGCCTGGTGGAAGAAGGCCAAGCACGACCAGCCCGATTTGCTGACGTTCGACCCCGCGATGCTGAGCGATGGACCCGACGGCGCCGAGGACGAGTTCCCGCGCGAATGGCACTCCGACGGCGAGGCCTACCCGCTGACGTACGCCTTCGAACCGGGCATGAGCGATGACGGCGTCACGGTCGATCTGCCGATCGAGCGACTCCTGACCGTCGACGACCGGGCTTTCGACTGGCATGTGCCCGGGCACCGGGTCGAACTTGTCACCGAGCTGATCAGGTCGCTGCCCAAACGGCTACGACGTGAGTTCGTCCCGGCCGGCCAGTTCGCACCCAAACTCGTCGAGGCGCTCGACCCGGCCGCGACCGATATGAGCGAGGAGCTGGCCCGGCAGATGCGTCTGCTCAACGGGACGATCGTCGCGGCCAGCGACTTCGACTTCGCGGCATTGCCCTCGCACCTGCGGGTCACGTTCAGGGTCGTCGAGAACGGCACGGAGCTCGGCCGCGGCAAGGATCTGGCCGAGCTGCGTCGCGAGTTGACCAGCCACCTGCGGGCCGACCTGACCAAGGTCGCCCGCCAAGAAGAGCGCGCTGGGCTCCGCACCTGGGACGTCGGGACGATCGAGCAGTCGATCACCGCCGGCCAGGTGACCGGCTATCCGGCGCTGGTCGACGAAGGCGCATCGGTCGCGCTGCGCATCCTGGACTCCTCCGCCGAGCAGTCGATCGCGATGATCAAAGGACAGGCACGTCTGCTGTCTTACGCCCTGCCGACGCCGGTGCCTCACCTGGGTCGATCGCTCGACCTGCAGTCGAAACTGCTGCTGTCGACCGGTCCGCACAAGGACGCCGCCGCAGTCATTGAGGAGTGCTGGCTGGCCGCGATCGAGACTCTGGTCGTCCGGCATAGCGGGCCCGTCTGGGACGAGGCGACGTTCGGGCTGTTGTACGAGACGGTCCGTGCCGAGGTCTACGGCGAGACCGAACAGGCCGTACACGCAGTCATCGCGACGTTCAGGGCACTAGGCGAGGTGACTCCCCTGCCGCAGACCGAGGCCGGCGAGGACGTCCGCGTCCAGCTGTCGTGGCTGCTGTTCCCCGGATTCATCCGGGAGGCCGGAACGGCCCAGCTCCGGCGTCTGCCACTGTACTTGCAGGCGGCCAGGCGGCGACTGGATTCGCCGCTGACCGATGATCTGGTCGCCACCCAGAACCTGGAGGCCAGATTCCACGAGCGGACCGCTGGGCTCTCGACCTGGGCACGGCTGTCGCCCGAGGTCCAGCACGTCCGCTGGGCATTGGAAGAGCTTCGCCTGAGTCTCCTGGCCCAGACCCTGAAGACCGCGTATCCGGTCTCGGTCAAGAGGCTGACCGCATTGGTCGACGCCCTCTAGGACCCGATGACGCCCAACGCTTGGAGCGCGTTGCCGGCGAGGATCACACCGATGATGCCGAGGACCCAGGCGGTGTTCTCACGTCCGGTCCGCATCATCCAGTCGTTGATCCGCTGCAGGGGCCTCTCGATCACTCCGCCCAGAACCATCCGCATCCCCAGCAGCACCAGGGCCGGCAGGATCATCACGCAGCAATAGCCGACCAGCACCAGCAGCATGACCGGCCAGGCCAGATCGGCAGTTCCGATCAGACCGATCGCGGCCAGGTAGGGCACCATCGAGGCGGCTTCGACCACGGCGGCCATCAGGGCCAGGAGCATCAGACCCCGAGGCGATCCGCTCTCCCCCACGGCCCGTTCCCGCCAGCGGAGCAGACGACCTGAATCGCCCGTGTCCTTGCGCGAGCCGATCCAGATACCTGCCAGCAGCAGCGCGATTCCCAGCCCGGCCTGGGCGATCTGGACCGGCGTCGTCTCCAGCGCGTCGCTGATCTCATCGGAGAACTGGGCCACTCCGGCGACCAGCAACAGCCCCAGCACGAGGTAGAACGCCGCGACCGTCGCCAAGAACACCACGACGCGAGCGGCGCGCAGGCGTCCAGGCGCCGTCAACAACCAGATCGGGATCAGCAGTGTCCCGAAGCTCGTGCTGTCGATCAGCGCCAGCACCGCAAGCGTCCCCAGCAGGGCCAAGGTCATGTCCGAACCCCATCAGTCAAGGTCGTCGGTTGAGGTGCCTCGAAACCGAGCATCGCTGGTTGAGGTGCGTAGGCCGCTTGCGGCCGAAGCCTCGAAACCTGGCGAGCTTTTCGGCTCATCGGGTTTCGAGGCTTCGGGCGCTGGACGCCCTCGCTCCTCAACCAGCTCGGCCGGTCACTCGCTGCGCGAGATCGGGCCTCGCTCAGACTCCGAGGAGATCGATCACGAACACCAGGGTCTTGCCGGACAGGTGGTGTCCTCCGCCGGCCGGACCGTAGGCAAGCTCCGGCGGGCACACGAGCTGGCGGCGTCCGCCGACCTTCATGCCGGGGATGCCCTGCTGCCAGGCGCCGATCAGCTGCGGCAACGGGAACCTGGCGGACTGGCCGCGGTCCCATGAGGCGTCGAACTGCTCGCCGGTGTCGAACTCGACACCCACATAGTGCACGTCGACGAGCCCACCCGGGACGGCCTCCGGGCCGTCGCCCACGATGAGGTCGGTGATCTGGAGTTCGGTGGGCGCGGGGCCCTCGATGAAGTCGATCTCAGGCTTGTTAGTCATAAGCAAGATCCTTCCACATGGCTGGCTGGCAGTATTAACCCATGCGCGCCACCGTTCTTCATGCTGCCCGGGACATCCGTCTAGACGATGTGGAGGCACCCCAGATCCTTGCCGACACCGATGCAGTCGTACGGGTCGTCGCCTCATGTATCTGCGGCTCCGACCTATGGCCGTATCGCGGCGTCAAGAAGCTGGACGGGCCCGTGAGGATCGGCCACGAGTTCGTCGGCGTCATCGAGCAGGTCGGCGCGGCGGTCTCGACGCTGGCGACCGGTGACTTCGTGATCGCACCGTTCACCTTCTCCGACAACACCTGCAAGTTGTGCAGCCGTGGCGTGCACTCCTCATGCGTCAACGGCGGCTTCTGGGGCGCCGACGACAAGCAGGGACATTTCGCCGACGGCGGACAAGGCGAACTTGTGCGAGTCCCGTGGGCCGACGGCACCCTGGTCGCGACCCCGTCACAGCCCGACGCCGCGCTGATCCCGCATCTCCTGACATTGTCGGACGTTTTCCCGACCGGCCATCACGCTGCCGTCGCAGCAGGGGTCGGCGCGGGCAGCACCGTCGTGGTCGTCGGTGACGGCGCGGTCGGTCTGAGCGGCGTGCTCGCGGCCAAACGTCTGGGAGCACGCCACATCATCGCGATGTCGCGCCACGAAGACCGTCAAGCCATCGCTCGTCGCTTCGGAGCCGACGAGATCGTCGAAGAGCGAGGCAAGGACGGCGCCGCTGTCGTGCGCGAGATCCTCGACGGTATCGGCGCGGACAGCGTGCTCGAATGCGTCGGCACCGGCGACAGCATGAAGCAGGCGATGCTGTCGGTACGTCCAGGCGGCCGGGTCGGGTATGTCGGCGTCCCGCACGACGTCTCGCTCAACATCCCGGCGATGTTCGCCCGCAATATCGGGCTCGCCGGCGGGGTGGCTCCGGTGCGCAGCTACATCGAAGATCTACTCCCCGAGGTCTTGGACGGAACCGTCACGCCGGGCGATGTCTTCGATCTGACCTTGCCTCTCGACCAAGTCGCGGCAGGCTATCGCGCGATGGACGAGCGTACCGCGATCAAGACGATGCTGACCTTGTGAACGGTTCCGTCGCCACCACCGCATCGAGATTGAGCGGGCCGTAGATGTGCGGGAACGGCAATGGCTCACCAGGCACTTCGTCGAGCTGCCACGGTGACGTCAGCAAGCCGGTGTCTATCGTCAACCGGATGACGGGTCCGGTCACCGCGCGATAGAACCTGGCATGGACAGCTGCGACCTGTTCCGCCTGCGAACAGTGGATGAAACCGACCTCCGCGAGGTCGAGTCCCAGCGTCGAGACGGTGTATGTGCCGGCGGTCTGCGCCGCGAGCCACGCCTCCTCGAGTGCGAGGTGGAAGATCTTCACAGCAGCTTCTCTGCGCCTTCGTTGAGCCGCACCAGACCGCGAGCGAATGAGGTGATCTCTTCAGGCGTCCAGTCCTCGAAGATCGCTTTGAGCCTCGCGTGTCCTCGTCTGCGGTATTCGGCGATCAGACGTTGGGTCTCGGGCTGCGCGACGAGCAGCTGTGCCCGCCCGTCGTCGGGGTCCGGAACCCGGGTGATGAGTCCGTACTTCTCCAAAGCGGCCGCGGCCCGACTGGCAGTGGACTTGTGGGCGCCGAGCTCCTCTGCGAGCTCAGAACCGCGAATTCCGTCCGGGGAGTCGCAGATCACGAGCAGGAAGGTGAACGTCCCGTAGTCGAGCTTGGGATGGATCTCCCCCAGGGTCCGGAGAGCCCGTCCACGCACGCGGCGAACGAAACGGGTCAGCTCGAAGTCGACGTCGAGGTCGGCTGGGAGATCGCTGGTCATGAGTGAACCTTATAGAACGCCTGGAACTCCCCGAACCGTTCGGGGAGTTCCAGGCGTGTGGGTCGGGTCAGCGAAGCTCGGTCGACGTGAGGTTGAGCAGGCGTCGTGCCACGATCAATTGCTGGATCTGCTGGGTTCCCTCGAAAATGTCGAGGATCTTGGAGTCGCGCGACCACTTCTCGATCAGCTGGTTCTCGCTGTAGCCGAGCGTTGCGGCCAGCTCCACGCAGCGAAGGGTTATCTCATTGCCGACCCGTCCGGCCTTGGCCTTGGCCATCGACGCTTCCATCGAATTGGGCTTGCGGTTGTCGGCGAGCCAGGCCGCCTCCAACGTCAGCAACAAGGCGGCCTCCCAGTCGGCCTCCATCGAGATGAACGTCGCCGCGGCGTACGACTGCGACTGCACGGGACGGTCGTAGTCGATGACGACACCGGCCTTCTCCAACAACTCCCGGGTGTCCTCGAGCGCCGCGCGGGCGCAGCCGACGGCCATGCCGGCGACCAGCGGACGGGTGTTGTCGAAGGTGGCCATCGCTCCGGCAAAGCCCTGCTTGACGTCGATCTCCGGATTTCCCAGGAGGTTCTCCGCGGGGACCCGGCAGTTGTCGAGAACGATCACCGCGGTGTCGGACGATCGGATTCCGAGCTTGTGTTCGAGGCGTTCGACCCGGATACCGGGCAGGCTCTTGGGCACCAGGAACGACTTGATCGCGGCACGGCCCAGCGCCTTGTCGAGCGTCGCCCACACCACGACGGAGTCGGACCGTTCACCGGCGGTGACGAAGATCTTCTCACCGTTCAGGATGTAGGCGTCGCCGTCCTTGACCGCGGTCGTGGTGATCGCGGCGGAGTCGGAGCCGAAGCTGGGCTCGGTGATCGCCATGGAGGCCCAGGTGCCCTTGAAGCGCTCCAGCTGCTCCTCGTTGGCGACCGACGCGATCGCGGAGTTGCCGAGGCCCTGGCGCGGCATCGAGAGCAGCAGGCCCACATCGGCCCAGCACATCTCGATGATCGACAGGACCGACGACATATTGGTGCCGTTCTTGACCTTGCCGTCCTTCGCCTCGTCCTCATCGCGGCTGCCGACTGCTCCGGCACCGGCACCTTGTCCTTGGCCGGAGTCGCCCATGCCGTCGACGAGCGATGCCAGGAGATCGAGCTCCTTGGGGTAGGCGTGTTCGGCCAGGTCGTACTTGCGCGAATTGGCGCGCAGGAACTCCTCGGCGACCTGATGCGCCTGTTTGATGAACGGACGGAACTTGCGGGGGGTTTCGAGATTGATCATGAGTATGTCCGCCCTCAGACGAGGACTGCTCCTTCCATCAGGCCGACAGCACGCAGATCGCGATACCACCGCTCCACCGGGTGTTCCTTGACGAAGCCGTGGCCGCCGAGCAGCTGCACACCATCGGTGCCGATCTTCATTCCGTACTCGCCGGCGAGTCGCCTCGCGAGGGCGACCTCGCGCGAGAAGTCCTGACCGCGCTCGGCACGAGCCGCGGCCTTGAGGGTCACGAGTCGCATGCCTTCCAGTTCGATCGCGATATTGGCGACCATGAAGGCGACGGCCTGACGATGTGCGATCGGCTCGCCGAACGCCGAGCGCGTCTTGACGTAGTCGGACACGTAGTCGAGGACGGCGCGTGACGTGCCGAGAGCGAGTCCTGCCCAGGCCAGGCGCGACAACCGGATGCACTCTCGGTAGTCGGCGGGATCTCCCTCGCCGAGAATCGCATCGGCAGAGAGCTCGACGTCTTCGAGGATCAGACGGCTCAGACCCGCGGCGCGCAGACCCATGCTGGGATCGGCCTCGATCGAGACGCCGGGACTGGCCGACTCGACCAGGAACAGGGTCGGACCACTGCCTTCGAGATCGACACCGACGATGAAGAGTTCGGCCTCGATCCCGCGTACGACAGCTGATTTCACACCGTTCAGCACATACTTGTCGCCACGCTTGACCGCTGTGCTCTGCAGTTCGAACGGGTCGAACAGCGCACGGGGTTCAGCGATCGCCAGAGCCGAAGCCGGGATGTCGTCACCGGCGAAATCGGGAAGATATGTCTGCTGTTGGGCATCTGTGCCCCACAGCGAGATCGCTGTCGCGACGGCCGCCGGCGCAAGACACGCCACGGCCTGTCCCATATCGCCCTCGGCGAGCGCCTCGGCCACCAGAACGCCGGTGACGGTCGAGCGTTCCTCGGAAAGACCGCCCAGCTTCTCGGGGATGTTGATCAGTGTCAGACCGAAATCGCTGGTCTGCGCGAGTACTTCCTTGGGCGTGTCGTTGACGTTCTCGGCCTCGGCTGCGCCCGGACGCAGCACCTCGGCGGCGAACTCCTTGATGACGCCGACGATCATCTGCTGATCCTCGGTCGGTTCGAGATCGAACACGCCGCGGTCGGACGGCTGGCTCAATCGCTGGGGCTTGCCTGAGCCTTTGACCCGTTTGAAGGCGCGGCTCGAGGCGCCGGCGACACGGAATCCGCTCCGGGCGCCTTCGTAGACGGCCCGTTCGGTCGTCTTACGTAGCTTCAGCTTGTCGATGGTCGGCGAACTGGCGATGCGATTGAGCACCGCCAGGCCGATCCCCATGGGATCGCGACGAGTAGCCACAGGAACTCCTAGAAGACTGGGTCGGGTTGGACTGAGTTGCCCACCACGTGTCAAGTGTAACTCTCGTTTGCACTTCGACATACCAATGGTATTCCACTTCACATCCCGGGACCAGCACCACGGCCCGAAACCCTTCTCGATAACCTTGGTGAACCTGATCTGAGGAGCCCAGCACCAGTGACGTCCACCGCATCGCAGTCCCGCCCGTTACCTACCGGCGGCGCTGTCCGTCCCATCACGCGCTGGGGCACGCCCGTGATGCACCGCGAGCTCGCAGACGTGACCGAGTTCGACGATGACCTGCGCACTCTGGTCGCCGACATGGTCGCCACGATGTACGCCGCCCGCGGCGTCGGCCTGGCAGCCAATCAGGTCGGCGTCGACCTGAAGGTCTTCGTCTTCGACTGCCCTGACGACGACAACAACCAGATCACCGGAGTCGTGTGCAATCCCGTGCTGACCCTGCCCGAAGGCAAGGAACGCAATCTTGAGGACGACGATGAGGGCTGCCTTTCGCTGCCCGGCGCCTTCACGGGTTGCGCACGTCCGGATCTCGCCCATGTCAGCGGCTTCGACGAGAACGGCGAACCGGTCGAGTTCACGGGCAACGGCCTGCTCGCCCGCTGCCTGCAGCATGAGACCGATCACCTCTTCGGCACTGTCTTCGGCGATCGCGTCCCCGAACGCTCGCGCAAGAAGCTCTACAAACAACATGAGGAACTCGCCGACAGCTATCCCGACGACTGGCCCGTCACGATCCTCGTCGACGAGGATGTCATCGAACGCTGAGACCGCGCCGACGGCACCGCCGATCGGCACGACCGGACGAGGAGGGTCATGGGAGGCATGCCGCACACGACGGCTCCATCGTCGATCCCCCTGACCCTCAACGCGATTCGCAATGCGACCGTCCCGGGCAAGGTGACTGCTGCGTTCCTGGAGGCCAACGGGATCCCTTCCGGCGAGGGCGGTCACGTCGTCGGCATGCTGCGCGCCCTCGGTTTCGTCGACGGTGCAGGACGTCCGACCCTGACCTGGAACCGCTACCGACGCCCGGACCATTCCGGTGTCGTGCTCGCGGGAGCCCTGCGCAGTTCCTACGCTCCCCTGTTCACCCGCTACTCGGATGCACCCGATCGCGATATCGCCGCACTCAGCAAGGTCATCCGCCGCCACACCGAATACTCCGAGCATCACGTGACCCGCACCGCCGAGTGCTTCCTGACGCTGGCGCAGCATGCCAACTTCACCGTCTCGGTGATCCAGACGTCCAAGAGCCCGGCCTCACGGCAGGTGAGTCTGACCACCCACGAACGACTGCTGGCGATGCGGCGACTCACCGCCGCCCATCAGGAAGCGCTCGAGTGCACTCGGTACGAGTTGCACCGGCCGGCGCATGTCTCGGCCTGGAACGGATTCACTGCCTTGGCCCTGACGATGCTCGCTTCCAACGACTTCTCGGCGGTGAGGGCGATCCGCCCCAGCTGGAGCGGCGGCACGATCGAGGATCTGTCGGTGCGCACCAACGGCGAACTGCTGCTGGAGATGCTCTCCTCGCTCGATCTGTGCACGGCCGCCGAAGTCGACAACCTGGAGATCCTCCTGCAGGCACGAGACGACTCCGCCCGTCCCACGTTCTTCACGCCGTCAGCCGATGAGACCGCCGACTACATCAGTGATGTCGTCACTGCCGCACTCTCGCTCGTCCACCGCATCCCTGCAGCGGTGCTCTAGCGTCCACCGCATCCCTGCAGCGGTGCTCTAGCGTCCACCGCGGCGCTCGTCTTGGACGCCAGCGCACCGGCCCACCAGGAACGATGGCGTCCAGGTCAGCGCCGGCGCAGCTCCCAGCACGCCACCGCGACCGAGGACGCCACGTTGAGCGAGTCGATCGCGGCCGCCATGGGAATCGTGATGCGATAGTCGGCGGCCTGCTCCCAGTGAGCCGTCAGCCCGTGGCCCTCTGAGCCCACGATGACGGCCATTCGTTCGACGTCGCGGGGTACCTGATCGATCGCCACCGAATCGTCGGCCAAGGTCATGGCGTACGTCGTGTAACCCGCATCGCGGAGCAGATCAGGTGCGCCGTACCAGTCGTCGACGCGGGCGTAGGGCAGCCAGAACACCGAACCCATCGAGACCTTGATGGCCCGCCGGTACAACGGGTCGGCGCAGCGTGGCGACAACAAGACCCCGTCGAACCCCAATGCGGCGACGCTGCGGAAGATCGCGCCGACGTTGGTGTGATCGGCGAGGTCCTCGATGACGACGACACGTCGAGCATCCGCGAGCACCTGTTGCGGCGACGGCAGAGCGGGACGTTCGAGCGCTGCCAGAGCGCCTCGGTGCACGTGGAAGCCGGTGACCCTCTCGACCGCCTTCTCATCGAGCACGAAACAGGGCGCATCGGTCGTATCGAGGATGTCGGCCAGCCCATCGAGCCATTTCGGCGCCATCAGGAACGAGCGCGGCGTGTGGCCCGACTCGACTGCTCTGCGCACGACCTTCTCGCCCTCGGCCAGGAAGATCCCGCCGTCGACCTCGTGTTTGAGCCGCATCTGGACGTCTCGGAGGTCGAGGTAGTCGCGCAATCGCGGATCGTCCAGGTCTTCCAGTCGTACGATCTCGGCCACCGCGTTAGCCTATCGACCATGAGCCTTGATCGTCCCGTCACACCTGATCCCTACCCGCTTCTGCCCACCGTCGCATCGTTCACGGTCACCAGTACGGATGTGTCCGACGGCTATCCACTCAAAGACGACCAGGTCAACAGCGGCGGCGACACCTCGCCGCAACTGAGCTGGACCGACGTTCCCGAGGGGACCAAGTCCTTCGTCGTGACCTGCTTCGACCCCGATGCACCGATCGTGTCGGGTTTCTGGCATTGGGTCGTGGTCGACCTCCCGGCCGACGTCACCGAGTTGCCCACCGGCGCCGGCAGCTCCGACGCATCACTGCCCGGCGGTGCCTTCCACGTGCGCAATGACGGCGGCGGCCTGTCGTACATGGGCGCTGCTCCCCCGCAAGGCGATCAGGTGCACCGCTATTACTTCGTCGTCCACGCTGTGGGAGCCGAGACTCTGGGCGTCGACGCATCAGCGTCCCCGGCGGTCGTGGGCTTCAACCTGGCGTTCAAGACGCTGGGCCGGGCCATCATCCAAGGCACCTACGCCCACTGACCGTCCGCGAGTGGTGCAAACCTTCCCGCGAGTGGTGCAAACCGCCCCGCGACTGGTGCACTTTGGTCAGACACGCCGTCTTGAAACGTCCAGAGCGCACCACTCGCGGGAAGGGTTTCTATTTGGCTTGAGCGTAGGAGTTCGCGCGGGCCAGGACGTTTCGCACATAGTCGTCGGAGTGGTTGTAGGAGAACACCGCTCGGGTCCACCCCTCGCCCGTCGTCAGATCGCCGCCGGACGCACACAAGTAGCGGCCGGCAGCGTAGGCGGAGTCGAAGATATTGTGCGGATCGTCCGTGCCGTCGCTGTTGCCGTCAGAATGCCATTTCTCCCAGGTCGACGGGATGAACTGCATGGGTCCGATCGCGTGGTCCCATTTCGTGTCGCCGTGCCACTGTGCCGACTCCTCGTCTGATCGGATCGCGGCCAGGCCCGGTGAGCCATCGAGGGCCGGGCCGAGGATCTGCCGCGAGGTCGTGCCGTCCGCCAACAACTGGGATCCGCTGTTGGTGCCGTGTCCCGATTCGATCCCGCCGATGCCTGCCAGGGTCGTCCAACCGACCTTGCATCCGGGCTGTTCCTTGGCCATCCGCAGCGATACCGAGCCGTAGGCCGCCACCGCGACGCTGCTGATGCCGGTCTGCTGCGAGACCCGGGCGATCCACTGAGGTGCGACCCCGGCGGTGGTGGCGGCCTGTGGTGTCGCCGCCTCTTCGGTGGGCTGGACGGGCGACATCGTCGTGACGGGTTCGGGGGGCAGCGCAGGATCGATCGCGGCCGTGCCGTCTCGTGCCGGGATATCGTTCGGCGTACTCGCGAAGATCGCGATCGCGATCAACAGCACGAGTGCGCTCAAGCCACCCAGCACGCCCAGGAGCAGTCCTGTCGTGGAGCGAGAGTCTCGTGGGTGATCAGCCAAAGCGACCGTTGACGTAATCCGCTGTGCGGGGATCTTGGGGGCTGCCGAACATGGAACCAGTATCCCCATGCTCCACAATCACGCCGGGCGTGCCCTGGGCGGCGAGGAAGAACGCGCACTGCGAGGAGACCCGGGCGGCCTGCTGCATATTGTGCGTCACGATGACGATCGTGACCTCCCGGGCGAGCTCGAGCATCGTCTCCTCGATGACCCTGGTGGAGGTCGGATCGAGTGCCGAGCACGGTTCGTCCATCAAAAGGACGCGCGGTTTGATGGCCAGCGAACGGGCGATGCACAAGCGCTGCTGCTGCCCGCCGGAAAGACCGCCGCCTGGCGCGTCGAGCCGATCTTTGACCTCATTCCACAAACCGCCCTTGGTCAGGCACGATTCGACGAGTTCCTCCCGCGCGGCACGATCGATCTTGGTACCGGTCAGTTTGAGTCCGGCCAGCACATTCTCCTGGATCGTCATCGCCGGGAACGGATTGGGCTTTTGGAAGACCATGCCGATGGATCGCCGGGCATCGGTCAGCTTGCGCTCCGGATCGTAGATGTCCTGGCCATCGAGTTCGACGCTGCCGGCGAGCGAGGCCGAAGGGATCAGTTCGTGCATGCGATTGAGGATTCGCAGGAACGTCGACTTGCCGCAGCCGGACGGACCGATCAGGGCCGTCACGGCACCGGCCGGCATCGTCAGCGAGACCCGGTCGAGCACCTTGTGGGTACCGAACCAGGCCGAGACCTCATTCGCCTTGATCTCGGCCAGGGTCGGTGCAGCGGGAACGGCCGGCAGGACATCGGTGTACGAGCCCGCCTCGACATCGAATTCAGGTGCGGTCATGGTCATGGGTCGAGCCTCTCTGGAGTACGGAGCACACACGACCGGCCCCGCGTCCCGGAGGACACGGAGCCGGCTGCTGTGTGCGGGTCTGGCATGCGTTACTTGGTGACCTTGAGCTTGACGGTCGAGGAGGTCGAGCTGCCGTAGTTGCCGTTGCCCGTGAACGTTGCCTTGAGCGACAGCGTTCCCTTCTTGGACTGCTTGGCGATCGTGATGGTGGCGACGCCGTTGCGCACCGTGCCCTTGCCGACGATCTTCGAGCCGGCCTTGATGACGACTGCACCGTTGGCCTTGACCGCAGCCCCGTTGATGACGACCGAGACCTTGGCCTTCGTCGCCTTCTTGACCTTGATCTTGGCCGGGCTCAACGTGAAGGACGTCTTGGTCGTCGCCTTCGAGACGCTGAGCGGTGTCGACGCGGTGTCCGCGCTGTACGTCGCGGTGCCGGCCAGCGATGCGGTCACAGTGTGCGAACCGAGCGCGGTCGTGCCGGGAACCGTGTAGAAGCCGAAGCCGTTCTTGAGCGCGACGTTGACCGCAGCACCGTTGTCGACCTTGACCTGGACGTTGCCCGTCGCCGCAGCACCGTCGACGGTGGCCGAGACGACTGCCAGACGTGCCGAGCCGTAGGTGCCCGACGGGTTCAGCAGACCGACTGTGACCTGCGAAGGCGCCTTGACCGAGGCCGATGCGGTCCCGGTCGAAGCATTGAACCCGAGCGAGTCGGCCGGGATGAACTCGGCGGTGTACGAGTAGTCCCCTGGTGCGACCAGCGTAAGCGTCTTGCTGGCCTTACCCGACACGACCTCGACCGGCACACCGATCGCGGTGCCGCCCTGCTTGAACTGCACCGTACCCTCGACGTCACTGGACGCGTCGACTGTCGCGGTCAGCTTGACCTTGCTGTCGTTGATCGACTCGGCCGTGAGGGTCGTCTCGGTGTCGACCTGCGAGGTCGTCACGAACGTCGACACAGCGGCCTGCGTCGGCTCCCCGCACACTCCACCGGCACTGGCACGTGCCAGCTGGTCGAAGCCGGCGGCCTCGATCAGGGGCTTGGCCGCGGGGCTGCAGATGAAGCCGTTCCCGGCGAACACGGAGTTGAGCTTGGGGCCGAGGACACCGTCCGACAGGTCAGTCCCGCGCACGACGTTGTACACCGCGCGGTACGCCTTGAAGCCCTTTTCGAGCTTGATGCTGCTGGTCAGACCCTTGGCACGAGCCGTCGAGAACGGCGCGATAGCGTTCGGATCACTCTTGATCAGGGTGTCATCGTGCTCTTGGCTCGTGGACACGGTTCCGGCGAGCGTGACGTCGGAGCCCGAGTTCGCCGCCTTCAACTGCGCGATGAAGAACGAGTAGGTTCCTGAAGTCGTCGGCGGGACATACGGCTTGATGACGCCGGGGGTGCCACCGAGCTGACTCCAGTTGGTGACCTGGCCGCTGTAGATCTTGACCATGTCGGCCGGGGAGATCGTGGCCGGAGCGTTCGAGGTCGTCGCACCCGACACGGCGAGCTTCAGACCATCGACCGCGAACGGGTACTGCTGCAGTCCGGCCGAGATCTCGGCGGCATTGAGCGAGGAGGACGAACGCGCGAAGTTCACGTCGGGGTTGTTTCCGGTGCTGTAGAGCTTGGCCTTGCCCGAACCCGATCCGTTGATCGTGGAGCGAGCGATCGCCGCAGATCCCGAGCGCAGTGTCACGGTGGCCGGATCGCCGGCGGCCGCGAACGAGGCGATCTTGAATCCGGCAGTCCCGGCGTTGAAGCCATTCACGCCGTTGGCACCCTTGGCCAGGTAGTCAAGGGCGATTTCGATCGTGTCGGACCCGACTCCGACGAGGTCGCCAGCTGCGGGGGTGAAGTTCGGGTCGTACGCAGTGTTGGCCGCGCTGGCCGGTCCGGCCAGTCCTACGGTCATTGCCGTGCCGGCCACGAGTGCGCCGGCCACGGCGAAGGAGACTCGCTGACGAATCATTCCTGGGATCCTCTTCTCATATGTGCTGCGCCAGCGGGATGCTGTCGCCCACGAGCAACGTATGGCTGTTGGGGTGTGCTTGGCAGGGTTTGAGGTGAACGGCAGATGTCCATCAGACGGCAAGTTGGAATCGCTGCAATCACAGGAGATTCGGCAGCAGATACATCGCCAGATCGGATGTCAACCAGGCCAGCGCGACGATGATCGGCGCGGCGATGATCCAGGTACGCACAAGTCCGAATCGTTGGCGTGCCCAGATCGTCCCGACTGTCGCCAGCGCCAGGGCTCCAAGGCTCAGAGCCAGCGAAGGCATCACGGTCGTGTCACCGGCCATCGCGACTTCGGTCTTGCTCACGGTATTGGGACGTCCGCCCGGAGCTTCGAACGATTTCCCGGTCAGCTGCGCGTCGACGTAGACAACCTTGCTCGGAGAGAGCGCCCCGAGACTTCCCGACCCCTCCGAGGTGACCATCGTGATGCGCGACCCGGCACCGGTCGGCGGTGCCGGCATGGGATCACCGGCTCGGCGCACCGTGGCGATTCGGTACTCCGACGTGCCCTGCGCCGTCGTGACCTTCATGGTGCGGCCGGCCGCACCATCGAGCATCACCGCCATGGGCTTGCCGAATGTGCGTGACTTGCCGTAGACGATCGAGACGCCGGCCTGACCAGGCAGAACCGTGTCACGGCGGTGTCCAAGCCCTGAGAGCAGGGCTCCAGACGACGTACCCTCCGTGACGACCTGTTCATATCCGAGCGCCGGGATAGAGAACAGCGCGACTGGAGCACCCGGGGCGATGACTCCCCCGGTGGGCGCTGTCGCGGCAGCGAGCTGGGTCCGGAAGTCGAGATACAGGCGGTCCTGCGCGCGCCCCTGCTCGATTCCGCTGAGGAACAGCAGTTGCGCCAGGAACCACATCAAGATGATCGCGAAGACCGTCAACGACGTGCTGATGATCGACGTCGACTCAGCCAGGGTGACCGGCGCGCGGTCTCGACGAGGCAGGATCGGCCACACCTGCGCGGGTTGACTGGCCCGCCGACGACCATTGAGGATCGCCGTCACTTGCGTGCCTTCACGATCGCGATCAGGCGAGTCGCCGGCCCACCCAGGCCGGCAAGCAGGGCAAGAGCCAGGAGCATGGGAAGCAGCACCTGGGCCGGTCGCGATGACGCACCTGCGGTCGGGCTGGTCTCCAAGGTCTGGGTCCCGTCTCCCGAGGCCGACGGAGGTTCGTCCTGGGCGTCCGGGGCAGGGCCGTCAACCGGCGTGTCGGAACCACCGCCGCCCGGCGACTGCGTCTCGGGCTTCTTGACCGGCGACTTCGCCTCCTTCTGTGCCGCGACGAGCGCGGCGACGTCCTGGGCCCGCTCATACAGCGCGGCTGTCGCACCCTTCTTGGTGATCGGCACGAAGCCGTCGGGAAGCCTGCCATTGCCCGAGCCGGGGACCTGCCCCTCTGTCGTCGCGATCTTGATGAACGACGACACGTTCTTGGCCTCGGGTTTGGCGAGCCCACGCAGCTTGGCAGTCGTGTAGACGATCATCGTGCCGGGATAGGCCTCGGGATTGTCGCGCAGCCTCTTCATCGGCAACGAGAACGCCGCGGTGTTCTTACCCGGCTTCGCGATACGCGCTGCGGCCAAGATGCTCTTGACAGTAGGTGCGATGAACGTGCGTCCCTCGTCACTGACGAACTTGGCAGTCGGCGACATCGACGACTGGGTCTGGAGCTTGGCCGTGCGCAGACCGTACCTCTGCGCATCGCCCAAACTCACAACGCCCAGCATGAACCGAGCTCCCACACCCTGCCGATCGATGCGACCGACCTTGTACGGCTCGGCCGGGTTCGGCCGCTCGCACTTGGTCTGCACATTGGGCCACGCATCGAGGACGGCTTCGGCGATCTTGCGAAGGCTCGAAACCGGCGCCGCGAGCTGCCCGAAGTAAGCCGCCGGGTTGTCCTGGCGGCACTTCTGCTCCGACTTGGGCTGGAACTCATCGAGCAACGGATACTCGCTGACCGGCAGCTCGATGCCCTTGTACGACGGGTTGACGACCATTCCCCACGGATCTGTCTTGCCCGAGATGAATGCCTTGGCCTCAGGGTCGGCCTGCAGGTACTCGGTCATGGCCTTGATGACATCAGACGACTCCGAGAGCGACAACATATTGGCTCCGGCCTCCCGCGCAATCGAGTCGAGTCCGGGGTTGAGCGCCTTGAACTCAGGATCCTGGTTGAGCGACATCGGATTCTTGGTCAGGCCCGGATGCTGGGCGCCCAGACTCGAACCCGTGTACGACTGCGTCAGCAGCTTCGCGATGAGCCGCGGATTCAGGTTGAGCGCAACCTGCTCGCCGGCATTATTGGGCTTGTCGACGACATAGGAGACCGCGAACCCGGTCAATGCTGTGGGGGCATAGCCGATCGGGTCCTCCGTCGACCTTTCACGGGTTCCCGACACGAACGCTCCCGCCGCTGAGCCGGTCTCGACCAGCTTGAACGCCGGAGCGTCACCGACAGTCGTGTGCTGGAAGGTGAACCGCTTCTTGTTGAGGCAATACGCCGGCGCCCATTGCATCGTGGCCTGGCTCATGAGCTCGGAACCGTAGAAGTCGACCGGCGTGCGGCTGTCCACGACATCGCAGACGTCCGGCGGCAGCGCAAAGGTCAACGGTACCGCGATCCGGTTGCGCCAGTTGGACTCGCTCCACCAGTACACCGGTGAGACGGCCGCGTCGATCCCTTCGTTGGCGAAGTTACTCGACCCCGGCTCGAAGCGTCCTGCCCGGCGGCACTCGCGATCGGCGTCGATGCAGCTCAAACCCATGATGGGAATCGCCACGATCGAGCATGGAGTGTCGTCCGTGCAGCCCAGGGATTCGTTCTCAACGGCCGAACGAACCTCGAAGTTGATCTCGCCCTTGCCGTCCTTGCCGGTGAATGCAGCCACCTCCGACGGCGGGAACGATGCGCCGACTGCAGCTTCCGGCGGCATGGTCTCACCCGTGCAGGACGGGTAGACCTTGCCCGAAGCTGCCTTGAAGGGTGTCACATGGGTCGAGAACACCGCGATGTCATTGCAGGCCGCAGGAATCGGGTCGAGGCCGGACTTCTCGCCCCGGTCGGCTTCCGTCGCGTACAGATCGTGCCGCCACACCGCAAAGCTCGGCGATGTGGACTGCGAACGCTGCTGGCGGGTCGAGGTGAAACAGGTTTCGGGCCGGATCTGCTTGGCTGCGGGCAGTTTCGGGTCGTCGATGCCCCGGCACTGCAGCAGGACCAGCGGATACTCCTGGTTCAGGCCGTTCTCGCCGTAGGGGTCCGCCGCGCGGGCCGCGCTCGGTCGTGCGCCGGACCAGTTGACCTTGACCCGTTCACGCCCACGCAGGTTCTTGGTGTGATCGACCTTCAACGTCACATCGCGTCGGTCGACGGTCTCATCGGCACCGCCGGCGCTCCTGAATTCGCGAGTCACGGTCTTGGTCTTGCTGAACGCCCCCTCGTCGGCGCCCGCCGCCGCGGCAGGTGTGGTCACGCCACCCACCACGGTGCCAGCAAGCAGCATCAGCGTCGCAAGCATGTACAAGCCTCGTCGGGCTAAGTTGACCTTCATCAGAATGCTCCTTGGCGCTTGCGCGCGCGTCGGCGGAAGTACACGGCGCCCACTCCCGGGGCCAGGACGATGACGAGCAGCTGGGCCGCCGCTAACGCACCGAAGACTTTGTTGTCGCCGGCGCGGCTCGAAACGAGTTCGGTCGGCACGGCCTCCGATCCGGGTCCTCCGGCGGAACCGCCGCCAGAAGCAATCCCTGTTTCGGGATCGACCGCACCAGGTATCTCATCTCCCCCCGTCGGCGCATCGCCGCCTGCAGGAGCATCGGTACCGCCGCCTGCACCGGCCGCGGGCTTATCGCCGCCGGACGCCTCGGCAACCGTCGTCGGCGCCGATCCGGTCGGACCGACGCACGGTCCCGCGCCCACCTTGTCGCACTTGGCCGGTTGCGGCGCGATCTCGGCCAGATGGTTCTTGGCCAGATTTCCCTTCGTGAACGTCGGGTTATTGCACTTCGTGACATCTCGGTTCTTGAAGTTGACGTTGGGATCGGCGGTCGACAGTTTCTTGAGCTGGGTGAATCCGGCCTGCACGAGATTGAGCGGCAGCGGCGAGTAGCCAAGATTTCCCGCACTCCCCTGGCCCTGGCACAGCGAGTAGAACATGAAGTCGGCCAGAGTCTGCCGTTTCGCAGTTGTCATGCGACGGTCGTTCTTGCCGGTCGGCAGGAGCATGTAGGAGTACGAGGACAGCGGATAGGCCCGCGGATCGGACGCCGTGTAGACGCCGTCCAGGATCGAGGTCAGGTAGTTCTGCGATCCTTTGTCCTGATTGATCTTGGCCCGTGTCAACGCTACTGCGACGTTGTACTGCGTCGGCTCGACGAAGTATCCGGCCCGGTTGAGCACCTTGACGACCGGGTAGTTCTTGTTCACTGGGTACGAGTACTCGACGTACCCGATGGTCCCCTGGCCGGACCTGCTGGAGATCGTGTTCATGACCTGATCCGAGCCCGAGGCGCCGATCATCTTGCTGCCGGACTTCTTGGGATAGTACGACGTCAGGCCCGAACGTCCGAAGTACGAGCGCCAGATGCTGGAGTGCATCTTGTCCATCCAGGCGGTGAACTGCGCCGTCGTGCCCGAGCCGTCAGAGCGTACGACCGGGATGAT
This sequence comes from Aeromicrobium sp. P5_D10, assembly GCF_054049535.1. Taxonomy (NCBI): domain Bacteria; kingdom Bacillati; phylum Actinomycetota; class Actinomycetes; order Propionibacteriales; family Nocardioidaceae; genus Aeromicrobium; species Aeromicrobium sp. P5_D10. Next base: position 255,253 of record NZ_JBFUME010000001.1, read on the forward strand.
CGGCAGCGACGGCAGTTTGCGGCCGTTGTTGTCCTTGGCGATCGCGGGATCGTTCCAATTGGTGATCTTGTTCGTGAAGATCTTGGAGATCGTGTCCCCCGACAGGCGCAGGTTCTTGACCGGCTTGCCGGCGACGTTGAGCTGATATGTGAACGCCGTGCCGCCCGCGACGATCGGCATGTACGCGTACTCGCGCGATCCGGCCGTATCGACGTTGCCGAATTCATCTTTGCCCTGGTACGGGATCTCCGTGATGCCGAAATCGGTGACGTTATTGGCGAAATCCTTGCGGCCCTGCGAGGAGCCGGCACCGTTGTAAGCGATCTTCATGCCATTGTCTCTGACTTTGGCGATCCATTGCGACACGATGCCCTGCGACCAAGTGGACCCCGAGCCCTCGATCTGCGCGTAGGCGGCGGCGTTGGCTGGACGCGAACCTGCCAACAGCACGGCGACCGACAAAATGCCGATCAGCGTGCTCATGATGAGCGGTTTGCGGGCGATGGTGATCAACGGGTGCCCTTTCTGGGACGGGCCAGTAGTCGGGCCATGACGAACAGGATGAGGACGATGGCGAGCAGGATCGCGGCGGCGCCGTAGGCGCGCTCGATGTAGATCGGCTCGCCGCTTCGGACGGTGGAGAAGATGAACAGCGGCAGCGAGTTCATGACGCCGTCGGCAGGATTGGCGACCATGAAGCTCGCGGCACCCGAGGTCAGCAGCACCGGCGAGGTCTCTCCGATGCCGCGTGCGACGCCGAGGATCACCGCCGTTGCGAGGCCGGGACGCGCTGTCGGCAGCACGATGTGCCACACAGTCGACCAGCGTGACGCCCCGAGCGCGAGACTCGCCTCGCGCAGATTGCTCGGCACGACGCGCAGCACGACGTCCGCTGCCCGGGCGATGATCGGGAGCATCATGACGCCGAGCGCCAACGCGGCGGCGAGTCCCGAACGCGGAACGCCAAGACCCACGATCAGCGTCGTGTAGATGAACAAGCCCGCCACGATCGACGGCAGCGCTGTCATGGCTTCCACGACGGTGCGGACGATTCGGGCGAATTTCCCGCCCACCTCGGTCATATAGACCGCGGTACCGATACCGAGTGGGATCGTGATGATGATCGCGATTCCGACCTGGATGAGCGAGCCGACGATCGCGTGTGCGACGCCGCCCTTGGTCAGCGGATCACGCGGGCCGACGCCCGACATGTCGTCGAAGAACGTGTTGAGGTGGATCAGCGGCTTCCAGCCTTTGGCGAAGACGAACACCACGGTCGAGACGAGTGCTACGCCGACGAGCAGTGCGGCCAAAGTGATGACGGTTGTCACCACCCGGTCGGCCACCTCTGGCCAGCCCGAGTCGATCGCTGTGATGACGGCGATCAGGATGACACCGACCACGACAGTCGTCAGGGTGAACACGATCGGGCCGTTCCACGGCAGCAGTCTCCCGCACACGAGCCAGGCCATCGCGAACGCTGCGACCCAGCATCCGAGGACCTCGAACTTCTGCTCGGCGGTCGACTTGCTGAGCAGGCGACGCTGAAAGACCGGAACGGACTCGGTCGAGGACGGCTCGGTCCGCACGTGAGTCGTGCCCGTCGAGACGATCGTCGTCGGCGCTTCATCGATATCGATGCTCATCAGGCGTCGGCCCCTTGTCCAGAACGGCTGCGCGCCACGACCATGGACGCCAGACTGTTGATGCACAGCGTGATCAGGAACAGCACGAATCCGGCGGCCAACAACGCCTGCAACTGGGAGGCGGTCGCCTCGCCGAAACGTCCGGCGATCAGCGCCGACACCGTGTTGGTGCCCACTTCGAGCGGCTTGAATTTGATGTCGAAGGACGGCGAGATGATCAGCAGCACCGCGATCGTCTCGCCGAGCGCGCGGCCGAGGCCCAGCATGGTTCCGCCGATGACGCCGCCCTTGCCGAACGGCAGGACGACGCTCTTGACGACTCCCCAGTGCGTCGCGCCGAGCGCGAATGCGGCCTCTCGCTCGCCGGGAGGTGCCTGACTGAACACCTGCTGCATCACGGCGCAGGCCATGGGAATGACCATCATGGCCACCGCGATACCCGCGATGAACGCCGAGGCGGTGTAGCGGGTCTGCTCCCAGATAGCGGCGTTCGGATCGGCGTCGACCCGAAAAAACGGGATGAAACCGAGGTGAACGTGCAGCCAGTGCGCGAGGCTGCTCGCATAAGGGCTGATCAGCGTGAACCCCCACAGCCCGTAGATGATGCTGGGCACCGCCGCCATGAGGTCCACCAGCGACACCAACGTCGGCCGGATCCGTGCGGGGGCATATTCGGCGATGTACAGCGCCGTCAGCACCGAGAGCGGGAACGCGATCGAAAGCGCCACGATCGCGACCGTGAACGTGCCCATCACTACTGCCGCGATGCCGAGCACATCGGCTTCGGGCTGCCACTGGCGTTCGGTGAAGAAGCTCAGTCCGTAGTGTCCCAATGTGGGCAGGAACGACTTGGCCAGGAACAGGCCGATGCCGCCGGTGATGAGCAGCACTATTGCCGCGACAGATCGACTGATGAGGAGAAAGGCCCGGTCGGATCCGGTCGGATTGGTGGCCAGCTCACGCGGCTCATCGAGGTCTGCGTCCGGCGGGCCGGAACGCAAGATCGTGCTCACAGAGGGTTCTCTTCTCGGGTTGCAGTCGTGCTTGTCCCGAGCAATATAGGGTCACCGATCTGCCGATCCGGCCGCCTGCGGTGAACGTGGAATGAACGCTGGCCATACCTTCGGCGTCACGCTTCCGGGCGCGCGAAAATGCCCCGTCCGATGGTTCGGACGGGGCATTCGCGGTAGTTCTTTCGAGCTAGCTGCTCTGATCGTCGCGCGGCGGGGGCGGCACGTCGGCGGCGGCCGTCGCAGGATTCTCCGCGGCCTTCGCGGCGTCGAGCGCCTCCTGTACGGCGACGTTGGTCGCCGCATCGTCGGTTACGTCGTCCTCGATCTCGGCGTTGAGATCGACCCGGCTCTTACTGCCGCCGCCGTCGACCGGGATCGACCCGATCGTGCCACCGAGAGTTCCCAGTGCCTTGGTCAGCTCGGCCGGGATGATCCACGTCGTCGCGTTCTCGCCGTCGGCGATCTTCGGCAGCATCTGCAGGTACTGGTACGACAGCAGCTTCTGATCCGGGTTGCCGTCGTGGATCGCCTGGAACACCGTCTGGATAGCTTGTGCCTCGCCCTGGGCGCGCAGGATCTGTGCCTGGCGATCGGCCTGAGCCGTGAGGATCTGCGCCTGCCGCTGGCCTTCGGCGGTCAGGATCGCGGACTGCTTGTCGCCCTCGGCGGTCAGGATCGCCGACTGACGCTCGCCCTCGGCGGTCAGGATCGCGGCACGCTTGTTGCGCTCGGCGCGCATCTGCTGCTCCATTGCGTCGATGATCGACGGCGGCGGGTCGATGCCCTTGAGCTCCACGCGGTTGACGCGGATACCCCACTTGCCGGTTGCGGAGTCGAGTTCGCCGCGCAGACCCGAGTTGATCTGATCGCGGCTCGTCAGCGCGTGCTCCAGGCTCATGCCGCCGGTGATATTACGCAGCGTCGTCATGGTCAGCTGCTCGATCGCCTGGATGTAGTTGGCGATCTCGTACGTCGCGGCGACCGGATCGGTGACCTGGAAGTAGATCACGGTGTCGATCGAAACTACGAGGTTGTCCTCCGTGATGACCGGCTGGGGCGGGAACGAGACGACCTGCTCGCGCAGGTCGATGACATAGCGCACCTTGTCGATGAACGGCAGGACGATATTGAGGCCCGCGGACAGGGTCGTTCGGTACTTGCCGAATCGTTCGACGATGCCCGACCGTGCCTGGGGCACGATCTTGACCGTCATCGAGACGATCAAGATCGCCAGGACGGCGAGCAGGATGAGCACGATCAATGCTGGGGTCATCAGGACTCCTTAGAGGCGGATGGGCTGGCGTGTGTGACGACGGCGGTGGCGCCGTCGATCTGAATGACGATGACCTCGATGCCGGGAACGAAGACATCGTCTGGTTCTGCCGTGCGGGCCGACCACAGTTCACCCGCGAGCTGGACTCGACCATTCGACTTCGTCACGGGTTCGAGCACTGTGGCGGTACGGCCGATGAGATTGCTGTGTCCGGTCTCCAGCGTCGGGCCGGCGTGGAGTTTCGCGACCACGGATGGGCGAACCACGAGCAGCAGAAGCAGCGAGACCACCGCGAAGACCGCGATCGCCAGCAACGGCGGTCCGCCCACAGCCGCGATGAACGCCGCAGCCAGCGCGCCGATCGCGAACATCAGCAGGACCAGGTCAAGGCTCAGCAGTTCGACCGCCGCGAGGATCACCGCGGCGCCGAGCCAGCTGGCCCACGCATGCTCCTGAATCCAGTCGATCATGCTTCCCCTTAGTGAGTTGATCCGTGAGTGAGTCGGTGTGGCGGTTCTAGCGGCTGATTTCGGCCCGGTGTCCGTATGCTGCCCGACGCGCGGCCCAGCGTCCACCTTCGTGGTCCAGCTGGATGCGCTGGCCGAATGTCCTGCCGAGATTCGCAGCGGTCATGGTCTCTTCGATGGGACCCTGCGCGACGACCCTGCCATCTCGCAGCATCAACGCGTGCGTGAAGCCGACCGGGATCTCCTCCACATGGTGCGAGACCATCACGAGCACCGGCGAATCATCGGCGTGCGAGAGCGTCTCCAGACTCGCCATCAGATCCTCGCGGGCCCCCAGGTCGAGGCCGGCCGCAGGCTCGTCGAGCAACAGCAGTTCTGGGTCGGTCATCAATGCCCGAGCGATCAGGACACGTTTGCGTTCGCCCTCGGACAGCGTGCCGAACGTCCGTCCGGCCAATCCGGCAATGCCCCACTCGCCCATGATCTGCTCGGCACGACGCAGATCCTGTTCGTCGTAGATCTCCTTCCAGCGTCCCGTGACGGCATGCGCCGCGGACAACACCGCATTCCTCACCGACTCCGCCGGCGGGATGTGATCGGCAACCGATGTGCTCGTGTGGCCTATGCGGGTGCGGATGTCGAAGACGTCGACCGCACCGAGCAGTTCGTCGAGGATCGTGACGGTTCCGGTGGTCGGATGCAGGAACGTTCCGACGATCTGCATCAGGGTCGTCTTGCCCGCTCCGTTGGGTCCGAGGACGACCCAACGTTCGCCTTCGGCGACGGTCCAGCTGACGTTGTCGAGCAGAACTTTGCCGGGGCGCACCACACTCACCTTCGAGAGCTCGAAAGCAGCAGGCATGGACCCTCCTGGACTGTGTAGGTGCCGGTGGTGTCAACCTATCGCGAGCCACCTGGACGTCAGCGATAGCCTCGGATGCGATGACTGATCCTGTGCCCACGTTGCACTTCACCGACCCGACCGCTCTCGTCACCCTCACCGGACCTGACCAGAGCGGCGTATCGACTCGCCTGTTCACCGACCTCGCGCCATTCGGCATCGAGGTCATCGACATCGAACAGCTCGTCGTTCGAGGACGACTCGTGCTCAGCGCGCTCGTCACCGTCCCCGATGATCTCGATGCATTCGAGAAGACCGCACACGCGGTAGCCGCGGCCTTCGGGCTCGAGGTCACGATCGAGTACGGGACGGGCGACAACCGCCCGCGCCGGGTCGGTCGCGCGCAGGTCGTGATCCTGGGTGCCCCCCTTCGTCCGGGCGCACTCGCCGCACTGACCCAACGCATCAAGGACGATGGCGGCAATATCGACCGGATCGTCCGTATGGCGCGCTATCCCGTCACCGCGATCCGTATGGAGGTCTCTGGTGCCGACCCCGACCTGCTGCAGTCGGATCTGGCGGCTGTCGCCTACCAGCAGGGCGTCGACGTGGCCGTCCAGGAGAACGGCATCCTGCGACATGCCCAAAGGCTCGTGGTCATGGACGTCGACTCGACCCTGATCCAGGGCGAAGTCATCGAGATGATCGCTGCCCACGCCGGCTGCGAGGCCGAAGTGGCGCGGATCACCGAAGCGGCGATGCGCGGCGAGCTCGACTTCGGTGAATCGCTCACGGCCCGTGTCGCTCTGCTCGAGGGCGTCGACGCCTCCGCGCTCGATGCGGTGTATGAATCCCTGCTGTACGCGCCCGGGGCGCGCACCATGATCCGAACTCTGAAACGACTGGGCTATCGATTCGCACTGGTCAGCGGCGGATTCACCCAGATCATCGAGAAGATCGCCGCCGAGCTCGGCATCGACTACTACGCCGCCAATGACCTGGAGGTCGAAGACGGCAAACTCACGGGACGCATCGTGGGCCGGGTCGTCGACCGCGCCGGCAAGGCCGAAGCGCTCCGGACGTTCGCGGCCGAGGCGCGCATCCCGGTCAAGAACACCGTGGCGATCGGTGACGGCGCCAATGATCTCGACATGCTGGCCGCTTCTGGCCTCGGCATCGCATTCAACGCCAAGCCGGTCGTGCGCGATCAGGCCCGCACGTCGGTCAACGTCCCGTATCTCGATGCCATCATCTACCTGTTGGGCATCACCCGCGAAGAGGTCGAAGCCGCAGACGCTGCCGACTAGTCGGCACGCAACACCGAATCGAGCAGGCCGGGAAACACCCGGTCGAGTTCGTCCTTACGGAGGCTGAGGACGCGACGGCGCCCGTCAGGCTCATTGCGCACGATCCCGGCCTCACGCAGCACCTTCATGAGGTGCGATTTCGTCGACTTCGGCAGATCGGGGTGCGTGACGCCGCATTCGGCCATCGTCAGCGGTCCGGCGGCCAGTTCGCGGACGATCTCGAGGCGTGCGGGGTCGCTCAGGGCGAACAGCACATCTGTCAGCGCCAGATCCGCGACATCGGGATGCGCCAGCCGTGTGATCGTCGTCATGGTTCGATAATACTCGAACAATCTCGAAACCGGGGTAACGTGGTCCGAGTTCCATTATTTTCGAACTTTTCTCTCCGAGGCCGACATGAACGTCACGACAGCACCCCCCGCGATCCGCTCGACCCGCACCTACGGCTTCTCGTTGGCCGTCGCGGCGGTCGTGGCGATGATGATCGGTGCGAGTGCTCCCTCACCGTTCTACCCGGTACTGCAGGCCGAGTTGGGCTTCTCAGCAGCAACGATGACCGCGATCTTCGCGGTGTACGCCGTGGCCCTGCTGCTGACCCTGCTCGTCTCGGGATCGCTTTCTGACCATCTCGGTCGACGTCCGGTCATCTCGGTCGGATTCATCGTGCTCGCGATCAGCATGGTGGCGTTCTGGCACGCCGACAGCGTCATGGTGCTGTTCATCGCGCGCATCGTCCAGGGCATTGCCGCGGGCCTGCTGATGTCGTCCTTGTCAGCGGCCGTGGTCGACCTGGAGCCCTCGCACCGTCCCGGCCTGGCCGCGACGCTCAACAGCGTCAGTCCGTTGGGCGGCCTCGCGGTCGGCGCACTCGTCGCCGGACTCCTGCTGGACCACTCGTCCTCGGCACTTGCCGTGGTCTTCGGCAGCCTCACGGCGATCTATGTCGTCATCGGCGCCATGGTCTGGTTGATTCCCGAGACGTCACCGCGCAATGAGGGCATCCTGCGATCGTTCATCCCTCGCATCGGCGTGCCGCAATCGGCCCGCGCGCCGTTCCTGCGAAGCGCTCCGGCCCTCTTCGCCGGCTGGGCGACCGGAGGCCTCTACCTGTCGCTGGGAGCGCCGCTCGTCACACAGGAACTCGGCGGCACGGCCCATATCGAACAGGGGCTCGTCGTCGCGGTGCTCACGGGGGTCGGCTCGATCGCATGCTTCATCGCTCGCGATCGGTCGTCACGATCCATCACGATCTACGGCACCTCCGCCCTCGCGATCGGTACGGCCCTGACACTGGTCGCGCTGGCGGCGGGCTCCTACTGGGGCTTCATCGCTGCCGCCGTCGTGGCTGGTTCCGGGTTCGGAACGTCATTTCTTGGCATCATGCGCTCGATCACGCCCGTGGCGGCACCGCACGAACGCGGCGAGCTGTTCGCCTCGGTTTTCGTGGTGAGCTATCTCGCGTTCGGCGTCCCGGCAGTCATCGCCGGGATCGCCGCACCGCACATCGGTTTGGCCGAGACGACCTTCATCTACGGCGGGATCGTCGTCGTGCTGTCCGGCGCCGCCGCGCTGCTCCGAAAGTTCAAGTCGAAGGACTGAGCTTATTCGTCATCTTCCAGGCGGAAGCCGATCTTCATCGTCACCTGGTAGTGCGAGACGGCGTCGTCGGTGATCTGGCCGCGCATTCCGGTGATCTCGAACCAGTCGAGGTGCCGCAATGTCTGCGAGGCCCGCTTGATGCCGTTGTCGACGGCCTCGGTGATGCCGTCGGGAGAGGTTCCAACAATCTCGGTGATGCGATACGTGCGATCAGTCATGTGCCCATCATGCCGTCTCCACCCATCGGCGTACTCTGGAAGGGTGCCCCCCGAGCCTCGCGAACCCCGCAAGCAGCAGGTCTTCTCCATCACGTCAGCAGCCGAGTCGCAGACCGCCGACCGGCTGCGACGCGAAAAGCGTTACGCGCTCTCGATGGGGATCCGCACGGTGTGCTTCCTCGCCGGTGTCGTATTGGTCATGCAGTCGATGCCGTGGGCGGTCCTCGGTTGGCTGATGTTCGTCGGCGCGGTGTTCTTGCCGTATATCGCCGTGGTGGTCGCGAATGCCGGCGTCCGCAAGAAGGGCGCAGGTCCCTCTCCGTTCGGCGCCGAGCCAGGCCGCCAGATCGACGGCCCCCAGCAGCCCCCGGCCGACACTCCGCCGAATACCCATGGCTGACGCGCCCATCTGCTCGGCCAAGGGCTGCACTGCCGATGCGACGCATCAAGTGCTCTGGAACAACCCGAAGCTCCACACACCCGACCGTCGTAAGACCTGGTTGGCCTGCGACGAACATGAGGTGTCGCTCCGAGGCTTCCTCGATGCCCGCGGCTTCTGGAAAGAAACCCAGCCCCTCTAAGGGTTGTCGGTTTCCCACGAGGCCTAGGGTCTTTGGCACGCACCTAGCGTTACAGCGCTTGGTACGTGAGCGTTGCGCTAGGCCTCATGGGAAACCGCACCCCGAGAAGTCAGCCGCCGATGGCCGACATCGGGCGCGGCGACTGCAAGAACGTCGGATCGTCGATGCCGTGGCCGGGGAGTTTGGTCATCATGGCCGCAGCCCAACGCTCGGCGATCTCGACATCGCTCGCGCCGGCTCGCATCGCCGTGCGTAGATCCGACTCCTCACGGGCGAACAGGCAGTTCATGATCTGTCCATCCGCGGTCAGCCGCACTCTGTTGCAGTCACCGCAGAACGGACGCGTCACCGAACCGATGATGCCGACCGTGTGCGGCCCGTCGTCGACCAGGAACTTCTCGGCCGGCGCCGAACCACGTCCGTCCATGGCGGTCAGCCGGAAGTGCTCGCCCAGAAGCGCCAACGTCTCGTCGGCGGTGACCATGGCTTCTCGGCTCCAGCCGTGCTGGGCGTCGAGCGGCATCTGCTCGATGAAACGCAACTCGTACTCATGCTTCATGCACCAGCGGAGCAGATCTGGCGCCTCCAGATCGTTGATGCCACGCAACAGGACCGCATTGACCTTGACGGGCGTCAGACCGGCCTCCCGGGCCGCCCCAAGACCAGCGAGGACGTCATCGAGGCGGTTGCGACGAGTGATCTTTTCGAATGTCATCGGATCGGTCGTGTCGAGGCTGATATTGACGCGATCGAGTCCGGCCGCCGCGAGCGCCTTGGCCGTGTGCTTGAGACCCAATCCGTTGGACGTCATCGCGGTGCGCGGATTCGAAGGCAATGCCTTGGTCGCGGCGACGATAGCGGGGAGACCACGGCGCAGCAGCGGCTCTCCCCCGGTGAACCGGACATCACGGACGCCCAGGATCTCGACGCCGATCGTGATCAGGCGGATCAATTCGGCGTCAGTGAGGGTCTCATCGGTCGGCAACCAGTCGAGGCCCTCGGCCGGCATGCAGTACTGGCAGCGCAGATTGCACCGATCGGTCAACGACACGCGCAGATCGGTGGCGCGACGCCCGTGACTATCGATCAGCTCCATAGATTGATTCTAGGCGCCAACCGATAACCCGGCCGACCGATACTTGGCCACGACAACTACCGTCATGGTGTGTACCGCTTCGTCTTGAGCGCGCGCTGGATCGGATTCGCCGTATTCGTCGTGCTACTCGCCGCCATTTGCACCCGACTGGGCTTCTGGCAGTTGGACAAACTCGACCAGCGAATCGATCGCAACAAGATTGTCACCAAGCATTTCGCCGCCGCACCGGTCGATCTACAGACTGCGTTGCCGGAGGGCGCCGAGGTCGACAAGACAAATGAGTGGACGCGCGTGACTGCCGTCGGCACCTACGACGTGGACCACCAGGTCACGGTCAAGTTCGTGACCCGCGACGGAGCACCCGGTGCAGATGTCGTGACGCCCTTCATGCTGCCGTCCGGCCAGGCGGTTTTGGTCAACCGCGGTTGGGTCGCGACCGACAACAACGTCACGAAGCCCGATGCACCGGCACCGCCGAGCGGCGAGGTCACGATCGAGGGCTGGCTCCGCAAGAACTCAGGTGCGGGCACCAACGCGACTGTCCCCGCTGAAGGGCAGATCCGTGCCATCTCCAGCACGGTGTTGGGTGAACAGGTCCCGTACGAGTTGGTCAACGGGTACATCAACCTGCAAAAGCAGACCCCCGAGCCCACCACGGGCTTGGCCGCCGAACCCGAACCGGACCTGGGTCAAGGACCACACTTCTTCTACGCGCTCCAATGGTGGTTCTTCGCGCTACTGGCGATCGTCGGCTTCTTCTGGTTCGCCCGCGTCGAGGCCAAGGAACGTCGCAATCCGAGTCGAATCGACGGGTTCAGTCCGAAGGATTCGACCAAGGAGACCGCGTGACGTCCGCTAGGCCGAGTTGCCACGATTGATTTGAGGCATTGGCTCCGCCTTCAAGTACACGTCAATGGCGTCCTCGTGTTCGAGGACGAATCCATGACGCTCGTAGAGTCGCCGTGCTGGGCTGCCCTGCAGAACATTCAGGCGGAACGGCCGAACGCCGTCTGACGCTTCGACCATGACCTCAGCAAGCACCTCGCCGCCGATCCCCTGGCCGTGACACTCCGCAGACAGATAGAAATGTTCGAGCCAGAATGCATCTTCCTCCGCACGAACACCCACCAGCCCCACGTCCTTGCCGTCGATGACCACAACCCGCGTGTGATGGGCCACGAACCCGTCGAGGAAGCGTCGACGTACCCGCACCGGGTCATAGCGACCCAACCGTTGCAGGTCTGGCTGCATCACCACTGCGCGCAATTCAGCCATCCACTGCGCATCCGAGGCGTGACTCCGTCTCAGAGCCCAGCGCGGCATAGTCGGCCTGCTAAGCCAGGTTCACGAGGTCGGCGTACGTGTCGGACCAGATGTCCTCATCGCCGTCCGGCAGCAGCAGCACCCGATCGGGCTCGAGCGCCATGACGGCACCCTCGTCGTGCGAGACCAAAATGATGGCACCCTCATAGGTGCGGATCGCCCGCAGCACTTCTTCGCGAGAAGCCGGATCGAGGTTGTTGGTCGGCTCGTCGAGAAGCAAGACGTTGGCGCTGGAGACGATGAGACTGGCGAGCGCGAGCCTGGTCTTCTCACCGCCCGAAAGCACCCCGGCGGGCTTGGACGTGTCGTCACCGCTGAACAGGAACGAGCCCAGCACGCTGCGTGCTTCGGTGTCGGTCAGCTGCGGCGCCTGGGCCTGCATGTTCTCCAGGACGGTGCGCGAGGTGTCGAGCGTCTCATGCTCCTGGGCGAAGTAGCCGATCTTGAGGCCGTGGCCGGGAATGATCTCACCGGAGTCCTGCTTGAGGGTGCCGGCCAGCATACGCAACAGCGTCGTCTTACCGGCACCGTTGAGGCCGAGGATCACGACCCGGCTGCCCTTGTCGATCGCCAAGTCGACGCCGGTGAAGATCTCCAAAGATCCGTACGACTTCGACAGGCCTTCGGCCATGAGCGGAGTCTTGCCACACGGTGCAGGCTTCGGGAACTTGATGTTCGCGACCTTGTCCTGAACCCGTTCGCCCTCCAGCCCGGCGACGAGCTGCTCTGCTCGACGAAGCATCTGCTGGGCCGTGGACGCCTTGGAAGCCTTGGCGCGGAACTTATTGGCCTGGCTCGTGAGCGCATCAGCCTTCTTGACCGCGATGGCCCGCTCGCGACGGCGCCGCTGCTCGTCGGACTCACGCTGCTTGACGTAGGACTTCCAGCCCATGTTGTAGATGTCGATCGTTGCCCGGTTGGCGTCGAGATAGAGAACCTTGTTGACGGTCTCCTCGATCAGTTCCACGTCGTGGCTGATGATGACGATGCCGCCGGGGAATGACTTGAGGAAGCCGCGCAACCACACGACGGAGTCGACGTCGAGGTGGTTGGTCGGCTCGTCGAGCAGGAGCGTGTCGGCGTCGGAGAACAGAATCCGGGCGAGCTCAATACGACGCCGCTGTCCGCCCGACAGAGTGCTGAGCGGCTGTTCGAGGACACGGTCAGGCAGTCCCAAAGCATGCGCGATCGTCGCCGCCTCCGCTTCGGCTGCATAGCCTCCGCCAGAACCGAAGATCGCATCCGCACGGGTATAGGCCTTCATGGCCTTCTCAGCGATCGCGGCGTCGGGCGAGCCCATGTCGAGTTCGGCCTTGCGCATCGCCGTCAACGCCTCATCGAGTCCTCGTGCGCCGAGGATACGGTCGCGAGCCGTGGTCGACAGGTCACCGGACTTGGGATCCTGCGGCAGGTACCCGATCTTGCCGGTCGAACTGATCGTGCCCTCGGCAGGTTCGCCGTCGCCCGACAGCATGCGGGTCAACGTCGTCTTGCCTGCGCCGTTACGGCCGACGAGACCCACTTTGTCGCCCTTGTCGACTCTGAAGGAGACATCGGACATCAGAACGCGCGCGCCAAAGCGCAGCTCCACATTGGAGACGGTAAGCATGAAAAACCTTTGAATCAGGGGTGGAAAGGGATCGACGAAGCGAAACCGACGTCACTCACGCTGATAAAAGTTCACCTCACCACTCTACGCTGATGAGTCACTGAGTTACGCCTCGCGAGTCACTTGGTCACGTGAGTTCTGTCACCAAGTGACTCGCGGCACGTAATTCAGTGACTCGCGAGCGTTGGGGTCAGCCGATGTTGAAGCCGAGGGCGCGCAGCATCTCGCGGCCGTCGTCGGTGATCTTGTCGGGGCCCCACGGCGGCATCCAGACCCACTCGATGCGGAAGTCGTTGACGATTCCGTCGAGGGCTGCTCGGGTCTGGTCCTCGATGACGTCGGTCAGCGGGCAAGCCGCCGAGGTCAGCGTCATCGAGAGCACTGTGTTGCTGTGCTCGTCGACGTCGGCGCCGTAGACCAGGCCGAGATCGACGACGTTGATACCGAGCTCGGGGTCGACGACATCCTTCATCGCCTCAAGCACATCTTCGGCCGTGGTCGCGCCGGCCGGCGCAGTGGAGACCTCGGGGAGGTCGCTGTGGTCGGTGGTCATGGGGTATCTCCCGTGTTGGTGGTGACAAGCGCTTGTGAGACGGCGTCCTTCCAGGCCATCCAGCCCAGCAGCGCGCACTTGACGCGCGCCGGGAATTGGGCGACGCCGGCAAAGGCGATGCCGTCTTCGAGCACGTCTTCGTCGGGTTCGACCTTGCCTTTGCCCTGCATGAGCTCGGTGAAGGAGTCGAGCACCGACATACCTTCGTCAACGCTCTTGCCGAGGATCAGATCATTGAGCACCGACACCGAGGCTTGGCTGATCGAACAACCCTGGGCCTCGTACGAGACATCGGCAACGGTCTCGCCGTCGAGATGCACCCGCAGCGTGATCTCGTCACCGCACGTCGGGTTGACATGGTGCACCTCGGCTTCGAAGGGCTCGCGCAGGCCCGCACCGTGTGGGTGCTTGTAATGGTCCAGGATGATCTCCTGGTACAGAGTGTCGACGTTCACGATCCCCCTCAGGCCCCGCTCGGCGTTCCCAAAAAGTACTTCTTCGTATAGTGCAACGCCTCGACCAGCGCATCAATTTCCTGCTCGGTCGTGTACAGGTAGAACGACGCGCGGGTCGTCGACTGCACACCGAACCGCAGGTGAGCCGGCTTTGCGCAGTGATGACCTGCGCGTACGGCCACACCACGCGAATCGAGCAACTGCGACACATCATGTGGGTGGACGCCGTCGAGCGTGAAGCTGATCGCTCCCCCGCGCATCTCGGCGGTCTTGGGACCGACGATCGTCATGCCGTCGATCTCCTGCATCGCTTCAAGCGCATAGGCCGTGATGGCCTGCTCGTGGGCCGCGACGTTCTCCATGCCGATCGACGACAGGTAGTCGACAGCTGCGCCGAGTCCGACGGATTCGGCGATCGGCGGGGTGCCTGCCTCAAAACGCGCCGGAGGAGCAGCGTACGTCGAACCCTGCATCGTGACCGTCTCGATCATCTCGCCACCGCCGAGGAACGGCGGCAGTTCGGCCAACAGGTCATAACGGCCCCACAGGACGCCGATACCGGTCGGACCGACCAGCTTGTGCCCCGTGAACGCCACGAAGTCGGCCCCGAGAGCTGCCACATCGACCGGTAACTGCGGCACAGCCTGCGAGGCGTCGATGACGACGAGCGCACCCACCGCATGGGCCTTGGCGATGATGACATCGACCGGATTGATGGTGCCGAGCATATTGGACACCCAGGTCAGCGAGACGACCTTGGTCCGCTCGGTGATGAGCGTGTCGATGTCATCGAGATCGAGCCGCCCCTCGTCGGTGACGCCGAACCACCGAAGCGTCGCGCCAGTGCGCTGCGTGAGCTGTTGCCACGGCACGATATTGGAGTGGTGCTCCATCTCGGTGATGACGACTTCATCGCCGGCCGAGACACGTCCGGCGTCGCCCAGCACGCGGGCCACCAGATTCAGCGCCTCGGAGGCGTTCTTGGTGTAGACGACCTCGTCGCGACTTGGCGCGTTGATGAACGCGGCGACCTTGTCGCGACCCAGTTCGAACGCCGCGCTCGCCTCGGCACCGAGCTGATGCATCGCCCGTGCCACATTGGCGTTGTGCAGCCGATAGTGATCGGCGATCGCATCGATGACCTGCCGCGGCTTGTGCGAAGTGTTGGCACTGTCGAGGTACACCAGTGGCAAGTCACCGGACAGCCGACGTCCCAGGATCGGGAAGTCTCCCCGGATCCTGGCAACGTCATACGACGCGGTGTCGTACGCCTGGGTGCCCTCGACAGTGGTCACAGCGCGGCAGCCTTGACGTACTTGTCGTAGCCGTTGGCCTCGAGCTCGTCGGCGAGTTCTGCTCCGCCCTGGTCGGCGACCCGGCCGGCCACGAAAACGTGGACGTAGTCAGGCTTGATGTAGCGCAGAATGCGGGTGTAGTGCGTGATCAGCAGCACGCCACGGTCGCCCTGGTCGCTGTAGCGGTTGACGCCGTCGGAGACGACGCGCAGTGCATCGATGTCGAGACCCGAATCGGTTTCGTCGAGGACTGCGAACTTGGGGTTGAGCAGCTCGAGCTGAGCGATCTCGTGACGCTTCTTCTCACCGCCGGAGAAGCCCTCGTTGACGCTGCGCTGAGCGAAGTCCTTGTCGAGGGTGACCCGCTCCAGAGCCGCGTTGACGTCCTTGACCCAGGTACGGAGCTTGGGCGCTTCGCCGTCGATCGCGGTCTTGGCGGTGCGCAGGAAGTTCGCGACCGAGACGCCGGGAACCTCGACGGGGTACTGCATTGCGAGGAACAGGCCGGCGCGGGCGCGCTGATCGACCGACATCGTCAAGATGTCGACGCCGTCGAGCGTCACGCTGCCACCGGTCACGGTGTATTTGGGGTGACCGGCGATCGAGTACGCCAGCGTCGACTTGCCCGAGCCGTTGGGGCCCATGATGGCGTGGACCTCTCCGGTCTTGACGGTCAGGTCGACGCCTTTGAGGATCGCCTTCGCACCTTCCTCGGTGTCGACCGAGACGTGCAGGTCCTTGATCTCAAGGGTTGCCATGTGGGTTCAGCTCCTGTCGGCGGAGAGGTCGACCATGACGACGTCTCCGGTGATCTGGGTGGGGTAAACGGGTACGGGTTCTGTGGCTGGGAGGTTCAGTGGCTTGCCGGTACGCAGGTCGAAACGCGATCCGTGCAGCCAGCACTCGATCTCGCAACCCTCGACATCGCCTTCGGACAGCGGGATCGAGGCGTGCGAGCACTCGTCGCGGATCGCGTAGACATCGTCGCCGTTGCGTACCAGGGCGAGCTCCTGACCGTCGATCTCGACGGCCAGCGCTCCCCCTTCGGGTACGTCGGCCAGCTGCGCGGCTTCAACGAAGCTCATCCTTCGAGGCGTCCTACGTGCGTTTCGGCGAGCCCAAGATGCTGTGACAACTCAGTCTCGATCGAGGCCACGAGACGCTCCTGCAGTGACGGCACGCCGATACGACGGATGATGTCGTTGAAGAAGCCGTGCACGACGAGGCGCCGGGCTTCCTCTTCGGGGATGCCACGGCTCTGCAGGTAGAACAGGTGCTGGTCGTCGAAGCGGCCAGTCGTGGACGCGTGTCCCGCGCCTTCGATGTCGCCGGTCTCGATCTCCAGGTTGGGCACCGAGTCGGCCTTGGCACCATCGGTCAGCACGAGATTGTCATTGCTCTCGTACGTCAGGATGCCTTCGGCTTCCTTGCGGATCAGCACATTGCCGATCCACACCGTGTGAGCGCCTTCGCCTTGCAGCGCGCCCTTGTATTCGACGTTGCTCTTGGTGCGGGGAGCTGTGTGATCCGCGAACAGGCGGTGTTCGATGTGCTGCCCTGCATCGGCGAAGTAGACGCCGAGCATCTCGACGCTGCCGCCGGTGCCGCGGTAGTCGGCCGATGTGCTGGCACGCACGACGTCTCCGCCGAGCGAAACCGCGACGTGGCGGAACTCGGCGTCGCGACCGACTGTCGCGTGCTGGGTGACGACGTGGACGCTGTCGTCATTCCAGTCCTGGATCGTCACGAAGGTCAGCTGGGCACCGTCTTCGACGACGACCTCGATGTTCTCGGCCCAGGTCGCCGAACCGTCGTAGTCGACGACGACAACGGAGCGGGAGAACTGACCAGCGCGCACCAATAAGTGACCGGCTGCGGCCTTCTCGATGCCCCCACCGTGCAGTCGCACAGTCGTGGGCTGATCGATCTCGGCATCGGCCGGAATCGTGATCTCGAAGACTGACTTCGCGGCAGCCCAGGCACGGGCCGACACGCGGTCGACGGGCACGTAGCCCGAGACACCGCGCGCTGAGTCGGCGGCAGGCACCGACACGGCGGTCACACCGGGTGCGGCGTCGACCTCGACCTTGTAGTCGTCACCGTCGAGCGGTTCGTCCTTGTGCAGGTCGCGGAGGCGCTTGAGCGGGGTGAACCGCCAGATCTCCTCCAGACCCGTCGGCACAGGGTGGTCGTCGAGGTCGAAGGACCCCTCGGGGTGCAAGTGGCTCTCGACAGGCGAGAGCTCCAGAGCTTCGGCGAGACTCAACCGACTGCTCCTTCCATTTGAAGTTCGATCAGACGGTTGAGCTCGAGGGCGTACTCCATCGGCAGCTCGCGCGCGATCGGCTCGACGAAGCCGCGCACGATCATCGCCATGGCCTCGTCCTCCTCCATGCCGCGTGACATGAAGTAGAAGAGCTGGTCATCGCTGAGCTTGGAGACCGTGGCCTCGTGGCCGAGCGTCACATCGTCCTCGCGGACGTCGACGTACGGGTAGGTGTCGGAGCGGCTGATCTGGTCGACGAGCAGCGCGTCGCACTTGACCGTGCTGGCCGAGCCCTCGGCGCCTTCGAGCACCTGCAGCAGACCGCGGTACGACGTGCGTCCGCCGCCACGGGCCACGGACTTCGACAGGATCGAGCTCGACGTGTTGGGTGCCGCGTGCACCATCTTGGCGCCGGCGTCCTGGTGCTGTCCCTCACCGGCGAAGGCGATCGACAGCGTCTCGCCACGGGCGTGCTCGCCCATGAGGTAGACCGCCGGGTACTTCATCGTGACCTTGGAGCCGATATTGCCGTCGACCCACTCCATCGTCGCGCCCTCTTCGCAGACGGCGCGCTTGGTGACGAGGTTGTACACGTTGTTCGACCAGTTCTGGATCGTCGTGTAGCGGACGCGAGCGCCCTTCTTGACGATGATTTCCACAACCGCCGAGTGCAGCGAGTCGCTGGAGTAGATCGGCGCCGTGCAGCCCTCGACGTAGTGAACGTAGGAGTCTTCGTCGGCGATGATCAGGGTGCGCTCGAACTGCCCCATGTTCTCGGTGTTGATGCGGAAGTAGGCCTGCAGCGGGATGTCGACGTGGACGCCCTTGGGCACGTAGATGAACGAGCCGCCCGACCAGACCGCGGAGTTGAGCGCGGAGAACTTGTTGTCGCCGACCGGGATGATCGTCGCGAAGTACTCGCGGAACAGCTCGGGGTGCTCCTTGAGCGCCGTGTCGGTGTCGAGGAACAGCACGCCCTGGGCCTCGAGGTCCTCGCGGATCGAGTGGTAGACGACCTCGGACTCGTACTGCGCGGCGACACCGGAGACGAGGCGCTGCTTCTCGGCCTCGGGGATGCCGAGGCGGTCGTACGTGTTCTTGATGTCTTCAGGCAGATCGTCCCACGTGGCGGCCTGCTTCTCGGTCGAGCGCACGAAGTACTTGATGTTGTCGAAGTCGATGCCCCCGAGGTCCGAACCCCAGGTCGGCATGGGCTTGCGGCCGAACAGCTTGAGGCCCTTGAGGCGCAGGTCGAGCATCCACTCGGGCTCGCTCTTGAGCGCCGAGATATTGCGGACGACTGCCTCGCTGAGACCTCGTTGGACGTTGGCACCGGCGTCATTGCCGTCGGACCAGCCGAACTCGTAGCGGCCGACATCCTTGAGGCCGGGATTGGCCTCGATGATCGCGTTCGGAACGGTGCTCTCGTGCGACGTCGTCGTCATGAGGTCAACCTCTCTGTGGTGGAAACAACAGGTAGAGCGGGTAGGTAGGTGGTGCACACGCCGTCGCCGTGGGCGATCGTCGCGAGTCGCTGGACGTGCGTGCCGAGAAGACGCGAGAACATCTCGGTCTCGGCCTCGCACATCTGCGGGAACTCCTCGGCCACGTGGGCGACCGGGCAGTGGTGCTGGCAGATCTGGGTGCCCGCACCCGTGGTGCTGCTGGACGCTACGAAGCCGTCCTTGCTGAGTGCCTCGGCCAGAATCTGGGGACGCTGTGCGGGATCGGCCATCGCAAGCAACGGCCGGTACCGATCTTCCAGGTCGAGCAGGCGGTGCTGTGCGAATGCCTTGACCGCATCCGTGCCCACGGTGTCGGCCAGGAACCTCAACGCGTCTGCGGCGAGATCGTCGTAGGCATGGCTGAAGTGATCGCGACCGGCATCGGTGATGACGAACGCCTTGGCGGGACGTCCCCGTCCGCGCTGGCCGGTGATCCGCTCGTCACGGGCTTCGATGATCCCGTCAGCCAGGAGTTGGTCGAGGTGGCGGCGCACCGCTGCCGGAGTAAGTCCCAGCTCGACCGCCAGGTCGGCGGCCGTCGAAGGCCCTTTGGTCAGCAGCGTCGTAGCGACCTTCTCGCGGGTCGGCGCATCGTCCGCTGCCACCTCGGCAGCGGGCGTCTGCGACGGCCCAATGTTTTTCACAAGATAAGTGTGCCTTTAATCGACAAACGCTTTCAACGAAGGTGAACCTTAGTGAGGCAGCCCTCATCTTTCGACCTCGGCAGCCGGCAAGACCGCCTGGTCGGCGGCGCGAAGACCCGCGTTCCAGCCGCGCACGTCATAGGAGGACCTCGACGAGCCCGTCGTGATGTGCGGAAAGAGCCGTTCGAGCTCTTCTTCGATCGCCTCGGCCTGGCGCTGGAATACCGGGACAAGTGCGCTGCCATACGATCTGGCGGCCGCGTCGTCGGCCCCGGCGAGCCGTTCACCGATCCGAACGGCGTAAGCGGTGAGAAATGCCTTGCGAAACCCCGAACGGCGATCAGCTCCGTGTGATGTCTCCCCCGCCTGCGTCATGGCACGCGTCGCCTGAACCAGCGTCGATGTGAACAACATCTCTACTTGGGAGACGTCGATGGGCGCTCCCAGCAGCGTCGCATGGGACGCGAAGTCACTCCACACCGCTCGGGCCCGGTTGGCCCGGGCGACGACATGCAACAGGCTGGCCTTCTCGGAGGCATAGGGATGGTCGATCAGGACCCGCAGTCCGGCGACTTCGAAGTCGAGCCCGGCCTCATCGGCCAACAACGTCTCATCGATCGAGTGACGGGTCATCAAGTCCTGTGCTTTGGCCGTGAAGGCCTCAGCCTCGGCGGTGAATTCGGTCGATTCGGCCTTGGCCAACAAGGCCCGGATCTTGGTGAGGGTCTTGGCCTGCTCGCCGGTGCGAGGCGTGGCCGCCCTGGGGCTATGTCGCGGCTGATCCCACCTCGAAGGTGGCGGCAGGAGCAGCTGCGATGGTGGCAGGCGGTGGAGGAAGTCCATCGCGACGAGCGCGACGGTCCATTCGTCGATCGAGGCGCGGCCCCCGGTGCCCAGCAAGGTCTCGGGCCGGGTGGGGTGGCCGTGGCGATCCGCCAGAGCCGACAGTTGATCGACCCAGGCTTGCGGAGCGCGCTCGACGGCACCAGCGCGATCAGCCTCGAGCAGCACCGCACGGGCCAGCCAGGTGGCCGTCTTCGCCGAGGCCCGCCGCTTGGTCGCGTGCACCAGATCGTGTGGCTGCCAGCCGAGCTCCCACACCTGGGTGAGCCGCGACAGGATCTGACCCATGACCATGACGGCCGGATCCAGGTGCGGATCGGATGCGGACGCGCCCAACTCCACAAGCAGTTCGACACGCGGCACGGCGGCCTTGGGCGAGGCGACGGCATACCGCCTGGCGATCTCGATCAACTGCACGAGTTCTGCCACCGAGGGCGGCGGGGCGCCACGCACCGCCGTCCACTGTGATGGGGGCTGCACAGGGCGTCTTACCCGGCCCTGAGCTCGTCGTCTGGCATCTCTTCGCTGTCGGCTGTTTTGGCTCATATCGACATCCTTGCGACGGCCGAGGACATCGCCCTCAGCCGTCGGTCCGGTTGTCCACAGGCCGGCCCGTCAACGGGTCGCGCCGACCTTCTCCTGCTCGCCTTCGTCGGCAGAACGGTCCCCGTGTCCGGGCCACCATGCCGCATGCCCGATCAGAGCCGTGAGGGCCGGAGTGAAGAACATCGCCATGACGAATGCCGACACGATGATGCCGAACGAGATCGCAAAGCCCATCGACATCAGCAAGGCGTTGCCACCGAGCATCAGCGAGGCGAACGTCCCGGCGAGGATCAGACCTGCTGCGGCAACCGTGGGTCCGGCGTGCCGGACCGCGTGCGCCGCGGCATCGCGCGAGTTCCTGCCTTCACGCGCTTCCTCACGCAATCGCGCGATCATCAAGATGTTGTAGTCGGTGCCGAGCGCCACCACGAACAGATAGATATAGATCGGCAACATGAAGATCAGGCCGTCCTCGCCCTTGATCTGCTGGAACAGCAGCGTCGTCGCACCCAACGTCGCACCGAAGCCCAGACCGACCGACGCCATCAGGTACCAAGGAGCCACGAGGCTTCGCAGAAGCAGCGCCAAGATCACCATGATGATGACCGCCGCCACGGGGAACACGACCGAATAGTCGCGGTTCATGGCGCGCTGCAGGTCGACGAACACCGACGTCGTACCGCCGACCAGAGCCTCCGCGCCATCCGACGCCGCCGCGTGGGCAGTCGACCGGATCGGTCCCTTGACGTTGGCCAACGCTGCATCCGATGTCGGATCGGCATCCAGCAGGACGCTGAACACCGCGGTCGCCTTGTCCTCCGACAGCGTCGCCGGCGCGACCTGCGCGATCCCCTTGGCCTTGCCCAGATCAGTCGCGAACCGGGTCACCGCCGCGTCATCGAGCGGTTCCCCGTCCTTGCTGGTCAAGAACACCGCGGTCGGATCGGTAGCTCCTGGTGGCAGGCCCTTCTGCAGTGTCTTGAGCGCGACAGTCGACTCGGCGGTCTTGGGCACGCCCGTGTCGGTCAGGTCGAACGTCGGTTTGAAACCGAAGGCGAACACCGCGAGCGCGGCCAGTACGAGACCCGACGCCAGCGCGAAGCGCACCGGATGCCGACCGAGTGAGTCGCCGACCGCGCCGAACCGCGCTCCCTCGGGCTCGACCTTCCAGGCCTTGGACGGCCAGAAGATCTTGGTGCCCAGCAGGGAGACGACGGCCGGTACCAGAGTGAGCGCCGCGACAACCGTCACCGCGACCGCGATCGCCAGCGCAGGACCGATCGACCGGAAGATGCTGAGGGTCGACAAGATCAGCGCCATGAACGCCACGATGACCGCGCCGCCGGCCGAGGCGATAGCTTCGCCGGCCCGTTCGACCGCCTGCGCGACTGCAACTTTGCTGTCTTCTCCCTGGCGTAGCCGCTCTCGATAGCGGAACAGGAAGAACAAGATGTAGTCGGTGCCGATTCCGTACAGGACGACGATCAAGATGACCTGGATCGAGCTGTCGGCCTGGAGACCGAACACCTCGTTGGCGAAGGCGATCAGGCCGGTCGCCACCATCGAGATGATCGCGATCAGGACGATCGGCATCAACGCGATGATCGGGCTACGGAAGATCACGAGCAGCAAGATGACGATCAACAGGATCGTTGCGATGCCGACGATCGCCTCGGCGTTCGAGGACGCTTCCTGTGAGTCGAGACTCTGCGCGACCGAGCCGGTGACACCTGCCTGCAGATCGGTGTCCTTGACCAGTGGTTTGAGCTCGGCACGGAGCTCTTTGGCACTGTCGAGGATCTTGGTGCCGAACGGATCAGCGTCCTTGTCGAGACTGACGAGCACAGTCTGCACGAGCTTGTTCTCCGACGGCGGAGACGCTGCGATCGCACCGAACTGGTCGATGCCCTTGGCATCCAGCCTGCTCGCGATCTTTCCGATGGCCGCCGAGTCCGCGGCAGTCAACTCACCGCCGTCCTGACGGTCGAACACGATGATCGCGCCGACATCCGTGCGATCGGGGAAGGCCTTGCTCTGCAGGTCGAGAGCCCTGATCGACTCATAGTGATTGGGCAGGAACTCGGCCTCGTCGGTCGTGGAGGTCAGCTTGGGAGCTGTCAGGATGACGACGACGGCCACCACGATCCACGCGATGATGACCTGCCAGGGATGACGAGCGACGAACCGTCCGAGCGCTGAGAACATGCCCACGACACTAGAAGAAGTTGCAGGTACAGCGAAAGACGACACGCCCGCATCTACAGTGAAGCCATGGCGAACGATGCGGTCGAGATCGAAGCAGGCGGACGTTCTGTGCGGATTTCGAGCCCGACCAGGGTCATCTTCGAAACCACCGAGTTCTCCCCCGAGGTCACCAAGCTGATGGTGGCCGAGTACTACGTCGCAGTCGAGGACGGTCTGATGCGAGCGCTCCGGGACCGCCCCGTCGCGCTCGAGCGGTGGCCCAAGGGCGTTCGCGAAGACATGGTCATGTCGACTCGCAGCGACAGCCACGGCGATGCGTTCTATCAGAAGCGGATGATGCGCGGCGCCCCCGACTATGCCGAGAGCACCCGGGTGCTGTTCCCGTCGGGCCGGGTGGCCGACGAGATGTGCATGACCGAGATCGCGGTCGCTGCGTGGGCTGCGCACATGGGCGCGATCACTTTCCATCCCTGGCCGACCCGTCGCATCGACAACGACCGTCCCGACGAGTTGCGCATCGACCTGGACCCGTTCGGTTCGGCGACGTTCGCCGATGCGGTGCGTGTGGCCGATGTGGCCAGGAAGCTCTTCGAGGAGCTGGGGATCCGGGCCTTCGCCAAGACCAGCGGCAAACGGGGCATCCATGTGTACGCGCGAGTGGCACCGAAGTGGACGTTCACCGACGTCCGGCATGCCGCGATCGCGTTCGCACGTGAACTGGAACGGCGCACCACCGGAGTGACGACACATTGGTGGAAGGAAGAGCGCGGAGACAACATCTTCGTCGACTTCAACCAGAACTGCCGCGACCGGACGATCGCCTCGGCGTACAGTCTGCGGCCCTCACCCGGCGCCACGGTCTCGATGCCGGTGACGTGGGACGAGCTGGCCGATCTCGACAACCCGCGGGTGTTCACGCTGCACACCGTGCCCGACAAGCTTGCCGCCGACGGCGATGCCTGGGCCGAGATGGACGATGTGGAGCATTCGCTGGAGCCGCTGCTCGTACTCTGGGACGCCGATCCGACCGAGATGCCCTATCCCCCGGAATATCCGAAGATGCCGGGCGAACCCAAGCGGGTCCAGCCGAGCAAGGCCAAGAAGGAGTAGCCGGGACTACTGGCTCTGCCGGAGCGTGGCGACCACCGCATCGACCCGCTTGGCCAGTATCGTCGGCGTCTTGGCCAGCGCCAGGTCCATCAGGTGACGTTTGCGCTGCGCCGGGGTGAGCGCGTCCCAAGCCGTCGAGGCCGACGGCTCATCCGCGAGGGCAGCACTGAGAGCTGGATGCAGCACGCCCGCCTCGGCATCGTCGAAGACGTTCCACATGCCATTGGCTTTAGCAGCGGCGACCAGCGCCAACCCTGCCGGCTGCATGCGTCCTTCCGCCTCCAACCGGGCAACTCGTTCTTTGTTGTTGCGCACCCAGGTGCTCTGGGGTCGGCGCGGGGCGAACCACATCATGACCCGGTTGTCGTCCAGGACCTTGCGGGTCGAGTCGATCCACCCGAAGCACAGCGCTTCCAGGACGGAGTCCTCGTACTCCATGACCGGCCCGCCCGACGAGCGTCGCCAGAACACGAGCCAGACCCCATGCCCGCGCGCGTGATGCTCGGCCAGCCAGGCACGCCAGTCTTCCAGCGAAGCGGGATGGAATCGCTCGGCGTCGTCCATGGCGGTCATGGGCTTCAGAATAGAACCGTCAATCGGTGTGATGACGGTCTCACAGCCGACGCATGGGCCGCGTGTCTACAGTTGGTCAGGTGGACACCACGCCCGCAAGTATCGATCTCGGCCGTCTCATCGAACAACCGACGGGTGCCTTCGCCTACGAGAACGCCGCCGAGCTCCGCCAGGACTTCACTCGATTCATGATGCGTTACAAGTTCGGGATGGAGGAGATCACGACCAAGCTGTCGATCCTGCGCGAAGAATTCGCCCACCTGCACCAGACGAACCCGATCGAAAACGTCTCGTCGCGGCTCAAGAAGCCCGACAGCATCTTGGAGAAGATGGGTCGCAAGAACTGCGATCCGACTTTCGAGTCAATCGCCGAGCGGATCACCGACATCGCCGGCGTACGGGTGACATGCAGTTTCGTCTCTGACGTCTACCGTGTCTTCGACCTGCTGACGGGACAATCCGACGTGCGGGTCGTGGAGGTGCGCGACTACATCGCCGATCCCAAGCCCAATGGCTACCGGAGCTTGCATGCGCTGATCGAGGTTCCGGTGTTCATGACCGACGGCGCGGTGCCCGTTCTGGTCGAGGTCCAGTGGCGGACCATCGCGATGGACTTCTGGGCCAGCCTCGAGCACAAGATCCATTACAAGTACCGCCAGGACATCCCCGACTCATTGGTCGACGGCCTACGTCAGGCCGCCGACACCGCCGGCGAACTCGACGCCACGATGGAACGGCTGCACACCGAGGTCATGACGTCAGGCGAGTTGCCGCCAGACCTCAAACACAAACTGCAGGCCAGCAGCGACGTCGTACCGGGCGAGGACTTCCTCGAACGGCTCCGCCGCATGGCTCCCTGACCTCGGCCCATCACCGGATCTTGGGTCAGCTGAGGACGTCGGCCAGATCGTATTTGGCGACTTCCTCCAACTGTTCGTAGGTGCACGATGCGGGTTCACGGTCGGGGCGCCAGCGTTTGAACTGGGCGGTGTGACGGAACCGGTCCCCCTCCATGTGTTCGTAGCCGACCTCGGCGACCTGTGTCGGCGCGAGCGGGACGAATGACAGGTCCTTGTTCCCGGTCCACCTGCTCTGCCCGCCGGGCAGTCGCGAAGCCGCTTGAGCATCCGGGTCCTGCCATTGACTCCACGGGTGATCGCTTCCGTCGACCACGAGGTGGGCCAGTTCGGCGATCAGCTCGGCACGGCGGGCCTCGGTGAACGACGCCGCGACGCCGACGTGCTGCAACATCCCGTCGTCGGCGTACAGCCCGAGCAACAGCGACCCCAGGAGCGGTCGCTCGTCGGTAGAGGTCTTGTGCAGTCGGTACCCCGCGACCACGACGTCGGCGGTCCGCGCGTGCTTGATCTTGAGCATCGTGCGGCCATTGGGCGCGTAAGCCTTCGCGAGCGGCTTGGCCACGACCCCGTCGAGGCCTGCGCCCTCGAAGATTCCGAACCACTCCTGCGCCACAGCAGAGTCCGTCGTGGTGCGCGTGACGTGCACCGGGGCGACAGCCGAGGCCAATTCGGTCTCCAACCTGGCTCGTCGCACCGCGAACGGCTCGTCGATCAACGACTCATCGCCCACGGCCAGCAGATCGAATGCCACGAATGAAGCCGGCGTCTCGACGGCCAAGAGTTTCACCCGCGAGGCGGCCGGATGGATCCGCTGCGACAGCAGCTCGAATTCGAGTTTCCCCTTGACCGCCAGGAAGATCTCACCGTCCAGAACACAACGCTCCGGCGTCTGGGCCAGCACCGCTTCGACGATCTCGGGAAAGTACCGGTTCAGCTCCTTGGTCGATCTGCTCGCGAGGACAACCTCGCCGCCGTCGCGGAACACCAGACAGCGGAAGCCGTCCCATTTGGGTTCGTACGAGAGGCCACCATCGATCGAGTCTGCGGCAGGCACTCCCTTGACCGACTTGGCCAACATGGGTTTCAGCGGCGGCATCACGGGCAGATCCATGGAGCACAGCCTAAGGCGGCTCGCAGATTCACGACACCTATACTTCTGGGGTGACTGAGCCGGCTAGAGAGGTGTCCGCCGTCGAGGTCGTCGACCTCGTGATGCAATACGGCGCAACGACCGCGGTCGATGGGCTCAGCCTGACCGTCGAGACCGGAACCATCACCGCGATCCTGGGTCCCAACGGCGCGGGAAAGACCACCACGATCGAAACGTGCGAGGGTTTCCGGACACCGCACGCCGGAAACGTCCGTGTTCTGGGCTTGGATCCCGTAGCCGAGGGCCATCTCCTCCGCCCACGAGTAGGCGTCATGCTCCAGTCAGGCGGTGCGTGGTCAGGCGCCAGGTCGTACGAAATGCTCCGCCACATCGCTTCGCTGCATGCGCATCCGCTCGATGTCGACCTGCTGATCGACCGGCTGGGAATGGGCTCGTACGGCAAGACGCCCTATCGCCGGCTGTCCGGAGGTCAGCAGCAGCGGCTCAGTCTCGCGATGGCGATCGTGGGACGTCCCGAGTTGTTGTTCCTCGATGAACCGACCGCCGGCCTCGATCCGGCCGCGCGACGCTCGACCTGGGACCTGCTCACCGAGCTGCGCGACAGCGGTGTGACGACTGTGCTCACGACCCACTTTATGGATGAGGCCGAAGCGCTCTCCGACCAGATCCACATCGTGGATTCGGGCCAGGTCATCGCTTCAGGATCTCCCGCACAGCTCTCCGCGTCCGGCGCCAAGAACACTGTGCGGTTCACGGCCCGTGAGGGGCTCGACCTCGAGAGCCTGATGCTGGCACTGCCGCACGACACCAAGGTCGACGAGATCAACCCCGGCTCCTATGTCATCGCCGGAGAGGTCGATCCCGGGCTCCTGGCGACGCTGGCCGCGTGGTGCGCCAATCAGGGCGTGCTGACCGAGTCGTTGCTCGTCGAACGGCAGACCCTCGAGGACCGGTTCCTCGAACTGACCGGAAAGGCGCTGCGATGACGGCACTCGACCTGACGCCCAAGCCGGGTGCGGCGTCACGCGCCACGATGTTGCGCGTGCAGACCGTCATGGAGTTGCGCCTGCAGACCCGCAACGCCGAGCAGGTCCTGCTGACGATGGTCATCCCGTTGGTGCTGCTGGTGCTCGGCGCCAAAGCCAAGTCGATCGTCGACCTGGGCCCCGGCCGCACGATCGACATCATCACGCCGGGAATCTTGGCGCTCGCGGTGCTGTCGACCTCGTTCACCTCACTGGCGATCGCCACAGGTTTCGAACGCCGCTACGGCATCATCAAGCGACTCGGCGCCTCGCCCCTGCCCCGATGGGGATTGCTGTTCGGCAAGATCGGCGCCGTCGTGATCATCGAGATCCTCCAGTTGGCGGTGCTGTCCGGCGTCGGCTTCGCCCTCGGGTGGGAGCCACACGGCGGGCTCACCGCGGTCGCCCAGTTCCTGCTGATGATCGTGCTCGGCACCGCCGCTTTCGGCTCGCTCGGCCTGCTGATCGCCGGAACCCTGCGCGCCGAGGCGACGCTCGCGGTCGCGAACCTGGTCTATGTCCTTCTTCTGGTCGGCGGCGGGCTGCTCGTGCCGTTGAGCCGGTACCCGGAAGCCGCCAGCCATGCGCTGCAGCTGCTGCCCTCCGGCGCGCTGGGCCAAGGCCTGCGCGACACATTCGCCGGCCACGGGCCCTCCGCGTTCTCCACCGTCGTACTGCTCATCTGGACCGTGTGCGCAAGTCTCATGGTCTCGAGGACCTTCAAATGGGAATAGACATATGGGTATCGATCTAGGCCTGAGGCGGGCCGAGACGTCCACCGTCCACCGATGGGCCTGGGCGACCGTCATCGCCAACACGGTCATCATCCTGACCGGCGGGCTCGTCCGCCTGACCGGTTCAGGCCTCGGTTGTCCGACCTGGCCCAAATGCACGGAAGAGTCATTCGTCCCGCACAGCGAGCTCGGCATCAACGGTCTCATCGAATTCGGCAACCGGCTGCTGACCTACGTCCTGATCGCGGTCGTGGTCGCCACGTTCGTGGCGGTGTGGCGCTGGTCCGGCACGAGCCGCGAACTGCGCCGCTTGGCTGCGGTGATCGCCTTGGGCGTCCCGTTCCAGGGAGTCATCGGCGGCATCACGGTGCTGACCGACCTCAACCCGTGGATCGTGGCGCTGCACCTGATCTTGTCGCTGATCCTCGTGTCGGCTTCGGTGCTGTTGGTCGTCCGCGTGCGCGGCGGCGCATCGACCGTCCACACCAGTCGCACGCGTCTGCTCGTCGTCGTGACGTACGCCGTGTTGTGGATCGTGGTCTACCTCGGCACGATCGTGACGGGTAGCGGGCCGCATGCCGGCGACGACGAGGCACCCCGCAACGGCCTCGACCCGCAGGTCATGAGCCACGTGCACGCGTTCAGCGTCTACGCGCTGATAGCTCTGACACTGGTGTGCTGCTACCTGCTGCGCAACACCACCGCACGCGTCCTCGTGGTGACCTTGCTCGTCGCCGAGCTCGCGCAGGGCCTGATCGGCTTCGTGCAGTACTTCACCGACTTGCCCATCGCGCTGGTCGCGGCCCACTTGGTCGGCGCCGCAGTCCTGGTGGCCATCGGCACTCGCCTGTTGATCGACGTGATCGCGCCCACCAGGTCTGTGCCCGTGGGCAGTTCGGACACCCGGGTGCGCACATGATCGACACCAATCAAAGCGATGCCGAACTCGCGGTCGAGCTCGTGCAGATCGCCGGACGACTTGCCGCCGACATGCGCTCTCAGGGGCTCGACATCGCCCAGAAGACGTCGGTCTCAGATGTCGTCACGGCCGCCGATCACGCGGCTGAGAAGCTCGTCACGGACGCCCTGCGCCTGGCACGGCCGGACGACGGGATCCTCGGCGAAGAAGGTGCATCACACGACGGCACCAGCGGACGCACCTGGGTCATCGACCCGGTCGACGGAACCTACAACTTCGCCTCGGGGCTCGCCTACTGGTGCAGCGCGCTGGCATTGCGCGACGCGGACGGTGCGGTACTGGGCGCGGTGCACCAGCCCGTCGGCGGCGAGACCTGGATCGGCGGGCGCGGTCTGCCGACGACCGTCGACGGCGTTCTGGTCGACCGCCTGTCGGATCAACCGCTCGACCAGGTCAGCCTAGCGACCTACGTGCATCCCACGACGCTGACCGACCCAGACGTCTTGGAGCCATGGCTCGCAATGGTCAGTGGTGTCGCAACCCCCCGCCTGCTCGGATCGGGTTCGTTGGACCTGTCGGGCGTCGCCAGCGGACGGATCGGCGTCTGGGCCCAGCATTCGGTTCCCGCATGGGACTGGCTGCCCGGTCAGGCGCTCGTCACGGCAGCAGGCGGACGTACCGAAGTCGTGGAGCATCGCGGCCATCGCTGGCACCTGGCCGGCAACCAGCAATCGGTCGAAGAATTACTCAAGCGCCTCGTCACCTCCTAAGATCCGCGAGTGCTGGATTGTGGACGTCCTGAGACGGCGTGTCTGTCCGAAGCGCACCACTCGGGGCCGGTTTTGCACCACTCGCGGGTTCACAGCCAGCGGTCGAAGTCGATCGCGTAGACCCAACGTCGGCCGGGCCACTCCGTCAGGGTCCACAGCTGACGCCGCTGGGGCAGGTAGGTGATGTCCTCCGGTCCGGTCGGCAACACGCCACGGTGCCGGGTGAACTCACCTGGTCGTCCGATCCACAGATCGCCCGGCTGACCCTCGCCATTGCTCGACGTCACGACCCATCGACCGTCCGCCACGACCGCTCCTTGCATGCGGACGATCTGTCGATCGTGCAGGTCCGTGGGTGTCGATCGTCCCAGCTCGTCGCCTCGCATTAAGCCGGTCTCCGCGTCGATCGCATAACTGACCAGACGGTGACTGCCGCCCTTGCGCCCGTACTCCCCCGCGACGAGATGATCGGCCGAACCGCGCCGGTCCAGCGACATGAAGGAGTACGTCAGGGGCCCGGACGCTTCATCGTGTTCGGCGGCGTAGAACGTGAACTGCGGCAGGACGTAGCGGTAGCCCCCGGTGCGCAGCCGATTGCGGACCTGGACGATGTCATCGAGCCGGAAGACCCGGATGCCGGTCGAGCTGCCCGCAACGAACAGATATTCCCCGTACCAGACGATACCGCCGGCATGGATCTTCACCCGGCGCAGCCTGGAGAATCCCCACCGGCGTCGCGGCTCGACCAGGAGCACGTGGCGATAGCGCGGAGCCGCGTCGTCCTTCCAGTCGATCACCGAGACACGTGATCCGAGCCGGCGCCCGATCCAGCCACGGCCGTACCAGCTCGTCATCACGACGTCGTGGCCCTCGAACATCCCGCCGGTCGGCTCGGGCCCGTACGCGTCAGCGGACGTCGTGATGCCTTGCGGGAACCACCTGGTCGAGTCCTGGTCGACCGCATCCCAGACCATCGCGGATGTCGCGGCCTCGGCAGGCACATCGGCATGCTGCGCTGTGCGGTTCAGATGGGACAGCACTCCCCGCAGGCCCACCCGGCGATGCCGACCGAGCTCCGATGCCGCTTGCGCGCGAACCAGTCGATGCGGCGGCAACGGCGTCACCTCAGGGCTGACTCAACGCAGGAAGGGATCGACCGCGGCCGCCACGAACAGCAATGCGAGATAGGCATTGGAGTAGTGGAACAGTCGCATCGGCTTGATGATGGACAACTGCTCGGTGTCCTGCGCACGGGACTTGAGGTCATAGGCCTCGACCATGAACACGATGCCAAGCACGATCGCGACGGCGGGATAGAACCATCCGGTCCCGGCGACGGGCCACAGCGCCAGAGACGTCGCGAACATCGCCCAGCTGTACAGGACGATCTGTCGACCCACCTCGGCGGCGGGAGCCACGGACGGCAGCATCGGGACGTTGGCCGCGGAGTAGTCCTCGCGATAGCGCATCGCGAGCGCCCAGGTGTGCGGCGGCGTCCAGAAGAACACGACCGCGAACAGCACAACCGGTGCCCAGGCCAGCTCGCCGGTGACGGCCGTCCAGCCGATCAGCGCCGGGAAGCAGCCTGCGGCCCCGCCCCACACGATGTTCTGGCTGGTGCGGCGCTTCAGGATCATGGTGTAGACGAAGACGTAGAAGGCATTCGCGGCCAAGGCCAGACCCGACGACAGCCAGTTGACGAAGATGCCGAGCACCAGTGTCGACACGACAGCCAGCACCAGACCGAAGATCAGTGCATTGCGGGTCGGGATCTGATGACGTGCCAGCGGCCGGCGCGAGGTGCGACGCATCTTCTGATCGATGTCGGCATCGACGACGCAGTTGAGCGCATTGGCACTGCCGGCCGAGAGCGCTCCTCCCACGAACGTCGCGATGACCAGCCAGAACGGCGGCACGCCCTTTTGTGCAAGGAACATCACGGGGACCGTCGTGAGCAGCAGCAATTCGATGATCCGCGGCTTGGTCAGCGCGACATATCCCTTGATCACCTCGCCGAATGGCAGGGATGCGGGAGCGTCAGCGGTAGCAGCTGTCTTGACATCAACGGCGGTCACGTTCGCCATTCTAATGGACGCGAGTAGGCTCGGTATGACGGCCTACGCCGCTCGTCAATGACATAACTCGCATCATGATCAGGAGCCACCGCTGTGACGTCAGGAACTCCCGCCCTCGAGTGGACCGACCTTGACAAGAAGGCCGTCGACACGGTCCGACTCCTGGCCGCCGACGCCGTGCAGAAAGTCGGCAACGGCCACCCCGGCACCGCCATGAGTCTGGCACCGGCCGCGTACCTGCTGTACCAGAAGGTCATGCGCCACGACCCGACCGATCCGCATTGGATCGGTCGCGACCGGTTCGTGCTGTCGTGCGGCCACTCGAGCCTGACCCAGTACATCCAGCTGTACTTGGCGGGCTATCCCATGACGCTCGACGATCTCAAGAGCCTGCGCACCTGGGGCAGCCAGACCCCCGGCCACCCCGAGTACGGCCACACGCCCGGTGTCGAGGTCACGACCGGCCCGCTCGGTCAGGGCGTCGCCAACGCTGTCGGCATGGCGATGGCCGCCCGTCGTGAGCGTGGGCTGCTCGATCCGCACCCCGCCGCGGGTGAGAGCCCCTTCGACCACCGCGTGTACGTCATCGCCTCCGACGGCGACCTGCAAGAAGGCGTTTCGGCCGAGGCGTCGTCGCTCGCCGGGCACCAGAAGCTCGGCAATCTGACGGTCCTGTGGGACGACAACAAGATCTCGATCGAGGACGACACCGACATCGCGTTCACCGAGGACGTCGCTGCCCGTTACGAGGCGTACGGCTGGCATGTCCAGACCGTCGACTGGACCAATGGCGGCACCGGCTACGAAGAGAACGTCCAGGCCCTCTGGGACGCCTACCAGGCGGCCGAGGCAGTGACCGACAAGCCGAGCTTCATCAAACTCCGCACGATCATCGCGTGGCCAGCCCCGACCGCCCAGAACACCGGCGGATCGCACGGTTCGGCGCTCGGCGACGATGAGATCAAGGCCACCAAGACGCTGCTGGGCTTCGACCCGGAGAAGACGTTCTTCGTCGACGACGATGTCATCACGCACACCCAGGCCGCCGGCGATCGCGGCGCCGAGGCCCACGCGCAGTGGCAGAAGTCATATGACGCCTGGCGCACTGCCTCGCCCGAAGCCGCCGAACTGCTCGACCGTCTGTCGACCCGCGCCCTGCCCGAGGGCTGGGACGCCGAGCTGCCGACCTACGAAGCCAGCTCGAAGGGCGTCGCGACCCGTGTCGCTTCGGGTGACTTCCTGACCGCCGCCGCTCCCCTACTGCCAGAGCTGTGGGGTGGCTCGGCCGACCTCGCCGGCTCCAACAACACGACGCCCAAGGGCGAACCGTCGTTCATTCCCGTTGAGTGGTCGACCGACAAGTTCCAGGGCACCGAGTACGGCCGGGTGCTGCACTTCGGCATCCGCGAGCACGCCATGGGCGCGATCATGAACGGCATGGTGCAGCACGGCCTGACCCGCCCCTACGGTGGAACATTTTTGGTCTTCAGTGACTACATGCGCCCGTCGGTCCGTCTCGCGGCGCTGCAGGCATTGCCCGTCACGTATGTGTGGACCCACGACTCGATCGGCCTCGGCGAGGACGGCCCGACACACCAGCCGATCGAGCACGTCGCCTCGTTGCGCGCGATCCCCGGCCTCGATGTCATCCGTCCGGCAGATGCCAATGAGACGATCGTCGCCTGGAAGACCATCATGACGCACACCGACCGTCCGTCGGCGCTCGCGTTGAGCCGGCAGAACCTGCCGACGTTCCCGCGTGGAACCGACGGCTATGCCTCGGCCGACCTCGTCGCGAAGGGCGCCTACATCCTGCTCGACACCGACGGCACCCCCGACGTCATCCTGGTCGCCACCGGTTCCGAGGTGCAGCTGGCCGTCGCCGCCCGCGAACAGCTCGCGACCGAGGGAATCGCGGCCCGTGTCGTGTCGATGCCCTCGCGTGAATGGTTCGAGCGGCAGGACGCCGACTACCGCGACAGCGTCATCCCGCCGTCGCTTCGCGCCCGCGTCTCCGTCGAGGCCGGCATCTCATTGGGTTGGCGCGATGTCGTCGGCGACGCCGGACGCATCGTGAGCCTCGAGCACTTCGGTGCTTCGGCCGACTACCAGACGCTGTACGACAAGTTCGGTATCACCGCCGACGCCGTTGTCACAGCAGCCAAGGACTCGATCGCGGCGGCGGCAGGCGAACCGTCGGCCCCGTTCCACGCCCGTCCGGCCGGGCCCGTCCTCCCGGACCTCTCACACTGACGAACGCAGGACTGATCCTCACAAAGGAGCACTCATGAACGACCGTCTCAAGGCTCTCGCTGACGCGGGAGTGTCCATCTGGCTCGACGATCTGTCTCGCGAGCGCATCGAATCGGGCAATCTCGCCGAACTCATCGCCGACTACGGGGTCGTGGGTGTCACGACCAATCCTTCGATCTTCGCCTCGGCGCTCGCCAAGGGTGAGAAGTACGCGCCACAGGTCAAGGAACTCAAAGAGTCGGGCGCCGATGTCGCGACAACAGTCTTCGAGATCACCACGACCGACGTGCAGAACGGCTGCGACATCCTGAAGCCGGTCTACGACGCGACCCGTGGCGTCGACGGACGGGTTTCGATCGAGGTCGATCCCGATCTGGCCCGCGACACCGAGGGCACGATCGAACTCGCACACCGGCTGTGGGAGCGGGTCAGCCGTCCCAATCTGCTGATCAAGATTCCCGCGACGGTCGAGGGCCTGCCGGCCATCACGGCGGCGATCGCCGAAGGTATCAGCGTCAACGTCACGTTGATCTTCTCGCTCGATCGCTACCGCGGTGTCATGGACGCCTACCTGGCCGGTCTGGAACAGGCCGCCGCAGCCGGGCGCGATCTGTCGACTATCCACTCGGTCGCGTCCTTCTTCGTCAGCCGCGTCGACACCGAAGTCGATAAGCGCCTCGCCGACGACAGTCCGCTGCGCGGCACTGCTGCGCTGGCCAATGCCCGACTCGCGTACGAGGCCTATGAAGAGGTCTTCGGTTCCGATCGCTTCGAGGCTTTGGCCGCGCAGGGCGCCAATGCACAGCGTCCGCTGTGGGCCTCGACCGGCGTCAAGGATCCCAGCCTGCCCGACACCTTGTACGTCACCGAGCTTGTCGTGGCCAACACCGTCAACACGATGCCGGAGAAGACCCTGCAGGCTGTCGCCGATCACGGCGAGATCGTGGGAGATCGGGTCAGCAACACGTACGAGGAGTCCCGTGACGCCATCGCGGCGCTCGAACGTGAGGGCGTCTCCTACGACGAAGTCGTGAAACTCCTGGAGGACGAGGGACTGGAGAAGTTCGAGACCTCCTGGAACGAGCTCCTCGACACCGTCTCCGCCGAGCTCGACAAGGCCTGAAACCGTGGTCGAGGTCGCATACAGCGTTCCGTCCCAACCTGCGTTCGACAGCGCGCTCCAACGCGCGATCGACGACAAGGTCGCATCCCGTATCGCGGCGAGGGACTCCACCCTGTGGGGTCCCGATGCCGAGTCCGAGGCCAGCATCCGGTTGAGCTGGACGAATCTACCCGAATCCTCACGTCCTCTGGTCGCCGAGATACTCGCCCTGCGTGAAGAGCTCATCATGCAAGGGCTCGACCACATCGTGCTGTGCGGGATGGGCGGCTCCTCGCTGGCACCGGAGGTCATCTGTCATACCGCCGGCGTCGATCTGACCGTGCTCGATTCCTCGCAGCCCGACATGGTCCGGGGCGCGCTGACCGACCGTCTCGACCGGACCGTCGTGGTGGTGTCGAGCAAGTCCGGCGGCACCGTGGAGACCGACAGTCAACGACGTGCCTATGAGAAGGCATTCGAAGACGCCGGGATCGATCCACTGACCCGGATCATCGTGGTCTCCGATCCGGACTCCCCGCTCGACCAGATGGCCAAAGCCGCCGGATACCGGGTGTTCCGGGCCGATCCGCACGTCGGCGGACGCTATTCGGCGCTGACCGCGTTCGGACTCGTTCCCAGTGGACTTGCCGGTGCCGATATCAACGAGCTCCTGGAGAGCGCCGCCGACACGGAGGCGCTGTTGTACTCGGACGATCCCGCGAATCCGGCGCTGCTGCTCGGCGTCCTGATGGGCGTCTCCAACACCCAGCAGATCGACAAGCTCGTGATCGCCGATCAGACCCGCCACGGTGTGGGCGACTGGATCGAGCAGCTCGTCGCCGAATCGACCGGTAAGAAGGGCCGTGGCGTCCTACCGGTCGTGGTGCCGTCGACGAATGCGGTCAACTTCTCCCCCAGCACGCCCGATTCGATCCTGGTCTCGATCGGCAGCTCCGAGGTGCCCGTGGGCCAGTCCGGCTATGCCGCCGCGATCCAAGGCCCGCTCGGTGCCCAGATGCTGCTGTGGGAGGTCGCGGTCTCGATCGCCGGCCGCCTGATCGGCATCGATCCATTCGATCAGCCCGACGTCGAAAGCGCCAAGAAGGCCGCGCGCGAATTGCTCGACGGCGGCGGTAGCGCACCGACGCCCGACTTCACGGAAGAGGGTATCGACGTCTACGGACCCGGCGGATCGCTCGAGAACGCGATTCGTACCCTGCTCGACCAGATCGACTTGGATCACGGCTATCTGGCGATCCAGGCATATCTGGATCGCCACGCGCACGCCGACTTCGCGGGCGTCCGCGAAGTCGCCGCCGCGAGGCTCGACCGTCCGGTCACCTTCGGCTGGGGCCCACGATTCCTGCACTCGACCGGCCAGTACCACAAGGGCGGCACGCCCAATGGCGTGTTTTTGCAGGTCACCGGAACTCCCATCGAGGATCTCGACGTCCCCGGACGTGGCTTCTCTTTCGGCTCGTTCATCGCCTCACAGGCAGCCGGCGATGCAACAGTCCTGCGGGACCACGGTAGACCGGTGCTCCGGCTTCACCTCGACGACATACCGGCCGGTCTGGCCAAGATCAGGAGTCTGCTGGCATGAGTTCTGCCACCAGCAATCCGCTGCGCGATCCGAACGACCGGCGGCTGCCGCGGATCGCCGGGCCATGCAGTCTGATCATGTTCGGCGTGACCGGCGATCTGGCCAAGAAGAAGCTCATCCCGGCGGTGTACGACCTGGCCAACCGTGGCCTGCTGCCGCCCGGATTCGCGCTCGTCGGCTTCGCCCGGCACGATTTCGGCGACAACACCTTCGCCAAGATGATCAAACAGGCCGCAAAAGACGGCGCTCGCACCGCCTGGAGCGAGACGGTCTGGAAGCAGCTCGCGGCGGGCATCCGCTTCGTTCCCGGCGAGTTCGATGACGACGACGCCTGGGAACGGCTCGCCGACACGATGGCCGACCTCGACGAGCAACAGGGCACCGGCGGCAATCACGCGTTCTACCTGTCGATCCCGCCAGGACTCTTCCCGGTCGTCGTCTCGCAGATCAAGAAGCATGGCCTGGCCGAATCGGCGAAGGGCTGGCGCAGGGTTGTGATCGAGAAGCCCTTCGGGCACGATCTTGCCTCGGCCGAAGAGCTCAACCGCATCGTCGCCGACGTCTTCGCCCGCGAGTCGGTGTTTCGGATCGATCACTACCTCGGTAAGGAAACCGTCCAGAACATCCTGGCGTTCCGCTTCGCCAACGGCATGTTCGAACCCATCTGGAACAACCACTACGTCGACCACGTCCAGATCACGATGGCCGAAGACATCGGCATCGGCTCACGCGCTGGCTACTACGACGGCATTGGCGCCGCCCGCGACGTGATCCAGAACCACCTGCTGCAGCTCATGGCGCTGATCGCGATGGAGGAACCCGTCTCGTTCAACGCCTCGTCGCTGCGTCTGGAGAAG
The DNA here is from genome assembly GCF_054049535.1 of Aeromicrobium sp. P5_D10. NCBI lineage: Bacteria > Bacillati > Actinomycetota > Actinomycetes > Propionibacteriales > Nocardioidaceae > Aeromicrobium > Aeromicrobium sp. P5_D10. The sequence continues at coordinate 293,530 of NZ_JBFUME010000001.1, forward strand.
CAGAAGATCCTCGCGAATGCGCGCCCACCGGCACGCATGGACCTACACACCGCCCAGGCGCAGTATGTGGCCGGTTGGGCAGGCGGGGAAAAGGTGCAGGGTTACCTTGAGGAAGACGGTGTCCCCGACGGCTCACGCGCCGAGACGTACGCCGCGATCAGAGTCGACGTGTCGACCCGTCGCTGGGCCGGCGTCCCGTTTTACCTGCGCACCGGCAAACGCCTCGGCCGTCGCGTCACCGAGGTCGCGGTCGTGTTCAAACGTGCGCCGCACCAGCCATTCGCCAAGAACGACGTCGAGGAGCTCGGGCAGAACGCCTTGGTCATGCGCATCCAGCCCGACGAGGGTGTCACCTTGCGGTTCGGCGCCAAGGTACCTGGCACCACGATGGAGATCCGCGACGTCAACATGGACTTCGCCTACGGCGGCGCCTTCGTCGAAAGCAGCCCGGAAGCGTACGAGCGGCTTATTCTCGACGTTCTGCTGGGCGATCCACCGCTGTTCCCGCAGCACGAAGAAGTCGAGCTGGCCTGGAAGATCCTCGATCCTGTCATCGCGCACTGGAAACGTGACAAGGACATCGACACCTATGAGGCCGGCACCTGGGGACCACCCAGTGCCGACGCCATGATGGCCCACGACGGTCGCTTCTGGAGGCGTCCCTGATGGAGATCGCACTGACTCGCACCAACTCGGCGAAGATCGCCCGTGCCCTGGTCAAGGCGCGTTCGGCCGCAGGCAGTCCGGCCATGGACATGGTGCTGACGCTTCTGGTCGTGACCGACGACGCCAACGTCAGCGAAGCTCTGCAGACGGCCACGACGCTGTCGCGTGAGCACCCTTCGCGCGTCATCGGAGTGATCCTCGGCGACGGTCGCGGTTCGGCCAAGCTCGACGCGAAAGTTCGGGTCGGCGAGAGTTCGTCCGGGGAGTCGATCCTGTTGCGCATCTCCGGCGAGCTGACCAAACACGCCGAGTCCGTCGTCCTCCCGCTCCTTTTGCCCGACTCCCCCGTCGTCGTGTGGTGGCCGGGCAAGCCGCCGACCGTCCCGTCCGAGGACGCGATCGGCAGGCTGGCCCGCCGCAGACTCACCGACGCCGAAGCGACCGACTCACCGATCCGCGCGCTCAAGGCCGTCGCCCGGGCGTACGAACCCGGCGACACCGACTTGTCGTGGACCAGGTTGACGCCGTGGCGTGCGCTGCTGGCGGCGGCACTCGATCAGACCTCCGGCAAGGTCACCGGCGGCACCGTCGTGGCCGGTCCGGCCAACCCGGCCGCTGCGCTGCTCGTCGCCTGGCTGGAGAGCCGCCTGAAGGTGCCCATCGTCTCCAAGCGCAGCGAGACCGAGCAGATCGCCTCTGTCGTCCTGAACACGACGGTCGGCGATGTGCTGATCGAGCGCATCGACGCCGTGTCGTGTCACTTCAGCGTCCCCGGTTCGTCTCCGCGCGAAGTGCCGCTCGGCGCCCGCACACTCGCTGAGTTGTTGGCTGAGGACCTGCGGCGACTCGACGCCGACGACATCTACGCCGCGACGATCAAACATCTGCTGGAGGCGTGACGTGACGGTCGAAGTGTGGCCCACCGCAGATGTGCTCGCCGCCAAGATCGCGGAGCGCATCTCGACCCGACTCGCCGAAGTGCAGCGCACAGGGCGACGGCCCAGCATTGTCCTGACCGGTGGCACGATCGCGATCGAGGCCTACAGGCACATCACGACAGGCGATGTCGACTGGGCCGACGTCGACTTCTATTGGGGCGACGAACGGTTCGTTCCTGCTGGCCATGCCGACCGGAACGACCAACAGGCACGCGATGCGTTCTTGACCCGGCTGGGGGTCCCCGAGACCGGCATCCACCCGATGCCGGCGCACGGATGTGACCTGAGCATGGCCGAGGCCGCCGACGGCTACGCCGACATCCTGCCGCAGGAGCCGTTCGATCTGGTGCTGCTGGGCATGGGGCCCGATGGGCACATCGCTTCGTTGTTCCCCGGCTTTCCGCAGCTCGACGAGACCGAGCGCCGGGCCGTCGAGGTGTTCGACTCCCCCAAACCGCCGCCCCAGCGCATCTCACTGACCTATCCCGCGCTCAACCGTGCGCAGAGCGTCTGGCTGCTGGTCTCCGGCGAGGCCAAGGCTGCGGTGGTCGCCCAGGCCGTGGACGGTGCCGACAAGGCTCAGATCCCCGCCAGCGGCGTGCGTGGGGCGACCGAAACGCTCTGGCTCCTCGATGAGGATGCTGCGAAGGAGATCACTGCATGACGTCCGAGGTCGTCAAGTTCGAGAACTCTGCGGGCACGATCGTTGCCGATCAGTGGCCGAGTGCGGGTGACCGCGGCACAGTGTTGCTGCTGCACGGCGGTGGGCAGACCCGCCATTCGTGGCATCGAAGCGGGGCCCGTTTCGCCGAGGCCGGGTGGACGACATACGCCCTCGACGCGCGCGGGCACGGCGACAGCACCTGGGACTCCGACGGCGAGTACGGCATCGATCTACTCGTCGAGGACCTGCTCGGCGTGGTGCGGCAGATCGGTACCCAACCGGTGCTGATCGGAGCCTCGCTCGGGGGTATCACCTCGCTGATCGCTCAGGGAGAGAATCCCGATCTGGCGCGCGCCCTGGTACTCGTCGACATCGCGACCCGCACCGAACCCAAGGGCGTCGAACGCATCCTCGGGTTCATGCGCTCGGCGCCGGACGGCTTCGCCTCGTTGGAGGAGGTGGCTGACGCGATCTCGGCGTACAATCCGCATCGACCGCGCCCCTCCTCGTTGGAAGGCTTGAAGAAGAACGTTCGGCAGGGCGCAGACGGCCGCTGGCGCTGGCATTGGGATCCTGCTTTCTTGAACGGCGGCGACGAGCACCGCCGCAGCGCATCACAGGAACGCCTCGAGGACGCCGCTCGCGCGGTGCGGGTACCGACGCTGCTGGTGCGGGGGGCCGAGTCTGACGTCGTGACGGCCGAAGGCGCCGAGGAATTACGTGAGCTCATTCCCCACGCGATCGTCCGCGAGGCCAAGGCCGGCCACATGGTCGCCGGCGACGACAACGACGTCTTTGCCGCCCAGGTCACCGAATTCCTCGATACCAAACTCCCCTGATACGCCGAAGGCGGTGCACCAGCGTCCACCTGAGCGCAGGATGTGGACGCCAGCGCACCGCCGACGGGTTGAGTTGGTTTAAAAGATAATCTCGCCGGACTTGCGCTTGCTGCGCAGGGTGTCGACTGCTTCCTTCAGGATCTCGTCGGCCTCAGTCTCTGAGCGACGCTCCTTCACATACGCCAGATGCGTCTTGTACGGTTCGATCTTCTTGGCTGTCGGACGGTTGTCAGCATCGACGCTGGCCGGCATACCGCAACGAGGGCAGTCCCAGGCCTCCGGGACCTCGGCCTCGATCGCGAACTGCAGCTCGGTCGTGTGATTGTTGATGCAAAAGAACGTCACGAACTGCCGCGGGGCCGCTTCGCCGCGCTCGGCCTCGCCCATGGGGCCAGAGCCGATACGGCTTCCCCGGATGGCTCCTGCTGCCACTAGTTGCTCACCTTCAGGAGCAGACCGAGCGCGAAGATCGACACGACCCACACGACGGCGATACCGACCGTGATGCGGTCGAGGTTGCGCTCCGCCACGGACGAACCGCCGAGTGAGCTGGAGACGCCGCCGCCGAACATATCGGACATGCCGCCCCCGCGTCCCTTGTGCATGAGGACCAGGACGATCATCAGCATGCTGCTGATCGCGAGGATGATCGAGAAAGTTAAAATCACGGCTTACCTTCGGTTGTGGTCACTAATCTGTCCAACACTTGCTGAGCAACCATCACAAAGTGATTGTCACGAACCGGACAGGTCCGGCATGGCATAGAACCGGGAAATCCCGGCGAACTCATCGGCTTGCAAGCTAGCTCCGCCGACCAGGGCTCCGTCAACGTCTGACTTCACCATGATGGCAGCGATGTTAGCCGCTTTGACCGACCCGCCGTACAGAATACGCGTTGCCGAGGCCACTTCGGTGGACCAGGTCTCCTCGATGCGTCCCCGGATAGCCGCGCAGACCTCCTGAGCGTCCTCGGGAGTGGCGACCTCGCCGGTGCCGATGGCCCACACGGGCTCATAGGCGATGACGACATCGGCCATCTGCTCGACGGTCAAACCGGCTAGGGAACCGTCAATCTGCGCCAACGTGTAGGCGACGTGTTCGCCCGCCTTACGCACGTCGAGCCCTTCGCCGACACACACGATCGGGCTCATGCCCGCGGCGAGAGTCTTGGTCGCCTTGACGTTGACGACCTGGTCGGTCTCGGCGTGGTACTCCCGACGCTCGGAGTGTCCGACCACGACGTACGAGCAACCGAGCTTGGCGAGCATCGCGGCGGAGATCTCGCCGGTGTAGGCGCCGCCGTCGTGCTCGGAGACATCCTGGGCGCCGTAACGGATACCCAGCTGATCGCCGTCGACCACGGTCTGGATACTGCGCAGATCCGTGAACGGCGGGATCACCACGACTTCGGCTTTGTCGTAGTCGTGCTTCTTGTCCTGCAATGTCCAGGCGAGCTTTTGGACCAACACCACAGCTTCTTGGTGGTTGACGTTGGACTTCCAGTTGCCTGCCATGAGTGGCTTGCGGGTCATGATTCAGCTTCCTTCATTCAGGATGTCCAGGCCCGGCAGGGTCTTGCCCTCGAGGTACTCCAGGGAGGCGCCACCACCGGTGGAGATGTGGCCGAACTGCTCGTCGGCGAAGCCGAGCTGACGTACTGCGGCAGCCGAATCGCCGCCGCCGACAACTGACAGACCGTCGACCTCGGTCAACGCTTGTGCAACTGCCTTGGTGCCTGCCGCGAAGGCATTCATCTCGAACACGCCCATGGGACCGTTCCAGAACACCGTCCTGGAAGCTGCGATGATCTCGGCGAACGCCGCGCCGGACTCAGGCCCGATGTCGAGTCCGAGCTGATCGGCCGGAATCGCGTCTGCGGCGACAACTGTCGCGCCGTCCTCCGCGAATGCCTGCGCGACAACGACGTCGGTCGGCAGCACTAGCTTGACGCCCAGATCGGCGGCTTGCTTGATGTAGCCACGTGCGATCTCGAGCTGATCGGCCTCGAGCAGCGACTTGCCCACCTCGTGACCCTGGGCTTTCAGGAACGTGAAGACCATGCCGCCGCCGATCAGCAGATTGTCGGCCTTGCTGAGCAGGTTGTCGATGACACCCAGCTTGTCGGAAACCTTCGAACCGCCCAGGACGACGGTGTAGGGACGGGCCGGATCCTCCGTGAGCTGTTTCAGCACAGTCACCTCGGCCTCGACGAGTCCGCCGACCGCTGACGGCAACAATGTGGCGACGTCGTAAACGCTGGCCTGCTTGCGGTGAACGACACCGAAACCGTCCGAGACGAACACATCGGCCAGAGCGGCAAGCTGTGCGGCGAATTCAGCCCGCACGGCGTCGTCCTTGCTGGTCTCGCCCGCGTTGAAGCGGACGTTCTCCAAGACCGCGACCTCACCGTCCTGGAGACCTGACGAGACAGCCTGGGCCTCAGCACCCACGGTGTCGGCGGCGAACTGCACAGGCGCACCCAGCAGTTCACCGAGCCGGAGAGCGACGGGCGCCAGCGAATACTTCTCGTTGGGCACTCCGTCGGGCCGACCCAGGTGCGCGGTCACCAGGACTCGCGCACCTGCGTCGGCCAGGTTCTTGATCGTCGGGACGCTCGCACGGATGCGCCCGTCGTCCGAGATCGCGTCACCTTCGAAGGGGACGTTGAGATCGCTGCGGACGAGCACTCGCTTGCCGCGCAGGTCGCCGAGGTCCCCAACCGATTTGAACGCAGTTGTCTTCACGTCAGTTGACTCCGCAGCTCAGAGCGAGGAGCCGACGTGCGCGACCAGATCGGCGAGGCGGTTGGAGTAACCCCACTCGTTGTCGTACCAGGAGACAACCTTGACCTGGTCGCCGATGACCTTGGTCAGACCCGAGTCGAAGATGCTCGATGCGGGATCGGTGACGATATCGCTGGAGACGATCGGGTCCTCGGTGTAGACGAGGATGCCCTTCATGGCGCCTTCTGCAGCAGCCTTGATGATCGAGTTGACCTCTTCGACCGAGGTCTCACGCGAGGCTGTGAACGTCAGGTCGGTGGCCGAACCGGTCGGAACCGGAACGCGCAGCGCGTAGCCGTCGAGCTTGCCCTTGAGCTCAGGCAGCACGAGGCTGACGGCCTTCGCGGCCCCCGTCGAGGTGGGCACGATGTTGATCGCAGCAGCCCGGGCCCGACGCAGATCGCTGTGCGGCGCGTCCTGCAGGTTCTGATCCTGCGTGTACGCGTGGATCGTGGTCATGAGGCCCTTCTCGATGCCGAGGGCGTCATTGAGCGCCTTGGCCATCGGAGCGAGGCAGTTGGTCGTGCACGAAGCATTCGAGATCACGGTGTGCGCGGCGGGATCGTAGAGCTCATGATTGACGCCCATGACGATCGTGATGTCTTCGTTCTTGGCGGGCGCCGAGATGATGACCTTCTTGGCACCGCCGTCGATGTGCGCCTTGGCCTTGGTGGCATCGGTGAAGAAGCCGGTCGACTCGACGACGACGTCGACGCCGACGCTGGCCCAGTCGAGCTTGGCCGGATCGCGCTCTTCGAAGGCGGCGATCTTCTGGTCGCCGACGTAGATGAAGCCCTCGTCATACGTGACGTCGGCGTCGAGACGGCCCAGGATGGAGTCGTACTTGAGCAGGTGGGCGAGCGTCTTGTTGTCGGTCAGGTCGTTGACGGCGACAATCTCGATGTCAGCCCCGGCGGCGCGAACCGCACGGAAGAAGTTACGGCCGATTCGGCCAAATCCATTGATGCCTACGCGTACGGTCACGGGAAACAGATCTCCTGCAAGATGAGGTGGCTAGGTGCCCCCACCCTACCGAGAGCGCACTACTACCGGCGAGTCACCTCTCGATGTGCCACCGTGTGCGCATCATGAGTTTGTCCATCATCGGCCTGTCGGTCGCGCTCACCGTCCTCGCGCCGTCGATGCTGCTGGTCTTCTGGCCGCCTCGTCCGGCTGGACCAGCAGGATTCTCTGCCGGAGTCCTGGCCACGGCTCTCGAACGATCCGGTCAGGTCGGCTGTCTCGCCTTGGCGACAGTGACAGGACCGCAGACGATCGCCCGTGGCCTCGACGCTGCGTGCGCGATCGGCGTCGTCGTGCTCGTCGCAGGCTATTGGATGCTGTGGCTGCGCTACGTGCGTGGCGGGCGCCGGGTGGCTGATCTGTTCAGTCCTGTCGCGGGCGTTCCCGTGCCGATGGCGGTGCTTCCGGTGCTGATCTTCGCGGGGCTGGCGATCTGGGCCGAGTCGGCCTGGCTCGCCCTGGCCGTCACGATCTTGGCTGCAGGCCATCTTCCCAACAGCTGGGCCGGACGCGTCGCGACGAGATGATCCGCGTCAGTCGCTCGCGAGCGTCTCTTCGCCGAGGCTCGACTCCGTGTCGGGCACACCGAGCTCCTCCGCACGCTTGTCGGCCATCGCGAGGAGACGTCGGATGCGACCGGCTATCGCGTCCTTGGTCAGGGCGGGCTCATGCAACTGTCCGAGCTCTTCGAGGCTCGCCTGACGGTGCTCGACGCGCAGGGCGCCGGCCATCTTGAGATGATCTGGCACTTCCTCACCCAGGATCTCCAACGCCCGCTGGGCCCGCGCACCGGCAGCAACAGCTGCCCGAGCCGAACGGCGCAAGTTGGCATCGTCGAAGTTGGCCAGGCGGTTGGCCGTCGCACGCACCTCGCGGCGCATTCGGCGTTCTTCCCACGCCAAGAGCGATTCATGTGCGCCGAGGCGAGTCAGCAAAGCTCCGATCGCCTCGCCGTCGCGGATCACGACTCGGTCGATCCCACGCACTTCGCGGGCCTTGGCACTGATGCCCACCCGGCGAGCCGCGCCCACCAGCGCGAGCGCCGCTTCAGGACTGGGGCAACTGACTTCGAGGGCAGAAGAGCGTCCGGGCTCGGTCAACGATCCGTGCGCGAGAAAGGCGCCCCGCCAGGCCGCGACGGCGTCGCACGACGAGCCGGAGACCACCTGCGGCGGAAGGCCGCGAATGGGACGTCCACCGCCGTCGATCAATCCGGTCTGCCGGGCCAGCGCCTCGCCCTCTTTGGAAACGCGGACGACGTAATGGGTGTCTTTGCGGATACCGGCATTCTGCATGACCAGGATATCGCTGTCGTGACCGTAGATTTCGGCGATGTCCTTGCGAAGTCTCCTCGCCGCCGCACCGGTGTCGAGTTCAGCTTCGACGACAATCCGGCCGGCGACGATGTGCAGACCGCCGGAGAACCGCAAGATCGATGAAACCTCGGCCTTGCGGCAGCATGACTTCGTGATCGTCGTACTGGCCAGTTCCGCCTTGACCTGCGCCGTCATCGCCATGCCACCACGCCCCCATGTCTTTCGATCAATTCAGTATTCGATTCAGTTCAGTTCGGTCAGGACCTGTGTGCCCAAAGAAGGTGCCACTTTACGCTTGCCGCATGACATGCCCGAATGCGGCTGCGAGCTGAGACGGATCATGCTGATCCGATCCGCGGGTCACCGCGAGGTCGGAGACGAACAGCGTCGCACCGAGTGCCCGCGCCGTCGACTCGAGCGTGCCGCGCGCGTCTACTTGGCTACTGTCGGCGATCACGGCATCGAGTCGCAAGTCGGGCGCATGTGCGGCCAACACCTCAAGATGATCGGTCGGACTCAGCCCCTCAGTCTCCCCGCGCTGCTCCACCAGATTCAGCACCAGGGCCCGCTTGGCACTGGTGCGGATCAACGCATCGCGCAGCTGCGGGACGAGCAACGTCGGCATGACGCTGGTGAACCAGGATCCGGGACCGACGACGACCCAATCGGCCTCTTCCACCGCGACAACTGCCTCCGGACAGGCCGGCGGGTCGGCCGGGGACAGCCGGACCGAGACGACCTGTCCCTCGACTTGCGCGACCTGCACCTGCCCGCGCAAGACCGTCAACCGATCCGGCGCCGCGGTCAGGTGCACATCGGCCTCGATGTCGAGAGGCACCGCCGCCATCGGCAGAACCCGTCCTTGGGCACCCAGCAGGTCACCCACGAGATCGAGTCCTGCGACGTGATCGCCGAGTTGATCCCAGATCGCAGCGATCAGAAGATTGCCGACAGCGTGGTTGTTCAGCGGACCGTCGCTGGAGAAACGGTGCTGCAGGACTGCCGCCCAGGTACGACCCCAGTCGTCGTCGCCACACAGTGCGGCCAACGCCATCCGGAGATCACCTGGCGGCAGACCGCCAAACTCCTCGCGCAGCCGTCCCGAGGAACCGCCGTTGTCGGCCACCGTGACGATTCCGGTCAGCTCGGTCGTCAGGCGACGCAACGCCGCGAGACTGGCCGCAAGGCCATGCCCGCCGCCCAGGGAGACGACCCTCAGGTCCCCCTCGTATCGTTCTGGCCTCGAGGGGCGGGCTGGACGAGCGATCATTCGCGACCTAGATCGCGGTGGACGACCAAAGTCTTGACACCTTGAGCGCGTAGTCGGGCGGCAAAGGCCTCGGACATCGCAACACTGCGATGCCGCCCTCCTGTGCAGCCGATCGCGATCGTCAAGAAGTGCTTGTCCTCGCGTAGATATCCGTCCGTCAGCAGCGCGACGAGCTTCTCGTACTGTTCGAGGAACTCTTCGGCCCGCGGCTGATTCAGAACATATTGGCTGACCGGAACGTCAAGGCCGCTGAGCGGACGCAGATCGTCGACCCAGAACGGATTCGGCAGGAATCTCAAGTCAGCCACCATGTCGGCGTCGATCGGGATGCCGTATTTGAAGCCGAATGACATCACCGAAGCCCGTAGACCGCCGGAGTCAGCGTCGACAAAGGCGGCGTGGATCCGCTGGCCCAACTGGTGCACGTTCAGATTGGTCGTGTCGACGACGATGTCGGCCCGCCCACGAAGCCGCCGCAGCAACTCGCGCTCCCGATCGAAACCGTCCATCAGACGGCCTTCGCGGCTCAGCGGGTGTGGCCGGCGAGCGGCTTCCTGGCGACGTACCAGCACCTCGTCGGCGGCCTCGAGGAACAGGATGCGGGTGTGTGTGCCGCGCTCGCGCAGTTGCTCGATCTTGTCGACGATCGCGCCGAAGAACTGCCGTGACCGGGCATCGACCGCCACGGCCAGCTTGTCGATATCGGGCGACTTCTCGACCGTTTCGACCACGTTCATGAGGAGGTCGGGCGGCAGATTGTCGATGACGTAGTAGCCGAGCTTTTCCAGCACCTTGCATGCCGAACCCCGGCCGGCACCGGTCATACCCGTCACGAGCACGAGCTGCCTGAGGGTCGTCAACTTTCCTCCACTGTCATGAATCGATGATCTCGCCAGTCGCGGTGTTGATCGACGGCGCAGTCTCGCTGGTCGCAAGAGCGTCCACGATGGATTGTGCCGTAGTCGCGCCGATCCCGGGCACAGTTGCTATTTCCTCGGCCGTCGCCGCGCGCAGCTTCTTGATCGAGCCGAACGATTTGAGCAATGACTTGCGCCGCGTCGGGCCGAGACCGTCGACCGAATCCAGGACACTTTCGATCATCGATTTACTGCGCCGACCACGGTGATGGGAGATCGCGAACCGGTGTGCCTCGTCCCGCAGCCGCTGCAGCAGGTAGAGCCCCTCGCTGGTGCGCGGCAAGATGACCGGGTCCTCGTCTTCGGGCAGCCACACCTCCTCAAGCCGTTTGGCCAGTCCGACCAGGGCAATACCGGACACCCCGAGCTCCTGCATGGCCTGGTGCGCGGCGGCGACCTGTGGGGGTCCGCCGTCGACCACAACGAGTGCCGGTGTGTAGGCGAACCGACGCGGCTTGCCGGTCTCCGGATCGATGCCGGGACCTTCGTCGTCATTGTCCTGCTTGGCCCGAAGGAGTTGAGTGAACCGTCGCGTGATGACCTCGTGCATCGCGGCGACATCGCTCTGCCCCTCATTGCGGATCGTGAATCGGCGGTATTCGGACTTGCGTGGCAGGCCATCTTCGAACACGACCATCGAGGCGACCGTCTCGGTCTCGCCGAGGTTGGAGATGTCATAGCACTCGATGCGCAGCGGTGCGGTGGGCAGATCGAGGGCCTCTTGGATCTCCTCCAGCGCCAGACTGCGCGCCGTCAGGTCGGAGGTCCGCTTCATCTTGTGCCGCATCAACGACTGCTTGGCATTCTGTTCGACGGTCGCCATGAGTGCTCGTTTGTCACCGCGTTGGGGCACCCGGATGCGCACGGCTCCCCCGCGCAGCTCGGTGAGCAGTTCGACGACCGTGTCGGTGTCGAGCGGCAGCTTGGGGACCAAGACCTCCTTGGGTATCGCCGAGGGCGCACTGTCTTGGTAGAGCGTCATCAGTGCACGCTGGACGAGCTCGGGGAACTCTGCCTCATCGGCCTTCTCGGCGACCCAGCCGCGCTGACCGCGGATCCTGCCGCCGCGGACCGAGAAGATCTGCACTGCGATCTCGAGCGGATCGTCGACGAAGCCCAGCACATCTGCATCAGTTCCGTCGCCCAGCACGACGGTCTGCTTCTCCAGAACCCGTTGGAGCGCCCCGAGGTCATCCCGCAGTTTGGCGGCGAGTTCGTACTCTTCCTGCGCGGACGCCTCCAACATGCGCTTCTCGATGCGTTTGGTGAACCCGGCGGTCTGCCCGCCCATGAACGCCAGGAAGTCGTTGACGATCGCGCGATGCTCATCGGGGCTGACCCGCCCCACACAAGGGGCAGCGCATTTGCCGATATCGCCCAGCAGGCACGGCCGACCGATCGCCTTGGCCCGGCGGAAGACGCCGGCCGAGCACGACCGCATCGGAAAGACCCGCAACAGCGTGTCGACGGTGTCGCGGATCGCCCACGCATGGCCGTAGGGGCCGAAGTAACGGACACCTTTGCGTTGGGCGCCGCGCATCACGGTGACCCGCGGGAACTCCTCACCGACCGTCACCGCGAGCCACGGGTACGACTTGTCGTCGCGGTACTTGACGTTGAACCGCGGGTCGAATTCCTTGATCCACGAATACTCCAGCGCGAGCGCTTCGACCTCGGTGCTGACGACGGTCCATTCGACGCTGGCCGCAGTCAAGACCATCTGCTGCGTACGAGGGTGCAGGCCGTTGACGTCTTGGAAGTATGAACTCAGTCGCGGCCGTAGCGACTTGGCCTTACCGACGTAGATGACCCGACGCTCGTCATCGCGGAACCGATAGACACCCGGATCCCGAGGAATCTCCCCCGGCGCGGGTCGATAGCTTGCTGGATCTGCCACTGGTCCACTCTACGAGCTGGCCAGCAGCGGCTTGAGGAACGAGCCGGTGTAGCTGTCGGGGCAGGCAGCGACGTCCTCGGGCGTACCCTCGGCGATCAGCAGGCCGCCGCCGCTGCCGCCTTCAGGACCCATGTCGATCAACCAGTCGGCGGTCTTGATGACGTCGAGGTTGTGCTCGATGACGATGACCGAGTTGCCGGTGTCGACGATGCGCTGCAGGACGCCGAGGAGCTTGTTGATGTCCTCGAAATGCAGGCCGGTCGTCGGCTCGTCGAGGACGTAGACCGTACGGCCGGTCGAGCGCTTCTGCAGCTCGGCCGACAGCTTGACCCGCTGCGACTCACCACCTGACAACGTCGTCGCGGGCTGCCCGAGCCGGACATAGCCGAGGCCGACCTCGACGAGGGTGCGCAGGTGACGGGCGATGACCGGGATGGCCTCGAAGAATTCGACGGCCTCTTCGATCGGCATGTCGAGCACATCGGCGATCGACTTGCCCTTGTAGTGCACCTCGAGCGTCTCGCGGTTGTAGCGCGCGCCGTGACAGACCTCGCACGGCACGTACACATCGGGCAGGAAGTTCATCTCGATCTTGAGGGTTCCGTCGCCGGAGCACGCTTCACAGCGGCCGCCCTTGACGTTGAACGAGAACCGGCCCTGCTGGTAGCCGCGCATTTTGGCCTCGGGCGTCTGCGCGAACAGCTTGCGGACATGGTCGAAGACGCCTGTGTACGTCGCCGGATTGGACCGTGGCGTACGGCCGATCGGCGACTGGTCGACATGGATGACTTTGTCGACCTGGTCGAGTCCGGTGATCGTACGGTGCCGCCCAGGGATCGTGCGCGCTCCGTAGATCGTCCGCGCAAGCTGGGTGTAGAGGATGTCGTTGACCAGACTCGACTTGCCGGAGCCTGAAACTCCGGTCACGGCGACCAGCATGCCGAGCGGGAACGACACGTCGATATCGCGGAGATTGTTCTCCTTGGCGCCGTGCACTGTGAGCTCGCGACCCGGAACCCGCTCACGGCGCTTTTCCGGCAGCGGGATCGACTTGCGTCCGGACAGGTACTGACCGGTCAGCGAGTCTTTGCTGGCGTATAGCTCCTTGATCGGACCCGAGACCATGACTTGCCCACCGTGTTCGCCTGCGCCTGGTCCGATGTCGACGGCCCAGTCGGCGGCGCGGATCGTGTCTTCGTCATGCTCGACGACGATCAGGGTGTTGCCGAGATCGCGCAGGCGGATCAGGGTCTCGATCAGTCGCTGATTGTCACGCTGGTGCAGGCCGATCGAAGGTTCGTCGAGGACGTAGAGCACGCCGACCAGGCCGGCGCCGATCTGGGTCGCGAGCCGGATGCGCTGCGCTTCACCACCCGACAACGTGCCGGCGGCCCGGTCGAGGGCGAGGTAGTCGAGGCCGACGTCGAGCAGGAACCGGAGTCGCTCGTTGATCTCCTTGAGGACCCGTTCGCCGATCTGGCGTTCACGATCGGTCATCTCGAGCGTCGCGAGGTACTCGGCCGCTTCGGCGATCGACAGTGCACAGACTTCGGCGATGTTCTTGGGACCGAACTTCGCCGAGTTGAGCTGCACGGCCAGGATGACCGGCTTGAGTCTCGTGCCTTGGCAGACCCGGCACGGAACTTCGCGCATGAAGCCTTCGAGCCGCTCCCTGCTGGTGTCGGATTCGGTCTCTTCGTGGCGCCGCTCCAGGTAGGTGATCGCGCCCTCGAACGAGGTGTAATACGACCGTTCACGGCCGTACCGGTTCTTGTACCGGACGTGCACCTTGGTCGGGTGACCGTGCAGGATCGCGTCCTGGACCTCTTTGCTGAGATCGCCCCACGGGGTGTCGGCCGAGAAGTTCAATTCATCGGCCAAGGCGCCGATCAGGCGGGAGTAATAGTCTGCGACGTGCGCCGAGGCCCACGGCACGACGGCACCTTCGTTGAGGGATTTGGCATCGTCGGCGACGACGAGTTCGGGATCGACCTCCATACGGGTGCCAATGCCGTGGCACTCGGGGCAGGCACCGAACGGGGCGTTGAACGAGAACGACCGGGGTTCGAGCTCGTCGACCGCCAACGGATGGTCGTTGGGGCACGCGAGTTTCTCGGAGAATCGGCGCGTACGTGCCGGGTCTTTGGCGTCGAGGTCGACGTAGTCGATGATCACGAGGCCGTCGGCGAGATTCAGCGCCGTCTCGATCGATTCGGTCAGTCGCTGCTGCTGGCTGGCTTTGACCTGCAAGCGATCGACCACGACGTCGATCGTGTGCTTCTTCTGCTTGGCGAGCTTGGGCGGCTCATCGGCCAGCATGTGCACTTCGCCGTCGACGACCGTGCGGCTGAAGCCTTGTGACTGCAGTTGGCGGAACAGTTCGAGGTACTCGCCCTTGCGGCCACGGATGACGGGGGCCAGCACCTGGAACCGGGCGCCCTCCTCGCCGTCGAGGATACGGTCGACGATCTGTTGCGGCGTCTGGCGCGCGATCGGCTCGCCACACTCGGGGCAGTGCGCGCGGCCTGCGCGGGCGTACAGCAGGCGCAGGTAGTCGTAGACCTCGGTGATCGTGCCGACAGTCGAGCGCGGATTGCGTGAGGTCGACTTCTGGTCGATCGAGACCGCGGGCGACAGGCCCTCGATGAAGTCGACGTCGGGCTTGTCCATCTGGCCGAGGAACTGGCGCGCGTACGCCGACAGAGACTCGACGTAGCGACGCTGGCCCTCGGCGAAGATCGTGTCGAAGGCCAGGGACGACTTGCCCGAGCCGGACAGCCCCGTGAAGACGATCAGCGAATCGCGCGGAAGGTCGAGTGAGACGTCCTTGAGGTTGTGCTCTCGTGCGCCGCGGATGACGAGGCGATCGGTCACGTGTTCCCCTGTAAAAATCGTGGTTGACGGGCAGAATTCTGCCCCTCGTCATCGTAACGACGAGGTCCGACAGTTTCTTTCCGGGAGACCGAGTCAGCCCCATCACACCTCCCCCGGGGCGGTGCGTTGGCGTCCACTCTCGCCACATTCTTGGACGCCAGCGCACCGTCCCTGGGGGTTCTGGCAGGGTTGGAGCCATGACGTACACCGGAGAAGTCGAGGTCGGCGGTCCCGCCGACGTCCAGGACGCAACAGACCTGATCATCACCAAGATCGCCGTCGGCGAGATGAACAACAACGCCTATCTGCTGCGCTGCAATCTCACCGGCGAGCAGATCCTGATCGACGCCGCGAACGAGGCCGACCGCCTCGCGGAACTGATCGGCGACGCAGGTATCTCGCAGATCGTCACGACACACCGTCACGGCGATCACTGGCAGGCCCTCGAGGCCTTGGTGACGGCGACGGGCGCCGAGACGGTCGCAGGAGAGCGGGATGCCGACGAGTTGCCGGTCCCGGTCGACGTCCGCGTGCAGACCGGCGCCCGAGTGCGCGTCGGCTCCTGCGAGCTCGAAGTCATCGAGATCGCCGGCCACACCCCTGGCTCCATCGCTCTGGCCTACGACGATCCAGATGGCATCGTGCACCTGTTCACCGGCGATTCCCTCTTCCCCGGCGGCGTTGGCAAGACCTGGTCGGAAGAGGACTTCGCGACGCTGATCGACGAGGTCGAGACCAAGATCTTCGGCCGCTTCCCCGACGACACGCGGGTGTACCCGGGACACGGCAGCGATACGACGCTCGGCGTCGAGCGTCCGCACCTGGCGGAGTGGCGCGAGCGCGGTTGGTGATCCCCACCCCTTGCCGGTTTCCCATGAGGCCTAGGGAGTTCGTCACTCCCCCAGCGCTGTAACCCGAGGTACGTGCCAAAGGCACGAGGCCTCATGGGAAACCGCCGGCACCGGTTGGATCAGGCCGGAACCCAGTCCTCCAGGTCCTCGGGCACCGGCAGGCCGAGTGCCAGCAACACGCGGACCAAGGCGGCCTCGACGAACACGTCTGGCGCCTCGTCGGCGGCATCCGGACTGGCCAGCAGTTCCAGAACCGCAGCGGGATCGACGACCGTTCCGCGGACGTCGGCCGCCCAGGCCGCCAGACCTCGCGCCTCAGCGGCGGGATCGATCGGATCGCTCGCGCTCTCCTCCTCGAAGTAGTGCCGTGGCTCAAAACCGACGTAGCAGCGTCCACTCCCGTCGGCCAGCACCGGCGAGTAGCCGATCGTGACGAAATCGCTGTCGTGCACCTTCGCCGTCAATCGAGGTGTCGAGTCATGGCTGCCGCCCCAGGCGCCGTCGGCGAACACGAACGTCGCGAAAAGTCCCATGCGTCAGTTGTACCGGTTGCCCGGACGGCACCTGATTCCGCACTTCGGACTTCGGCTCGCGGAAAGTCACCCAGCCCCTAGCGTTGAGCCATGAGATTGCTCGTCGCGCTCGGCCTCCTCGCGGTCCTGTGCGCCTGTGGCAGTGACAAAGCAGACAAGCAAGATGATCTGTCTGCGGCCGAGGCGGTGCAACGTACCTGCGAGGAAGTCCGAGCCGGCATCGACGAGTTCAACCAGAAGGACTACCAAGGAACGGTCGAACACTTCCAGAAGGCTGTGCCCCCCGCCGAGATCTACGCGACGGCCCAGCCGGAGCCGGAGGCCCGCGCTCTACTGGAGGCCGTCCACTACTACGCCGCACTGCCTCCGGAGAGCTACGCCAAGGCCGCACGCCAGTCCGCTGACTTCGCCCGTCACAAAGCGGTCACCCTGAACCAGTGCGCATCCGGCGAGCCGTTCGACAGCACGCCCGGCGTGCTGACCTAATCCTGCTGGGGTTGATCCTGGCGTGGCAGCGACACATACACCGCATTGACCGCAACGGCCTGTTCGAGTTCCTGCGACAGCCCCGCGAAGAACTGCGACCGATACGTCTCGTCCGTGACGGCATAGACCGTGAAGTACAGACCGGAGAACGCCGCCAGGAAGACCGCAACCTGCCACAGCTCATTCGTGACCGGAATGTGCTTGCCGAGGGACGACGGCAGGTCCGAGACCGGCGCACCCGTCCAGGCCTCGACCGTCCCGTCCGGAATCGTCAACGAGCCGAACACGACAAAGAACAGGAACAGACCAAACGCGAGCAACAACACCTGAATCGCCTGGCTGAACAACAACACCAACACCAGATTGGCTCGGGCGAACCGCGGCAACGCGGCGGGTTCGGCGGTGACGAGTCGTGCGGCCTGTTCGGCCGGAGTGCCGACGCAGCATTCGGCTACCCGGTCGCCCACGACGTCGGCCTCGACCTGACGCACCTCCTCGGGTAGCCGAACCAGGAGGAAGGTCATCGCGATCGCGGCGAAGAACAACACCGCCAGCCACAGCACATGGCGTGACATCAGTGCCGCGACCTGCCAGACCTCGGCGTTGATGAACAAGAATGTGACCGCAAGCAGCAGCAATGGCAATGCCCGAGTCAGCAACGGGAACATCAGGCCGAGCGAACCGAATGTACGCCGGACCGCCCACCGCAGCATCGTGCCCAGCCGCAGGAACCGGCCCGCGAACAGCCCTAACAGGGTCAGGAGTACCAATCCGCCGACCAGCGTCCCCACGGAGCCGTGATCGGCCCACACGACCCCCACGACGATCCCCGAAGCCACCGAGACCGCAACGATCAAGACGATGACCGCGACGATCCGCCGACTCGACAGCCAGCGCTCGACCGCGTCGGCGTGATCACCAGCGAAGTACGGCAATCCGTGCTGATCGAACCAGGTCTCGATCTGGGCAGCCGAATCGGCGTGGGACGACGACATCGCTAGAACGTGACGGGAAGCTCGTCGACACCGAAGACGAATGACAGCTGCCGAAAGCTCAGCTCCTCGGCCGGCTTGGCCAATGCGAGATCGGGGAAGCGCTGGAACAACATC
This sequence comes from Aeromicrobium sp. P5_D10, assembly GCF_054049535.1. Taxonomy (NCBI): domain Bacteria; kingdom Bacillati; phylum Actinomycetota; class Actinomycetes; order Propionibacteriales; family Nocardioidaceae; genus Aeromicrobium; species Aeromicrobium sp. P5_D10. Next base: position 311,696 of record NZ_JBFUME010000001.1, read on the forward strand.
GGCAAGGCGATCCGCAGCTCCATCCGGGCCAGTTCGGCGCCGATGCACCGGTGGATGCCGTGGCCGAACGCAAGGTGCCCACTGGACGGTGTACGGAACGGATCGAACTCGTCGGGCCGCTCCCCCGTGATCTCCGGATCGCGGTTCGCACCGCTCAACGAGGCCAGGATGACGTCGCCGGCTTTGACCTTGGTGCCGAACAGGTCCATATCGTGCTTGGCGAAGCGCGGGAAGGCGACCTGCACGACCGCGAGATAGCGCAGCAGCTCCTCGACGATCCGATCCACGTCCTTCGGATCGCCGCGGCGCATCAGCGCGGCGTACTCCGGATCGCCCAGCAGCACGATTGTTCCGAGCGCGATCATTCCTGCGGTCGTCTCGAAACCACCCGTGAACACGCCGTCGGCCAGACCCGCGAGGTCGACGTCGGAGATCATGTCACCCTCGTCGAGGAGGATCTGTCCGATCAGACCCGGTCCGGGCTCTTTGCGTTGTTTGGCCACTGCCGCGAACAAGAACTCCCGTTGCTCGGAAACGGCTCCGAATGCCGCGGCGCCGCCGTTGGTCGCGTCGAACCGTGCACTACCCAGCTTCTCGAAGGCATCCCGGTCGTCGTAGTCGAGACCCAGGAGGGCGCAGATCGTCTGGAACGGGATCGGGAAGGCGACCGCCTTGCACAAGTCAGCACCGGGGCCCTCGGCCTCCAGGGCGTTCAGCTGCGTTTCGACGAACTCGGTGATCATGGGTTCCAGTCGCGCAAGGCGCCGCATCGTGAACTCGGGAGTGATGATCTTGCGCAAACGGGTGTGCAACGGAGGATCCGTGAAGCCGAGCCCACCGACATCGTCTGCGGTGGCGGGCCCGTCACCGAGCAGCAGGTGCCGGATGTCATTGCTGTAGGAGTCACGGTCGGTCAACACCGTCCGGGTCTGCTCATAACCCGTCACCAAGTAGGCCGTGAAAGCGAACGGCAGGTCGAGCTTGTGCATCGGCTCGGTCTCGCGCCACTCGGCGATCTCCGGCAGCGGATTCATGCCCTCGCGTTGCAGCGGGATCTTGGTTTTGGCCGGAATGAACGACAGTGCGCTGAGGTCGATCCCCTTCTTCTGGATCCGCCGAACTACTAGCTTGCTGAGCAAGCCACTGAGTCTCCTCTTCACGTCGAACACGGACACGAAACTACACCGCCTTGTTGCGCGTCGTGTCCAGCCGGTGGAAGGTGGGACAAACGTGACGCCCAGTAGTGGGCCTGGATGGGGGTTCAGATGAGTACCGAAACCACCGATTCAACACAGCCGCCCGAACTCAAAAGGGTCATGGGGCCCAAGCTCCTGCTGCTGTTCATCGTCGGCGACATCCTCGGCACCGGGATCTATGCACTGACGGGTTCGGTCGCCGCCGAAGTCGGCGGCGCTGCCTGGCTGCCGTTCCTGGTGGCGTTCGCGGTGGCGCTGCTGACCGCATTCTCCTATCTGGAGTTGGTGACCAAATATCCACAGGCAGCCGGGGCTGCCCTGTACGTCCACAAAGCCTTCGGCGTGCACTTCTTCACGTTCATGGTGGCCTTCACCGTGATGTGTTCTGGCATCACGTCGGCGTCAACGGCATCCAATGCCTTCGCAGACAACCTCGCTGCCGGGATCGACTGGCAGGCCACCGACACCGAAATCATGTTGATGGCGATGGGCTTCATGCTTCTCGTCGCGGCGATCAACTTCCGCGGTGCCAGCGAAAGCGTCAAGACCAATGTCGTGCTGACTTTGGTCGAGATCTCCGGACTCGTGCTGGTCATCCTGGTCGGCTTCTACGCGATCGCCGGCGGCGACGCCGACTTCAGTCGGGTCGTGGCCTTCGACACCCCTGATGACAAGAACGTCTTCCTCGCCGTCACCACAGCGACTTCCTTGGCGTTCTTCGCGATGGTCGGCTTCGAAGACTCGGTCAATATGGCCGAGGAGTGCCACGAACCGAGTCGGATCTTCCCCAAGATGATGCTGACCGGCCTGGGCATCGCGGCCGTGATGTACGTCCTCGTGTCGATCTGTGCGGTCGCGCTCGTGCCGGTAGGCGATCTGTCGAATCCCGATCTTGCCCCGCCGTTGGTTCAGGTGGTCGCGGCCGGCGCACCCGATATCCCGGCCGACGACATCTTGCCGTTCATCTCGATGTTCGCCGTGGCCAACTCGGCGCTGATCAACATGATGATGGCCAGCCGCCTGCTCTACGGCATGGCACGTCAAGGCGTGCTTCCCCGATCTTTGGCGAAGGTGCACCACAAGAATCAGACGCCGTACGCCGCGATCGTCTTCACCACCGCACTCTCGCTCGCCTTGATCGCCTATGTGGCCAATGCCAACGACGACTCGGTGGCGGTTCTCGGTGGAACCACGGCGCTGCTTCTGCTCGGTGTCTTCGGTGTCGTCAACATCGCGGTGCTGGTGCTACGCCACGACCGCGTCGATCACGATCACTTCAAGACCAAGACCGCTCTAGCGATCGCCGGCTCCGCAGCGTGCCTGTATCTGGTCACGCCGCTGTCGGGCCGCGACAGCGAGCAGTACGTCGTGGCCGGCATCCTACTGGTGATCGGCCTGGTGCTCTCGGTGCCGATCTACCTGTACCGCCGAGCGCAGGGCGAAGACCTCGAGATCACCGATCCGGACGATATTCCGCCGCACAAGATCCCGTGATCCTCGCCCCGCGAGCAGCCTCAGGCGGAATCGTCTGCGGCTGCTCGCTCGCGTCGACCTGACACGACCAGGCTGACGACGGCGGTCACCGAGAGGATCACGACGATCACGCCGAGGCTGGCCAGCGTCGGGATTTCGGGCACCTTGACGTGTTCGCCGCCGTTGATTAACGGCAGCTCGTTCTCGTGCAGGGCGTGCAGGATCAGCTTGACGCCGATGAAGCCCAGCAGGATCGCGAGGCCCTGCGAGAGGTAGATCAGCTTGGTCAGCAGTCCGCCGATCAGGAAGTACAGCTGGCGAAGACCCATCAGGGCGAAGACATTGGCCGTGAAGACGAGGTACGGCTCCTTGGTCAGACCGTAGATCGCCGGGATCGAGTCGAGCGCGAACAGCAGGTCGGTCGTACCGAGCGCGAGGATCACCAGCAGCATCGGCGTGATGACTCGGGCGCCGTTCTCGCGGACCACGAGCTTGAGTCCGTCCCAGTTCTCCGAGACCCGGAAACGTTTGCGGGCAAACCTGACGACGGCATTCTCCCCGTCATCGTCGTGGTCGGTGTCCTTCATCAGGCTGTAGCCCGTGTAGAGCAGGAACGCTCCGAAGATGTAGAAGATCCACGAGAAGTTGTTGATCGCCACTGCACCCAGCGCGATGAAGATTCCGCGGAAGATCAAGGCGATGATGATGCCGACCAGCAGCGCTTCCTGCTGCAGCTTCCGCGGCACATTGAAGCTCGCCATGATGATGATGAAGATGAACAAATTGTCGATCGACAAGCTGTACTCGGTCAGCCAACCGGCGAAGAACTGTAGGCCGAAGTCCTCATTCTTGCCGGGTCCGTCGTGGTAGACCATGACCCAAATACCGAAGGCGATCGCCATGCCGACATAGATCGACAGGTACGTCGCACATTCCTTCATGGACGGTTCGTGCGGTTTGCGGGCCACGATGACGATGTCGAACAACAACACCGCCACGGTCACACCGATGGTGATGAACCACTCGGTCTGGGAGACGTTCAAGATTTTCCTCCGGTCGTCACTACGCCGGAGGTCTCTTCCGCCGCATGTCCCGAAAACTACTAGGAGCACGGCCCGCAGCACCGGATGACTGCCGGGAGTCACCGTGATGACGGCACTGCGATCAGGGAATACTCCCCTCCGTGGGCCATTGTGTCAGGGATGGTCCCTGACACCGAATCGACCTATAGTTCCACAATGCAAACGCCAGTGACACCTTTGGGGCCGGAGTCTTTGACCTGGCGCTACTTCGGTGACTGGCGAGGCATCCTGCAAGGTTTGTGGGCGGGGTCGATGCAGAACATGCATCCGGGCCTCGGAGCCGGCGTCGAACAGCACTCGCGGTTCTTCAATGAACGCTGGGAACGTCTGTTGCGATCGCTGTATCCGATCGGCGGTGTTGTGTTCGACGGCGACCGTGCCGCTCGAACCGCCCGTCAGGTGCGCGACTACCACCACGGGATCCATGGCGTCGACTCCCAGGGTCGCAAGTACCACGCGCTCGACCCCGACACGTTCTACTGGGCCCATGCGACGTTCTTCATGGGCACGCTGCTGACCGCCCAGCACTTCATGGGCGGCCTCTCCGAAGCCGACAAGCGTCAGATGTTCGACGAGCACCGGACCTGGTACGCGCTGTACGGCATGAGCATGCGTCCCGTGCCCGGCACCTGGGAGGACTTCCAGATCTATTGGAAGCACATGTGCAGCCACGTACTCGAAGACAATGTGGCGACCCGGCAGGTCCTCGACCTGTCCGATCTGCCGAAACCGCCGACCTGGTGGTGGTTCCCTCGCCCCGTCTGGCGTGCACTGCGCCCGGGCATCTCCCGCGGCCAGGTGTGGACGACGGTCGGTCTGTACGACCCCGAGATCCGCGAGCTGCTCGGATACTCGTGGTCGTCACGCGACGAGCGGCTGCACCGACTCATGGGACGTAGCGTCAACGCCGCCTTCACATTGGTGCCCCGCCGTCGGCGCCTGCATCCACGTGCCCGCGCCGGTTGGGATCGCGCCACCGGCCGCATTCGGGCCGACGCCCCACTGCCTGAGACCCCTGATCGCAATCTGCCTCCTGAGGCTGAGCGCAATGATCCCAGCCACTATGTTCCGGGTCGCTGAGAGACCACGAGGTCGAATGTCAGGGAGCGGGGCCACGACCCGTCAGGCTGAAGCGAGGGGTGGTCGAAGGCGTCTGGCGGGGCGGTCTGCGGCTCGACGCACACGGTGTCGGCGGGCTGGTCGTAGACGACCCACCAGGGCGAGGATGACGAGAGCGTCAGCTGGAGTGCGCCCGGCCAGGTCAGCACCGGGGAGGCTGCGAGTCTGAAGCAGTCGTCCCACGGCCCGGGACGGGGTTCGACCAGATGTCCCGTCGGCAAACCATCGGTACCGCGTTCGACCATATGCGAGATGTCGAGATCCACGATAACTTCATCACCGATCGCGAGCTTGCGGTTGAACCACGGATGCAACCCGATCGACGCGGGCAGGTCGGTGCCGTCAGTCCAAGTCAGTGTCGTGCGCAGGCCATCGGCCAGCAATTCGTAGTGCAGCTCGGCGACTCCAGTGCTCGGCCACGGATCACCGAGTTCGACCCAGTAGCGACCGGTCGACACCTGCTGCCACCCGACATTGCGACCCAGGCCATGCATCGCATTGCCGTCCTTGCCCAAGGGCAGGTCATAGGTCGCGCCGCCGATATTGAGTTTGCCCGCGCGCACCCGCCCCGCCCATGGCACCATCGGGAAGCTGCCCGCCTCGGCCAAGAGCTCGAGACCGTGGACCTGCAGTGAGGTCAGCCGCGCCCCGCGACCCGGATCGATCGTGGCGCGGACGACATCATTGTGCAGAACATGGGTCACCCGGCCATTGTCGAGGACATGACGTCTCAGACGCCAGCCTCGATCATCCCGCGCAATTCCTTTTTGAGTTCACTGATCTCATCGCGCAACCGCGCCGCCACCTCGAACTGCAACTCGGCCGCAGCCGCTCGCATCTGTTCGCTGAGCTGTTCGATCAGTTCGGCCAGCTCGCCTGAAGGCAGGCTCGCCAGATCGGCCGTGTGCTGACCCAACGGCACCGGGGCACCCTTACGCCGTTTGTCACCGGTGGCCGCGAGCAGAGTCGCGGTATCGGCGTCCTCGCGGGCGAGCATGTCGGTGATGTCGCCGATTTTCTTGCGCAACGGGGTCGGATCGATGCCATTGGCCGTGTTGTAGGCAACCTGGATCTCGCGACGTCGGTTGGTCTCGTCGATCGCCTGGGCCATCGAGTCGGTGATGCGGTCGGCGTACATGATGACCTGACCCGACACATTTCGGGCCGCACGTCCGATGGTCTGGATCAGCGAACGCCCCGACCGCAAGAAGCCCTCTTTGTCGGCGTCGAGGATCGCGACCAGACTGACCTCCGGTAAGTCGAGTCCCTCCCGCAGCAGGTTGATGCCGACCAGGACGTCGTACTCCCCCATGCGCAGCTCGCGCAGCAGTTCGACGCGTCGCAAGGTGTCGACCTCGCTGTGCAGATAGCGGGTGCGGATTCCGGCCTCGAGCAGATAGTCCGTGAGGTCCTCGGACATCTTCTTGGTCAGGGTTGTGACGAGCACCCGCTCGCTCTTGTCGACCCTGGTGCGGATCTGGGTGATGAGATCGTCGATCTGCCCCTTGGTGGGCCTGACGATGACCTCGGGATCGACCAAACCGGTCGGACGGATGATCTGTTCGACCACATCGCGATCGACTTTGTCCATCTCGTAGTTGCCCGGCGTGGCCGACAAGTAGACCGTCTGACCGATGCGCTCCAGGAACTCGGGCCACTTGAGCGGCCGGTTGTCCATCGCGCTCGGCAACCGGAATCCGTGATCGACGAGCGAACGCTTGCGAGACATATCGCCCTCGTACATCGCGCCGATCTGCGGAATCGTCACATGGGACTCGTCCACGACCAGGACGAAATCTTCGGGGAAGTAGTCGAGCAGGCAGTTGGGCGCCGATCCGGCTTCACGGCCGTCCATGTGGCGCGAGTAGTTCTCGATGCCGGCGCATGTGCCGACCTGCTGCATCATCTCCAGGTCGTAGGTCGTGCGCATGCGAAGACGCTGAGCCTCCAGCAACTTGCCCTCACCCTCGAGTTCGGCCAGCCGGACCTCCAGCTCCTCGGCGATCGTGCGCATCGCCCGGTGCATCGTTTCGTTGCCGGCCGCATAGTGCGTCGCGGCACCCACATAGAGTTCCTGGTCGTCGCTGAGCACCTCACCGGTCAGCGGGTGCAGTGTCATGAGGCGCTCGATCTCGTCGCCGAAGAACTCCACCCGGACAGCCATCTCCTGGTAGACCGGGAAGATCTCCACAGTGTCACCCTTGACCCGGAACGTGCCGCGGGTGCTGGCAACGTCATTGCGGACGTACTGCGCCTGCACGAGGGTGCGCAACAACTGCTCCCGAGGCAGCTCTTCGCCGACTTTGAAGCCGATCATGCGCTCCAGGTATTCCTGCGCTGAACCGAGGCCGTAGATACATGACACGGTCGCGACAACGATCACGTCGCGACGGGTCAGCAGCGACCACGTGGCCGAGTGACGCAGCCGCTCGACCTCCTCGTTGATCGAGGAGTCCTTCTCGATATAGGTGTCGCTCTGGGCGATATAGGCCTCAGGTTGGTAGTAGTCGTAGTACGAGACGAAGTACTCGACCGCATTGTTGGGCAGCAGCTCGCGCAGCTCATTGGCGAACTGAGCGGCCAACAGCTTGTTGGGCATCATGACCAACATGGGCCGCTGCAGTTCTTCGGCGAGCCAGGCCGTTGTGGCGGTCTTTCCGGTGCCCGTCGCACCCAGCAGCACGACGTCCTGCTCGCCGCCGCGCAGGCGCTTGGCGAGCTCAGCGATCGCTGCCGGCTGATCACCGGCAGGCTGGTAGTCGGACACGACCTGGATAGGCGCCACCTGGCGGCGGAGCTCGGACACTTGCCTCATACGTCGAGCCTACGGGCCGCCACTGACAAGGGCGATTAAAGTGTCGGCTATGCCCGTTACCGAACGCCGCGCAGCCCGTAAGAGGGAGATCCTCGACGCGACCCGCAACCTGTTTGACGAGCGCGGCGTCCGTGATGCCCAAATCGAAGATATTGCCCGTGCTGTCGGAATCAACCGCGCGATCATCTACCGGCACTTCTCCGGCAAGGAGGAGCTGTTCGCGCAGACTCTGGTCGGCTATCTACGCGAACTCGACGCGGCTCTCGCGGCGGCCGACGACTCGTCGGCCGATCCGGAGGTACGCCTGCGGTCGATATCTGTGGAGTTCCTCGATTTCGGCGCACGTCTGCCGGCGTTCGTCGACTGCGCCCAGGCGTTGTTGCGCCGCCGCGGTGAAGAGCTCATGGAAGAGGTCAGCCAGGAGGTCATGATCGACCTCGGCGTCGCGATGACCGCGTGCCTCAATCACGCCGTCGAGATCTTGCAGGCCGGCGTCGCCACGGGCCAGTTCGAGGTGACCGACCCGCATCTGCTGGCCAATGTCTACTACACCCAGGCACTAGGCGTTCTGAACCTGGCGACTTTGCAACTGTCGGTGCGCGAGGAGAATCCGGGCCTGCCCGCGGTCGATGCGGTCCCGTTCGATCAGGTCAAAGCGCTCGTCGCCACAGCGGCGATCGCGATGGCCCGCGGCACGAACTAGTCCCCCGCGAAACCCCGCGAGCAGTCAGGCTTCGAGGATCGCGACGACGCCCTGACCACCGGCCGCACAGATCGAAATCAGGCCGCGACCCGATCCCTTCTCCTGCAGCAGCTTGGCGAGGTTGGCCACGATGCGTCCACCCGTCGCGGCGAAGGGGTGCGCCGCGGCCAGTGAGGAGCCCTTGACGTTGAGCTTGCTGCGATCTATCGCACCGAGCGGGGCGTCGAGGCCCAGCTTGTCCTTGCAGAACTCGGCATCCTCCCACGCAGCGAGCGTCGTCAGGACCTGCCCTGCGAACGCCTCGTGGATCTCGTAGAAGTCGAAGTCCTGCAGCGTGAGGCCCTGACGGGCCAGCATCCGTGGGACGGCGTAGACCGGCGCCATCAACAGCCCCTCAGCGCCCGAGACGTAGTCGACGGCGGCGGTCTCGTAGTCGACGAAGTAGGCCTGCGGGGTCCAGCCGTGGCGCTTGGCCTCGTCCTCGGACGCCAGCAGCACGACCGAAGCGCCGTCGGACAGCGGTGTCGAGTTCGCGGCCGTCATGGTCGCAGCGTCGCCGAATGACTTGCCGAACACCGGCTTCAGCGTCGCGAGCTTCTCGATCTTGGAGTCGGGTCGCAGATTGTTGTCCTTCGTGACACCCCGGAACGGCGTCACCAGGTCGTCCTGCCAGCCCTCGTCGTACGACCGCGCGAGGTTGACGTGTGAGGCGACGGTCAGTTCGTCCTGAGCTTCACGGGTGATGCCCCACTGCTTGGTCGTGATGGCCTGGCTGTCGCCCATCGACAGTCCCGTGCGCGGTTCGGCGTTGCGGGGCTGATCGGGTGCCAGGTGACTCGGCCGGATCTTGGCGAGCGCCGAGAGACGTCCCTTGTTGTCCTTGGCCCGATTGGCCTCGAGCAGGATCTTGCGCAGCTTCTCGCCGACCGCCAGCGGCGCATCGGACGTCGTGTCGGATCCGCCGGCGATACCGGACTCGATCTTGCCGAGGGCGATCTTGTTGGCGACCAGCACGGCTGCCTGGATACCCGTGTCGCACGCCTGCTGGACGTCGAAGGCCGGCGTCGACGGCGAGAGCTTCGAACCCAGGACCGTCTCACGCGCAAGATTGAAGTCGCGGCTGTGCTTCAGCACGGCGCCGGCCGCAAACTCGCCGACCGTCTCGCCGGCCAGACCGAAACGGTCAACGAGTCCGTCGACCGCAGCGGTCAACATCTCCTGATTCGAGGCATCGACGTACACACTGTTGGACCGCGCGAACGGGATGCGGTTGCCGCCGATCACCGCGACGCGGCGAACCTGCTGGGGAGTAGCAGCCGCCGGCGACGCGGCTTTCTTGGCCGGCTTCTTGGCTGGGGTGGTGTCGGCCATGGCAATCTCCTCGATCTTCGTGAACAGTGGAACCGAACAAACGTGACGAGCGCCGCACACGCATTGGTGGACTAGCGCTGAAACATGAGGTTACAGTTTCAGCAGCAATCCAGATACCAATGGTATCCGAGAGATAGGACACACCCAACTCATGACTGACCGTTACCAGTCGCTGGCGCACAATCCCATCGGCAAGTTCGTCATCAAGAACCTGGGTCTGCCCAACCCTCCAGACCTGGAGCGGTGGACCGAAGGCACTCCACTCGTCCAGGGCACGGTCCTGCTCGGTGCCGCACCGCACAGCACCCTGGGGAACTCCCTCAACCCGACGCTCAAGGCCAGCGGAGTCGACGTCGTCGGTGTGCGTGCCGATTCCAAGCGCTACAAGGGCCTGGTGTTCGACGCGACCGGCATCAGCGACACCGCCGGACTGGCCGACATGCAACAGTTCTTCACTCCCGCCCTCCGCAGCCTCGCCAACTCCGGGCGTCTGATCGTCATCGGTACCCTGCCCGAACAGGCCGCATCCGAGACCGCGGCGATCGCCCAGCGTGCACTTGAAGGCTTCGTCCGTTCGGCCGGCAAGGAAGTCGGCGGAAACGGCAGCACCGCGAATCTGGTGTACGTCGGCGCGGGTGCCGAGAATGCGCTGACCTCGACGCTGGAGTTCCTGCTCTCGCCCAAGTCCGCCTTCGTGTCGGGTCAGGTCATCCGACTCGGGTTGACCGAACTCGTCGACGCCGACGAAGTCGCTGACTCCACGAAGCCGTTGACCGGAAAAGTCGCCCTCATCACGGGTGCCTCGCGCGGCCTGGGTGCCGCGATGGCTCGCACGCTGCACCGTGACGGCGCCACGATCATCGGCCTCGACGTTCCAGCCCTCTCATCAGACCTGGACGCCTTGATGACAGAGCTCGGCGGCACCTCGATCGCCGAAGACATCACGGCGGAGGATGCGCCCAGCGTCATCGCCGCAGCAGTCAAGGCGGCCCACGGCGGCGTCGACATCGTCGTGCACAACGCCGGCATCACCCGCGACAAGCGACTCAAGAACATGAAGACCGAGAACTGGAATCTCGTGATCGACATCAGCGTCGGCGCGCCACAGCGCATCACGGCGGAACTGCTGAAGCGCAAGCTCATCCGCAAGGGCGGCCGCGTCATCGGCATCTCCTCGATCGCCGGCATCGCGGGCAATAACGGCCAGACGAGCTACGGTACCGCCAAGGCCGGCGTCATCGGCTTCGTCCAGGACCTGTCCAAACGGGTGGCCAAGGACGGCATCACGGTCAACGCGATAGCCCCCGGTTTCATCGAGACCGACATGGTCAAGACCATGCCGCTGGGCATCCGCGAGGCCGGCCGCCGACTCAGTTCGCTGTCACAAGGAGGCCAGCCGATCGACGTCGCCGAGGCCATCGCCTGGTACGCGAACCCTGGGTCCTCAGCGATCTCCGGGAACGTCGTCCGCGTGTGCGGCCAGGCACTGATCGGCGCGTGACATGACGACTCGCGTTCTGACCAAGGCGCCGGCCGGTCTGCCACTCATGGTGAAGGCCGCATTGCCGGCCATACCGCTGATCGGCAGCCTGCCGGGCGTCAAACACTCCCGCGGCGCTGCGCCTGATCTGGTGCTGGAACGCAGTGGGATCGCGACCGACCGCGCCCACCTCGACGCGTACAACGAGGTCTGTGGCTTCCCACATGCCGATTTCCTGCCCGCGACATATCCGCACATGGCAGCCTTCGGTCTGCACATGACGATGATGACCGACACCTCCTTCCCATTCGCGCCGATGGGCCTGGTCCATCTGCGCAACACGATCCGCCAATACCGGCGTATCGGTCTCGACGAAAATCTCGACGTCTCCGTGCGAGCATCTGACCTGCGTCCCCATCCGAAGGGGTCACTGATCGACATCGTCACGACCGTCTCCGCAGACGGGGAACTCGTATGGGACGAGGTCATGACCCTGTTCGCTCGTCATTCCGGTGGCTCGGCCGAGACAGTCGCCGCCCCTCTGGCAGGCATCGAGGCACCTGACGGTGTCGTGCACTGGAAGTTGAAAGGCAACCTCGGTCGACGCTACGGCGCGATCTCGGGCGATCGCAATCCGATCCATCTCCACCCGTTGACGGCCAAGGCATTCGGTTTCTCGAGCAATATCGCCCATGGCATGTGGACGCTGGCCCGGAGCCTGGCCGCAGTCCAGAACAAGCTGCCAGAGGTATTTGTCAACCATGCCGAGTTCCGTAAGCCGATCCTGCTGCCGAGCACCGTGATATTCGGCTCGCAGCAGACCGCCGACGGGCTCGTGTTCGGCGTGAAGGGCGCCAAGAAGCCGAGTACACACCTCGTCGGGCAGATTTCGGCCGGTTTGTGACGGCGGCTGCCTCTAAGGTCGCTTCATGGACAAGGCCACACCGAATCTGCCCTCACAATCTTTGAGCAGCACGGCTGACTTCTACACCCAGCTCGGTTTCGCCCAGGAGTACCGCGATGACGACTGGATGATCATGCGTCGCGGCGATCTACTGATCGAGTTCTTCCGTCACCTCGACCTCGATCCGTCGACCAGTTGGTTCAGCTGCTGCCTTCGACTGGATGATGTCGATGCCTTCTATGAGCAGTGTCTTGCCGCCGGGATACCGGAGGCCGCGCGCGGCTTCCCACGCTTGCACCGGCCGGTAGTGGAGGCATCAGGCCTGCGTATCGGGGCGCTGCTAGACCTGGACGGCACGCTGCTGCGGCTGATCGCGAACCCCTAGTTACCCGCACGTAACTTCGGTCGACGGCGCTTCGTTGTGGATACATGACCCGCACCGTTCTCGCTCGGCTCATCGTCGTCGCGACACTGACGCTCGCACTGGTCGGCACCTCACTGTCGTTCACGTCCGCCACCGCAGCAACGCCGAAGTGGAAGCCCCGAGCGCAGCAGTATGCGCACACTGTCACCGAACGTGATGTCCCGATCCCGATGTCGGATGGCACGATCCTGCGCGGGGACGTTGTGCGTCCTGCTGACACGAACGGCAAGGCGATCGACAAACGCTTCCCGGTCATCGTGACGATCACGGCCTACAACAAATCGATCCTGTCGTCTGCCGGAGGCCTGGGCGGTGCCAGCCCGGACTATCTGGTCAAACGCGGCTATGTGCAGCTGACCGTCGACGCCCGGGGCACCGGAAGCTCTGAGGGCATCTGGCAGGCGTTCGGCGCGCGGGAGAACAAAGACGGCGGCGAGATCATGACATGGGCGCACTCGGCGAGTCGCCCGTGGAGCAATGGCAGCACCGGGATGTCCGGACCGTCCTACATGGGCATCAGCCAGCTCTGGGCCGCAGCCGCCCAGCCACCCGGGCTCAAGGCGATCTTCCCTCAGGTACCCGGTGCCGACGTGTATCGCGATGTCGTGGCGTCCGGCGGACAGATCGACGTCGGATTCATCCCGCTGTGGATGGGGCTGGTGACCGCAACCGGCATCATCCCGCCGGCCGTCACCGCAACCAATCCGCAGTCGGGTCTCGCCGCGCTGCTGCAACATCTCGCGGGCGCCGGGACGTTCACGCTTCCACTCCTGGTCAGCGCGCTCGGCGGCGGCGAGCCGGCGTACGACGGCCCGTTCTACGGCGAGCGCTCGCTGATCAACGTGGTCGACAAGGTCAAGGTTCCGGCCTTCTTCGTGTCGGGCGAGTACGACCTGTTCCAGCGCGGCACTCCCCTGCTGTTCGAGAACCTCAACAAGCGCAAGATCCCGACCAAGATGATCGTCGGCCCCTGGGACCACCTGCAGGCCTCGGCCGGAACGGGCCTGGACCGGGCCGGGCACGGAACGCTCGCCGAACTGCAACTTCGCTGGTTCGATCACTACGTCAAGGGCATCAAGGACACCGCTCTCGACAGCGATATCGCCGATCTGACCTACTACCAGCAGGGCACCGGCGCCTGGACCAAGTCACGTAACTGGCTGGGCTCCAACATCCGCGCCACGAGCCTGAAGCTGTCCGGGTCCTCGAGCCCCGGAGGTGCGCCCGGAACCCTCACGACAGGCAAGGCCACGACCGGCACATCGGACGTCCTGCCGATCCCCGTGGCCGGGCTCTGCACCCGTTCCGCGAGCCAGTGGACCGCCGGAATCCTCAACATGGTGATGCCCAGCAACCCGTGCATCACCGACAATGCGCTCAACGACAAGACTGGGATCGTCTTCGAGACCGCTGCCGCAACGAAGGCGATGAGCCTGCAGGGGCCCATCAACGCCCGGCTGTGGACTTCGTCGATCGGCGGCGACGGGATGCTCTCGGTCTCGGTGTCGGATGTGGCACCCGACGGGAAGGTCAGCCGACTGACCGGCGGCTGGCAGGTCATCTCCCACCGCGCATTGGACAAGAAGAAGTCGCGCTACGTCGACGGGAAGATCTTGCAACCGTTCCATCCGTTCACCAAGGCCGCGCAGAAAAAGCTGGTCAACGGCGAAGTGGCACCCATCGACGTGGAGATCTTCCCCACTGCCGCTCAGATCAGGCCGGGGCACAAGCTGCGTCTCGCGGTGCAGGCATTCGACATCCCGCACCTGCTGCCGACGCTGCCCGATCTGCTCGGGACCCTGAGCGTCATGAAGATCCACAACTCTGCCGCGTACCCGTCCGAGCTGACGATCCCCACAGTCAGCACCTTTGCTTCGTCGACGTCCGTGACGTTGCGGCACCACACGACCAAAGTCCGTAAGTCGAATCGGGCGACCATCACGGTCAAAAACGACGGGTTCACCGCCACCGGCAAGGTCGCGGTCTATGTGGGCTCCCGCAAGGTCAGGACCGCGACCTTGAAGAATGGACGCGCAACAGTCGCCCTCCCCACGCAGACTCGTGCCCGCAAGTATCGGGTGACGGTCAAGTACCTCGGCTCACCGAGCGTCAAAGCATCGAGCCGCGCCGTCTCGTGGAGGGTGCGCTAACGCGTCACGGGTCGGATCAGGCCTTCTTGAGCAGCCGAGGCCACCAACGTCCCGTCCTGTGCGAAGACGCGGGCCGTGCTGAGGCCGCGGGCACCCGACGCCGACGGGGAGGTCTGGTCGTACAGGAGCCACTCATCAGCTGCGATCGGACGGTGGATCCAGACCGTGTGGTCGAGCGACGCTGGCTGGATCTTCGGCGATCCGATGTACTGACCGTGCGGCACGAGGCTGACGCCCAGCAGAGACAGATCACTGACGTACGTGAACACCGCATTGTGGATGATCCGCGACTTCGGCAGCGGTCCGGCAGCCTTGAACCAGAGCCGTTGCACGCCGGGGACGAGTTCGCGCTGCGGATCGTCGGCCGCCCGGTTGTCGCCGACATAGCGGATGTCGAATGACGACCACTCCGTGATCCAGTGCTCTGCTGCTTCCTGGCTGATGCCACGTAGGAGTTCGCTCATCGGCATCGACCCCTCGGGCCCCGGCACCTGCGGCATTGTGTCCTGGTGGTCATAGCCCGGCTCATCGACCTGGAACGAGGCGGTCATGTAGAAGATGATCTTCCCGTGCTGGCGGGCTGCCACGCGCCTGGTCGTGAACGATCGGCCGTCGCGGACGCTCTCGACGTCGTAGATGATCGGGATGCTCGGATCGCCGCCCAGCAGGAAGTACACGTGCATCGAGTGCACGTGGCGATCCTCGGGAACCGTCAGCTGCGCGGCCATCAGTGCCTGCGCGGCGACCTGTCCGCCGAAGACTCGTGTGACCTTCGAGTTCTCGGGCTGCGAGCCACGAAACAGCCCCACCTCCAGGGTCTCGAGTTCGAGCAGTCCGACAACTTCTTCAATCGACGAGGGCACAGCCCGATGTTACCGGGGAGGAACCTGTTTGGGGGGCGAGACAGGCACTGCAGACGCCGTGACGTAGGTGACGCGCCGCATCAGTTGCTCGAACGGGCCGCGCCTGCCTGTGCGCCGCATCCAGTCAGCTGACACCACGGTCGTCGCCCACGTTGCCGCTGCCAGCAGGGCCGTCACAGCGACGCTCAACTCGTCGGCCAGGCTGAGCAGGAACGGAGTGAAGACGACGGTCCAGACGACCGACTGGGCCAGGTAGAACGTCATCGATCGCTGACCGGTCGCGGCAATGGCTTCGACGATCCGAGGACGCCGACCACCGAGACGATGGGCCAGCAGGGTGATGAGTGCCGCGTAGCCGAATCCGCCCAGGACACCCGTGGCATCGTGCATCGGTCCAATCAGCTCGAGCGTCGACTGCGACGGCACTCGAGTCACACCTGACAGCATCAGCGCGATCGGCTGGGCCCCCAGCACCGCGGCGAATATCCCGACGACGGCCGTCACCGTCAGCAACCGTCGATACTGTCGGGGACGTTCGAGCGCCCGGCGCCGGCCGAACCACATGCCTACCAGGAACGGGCAGAGGAAGCCGATCGGTCCCAACAGCATGATGAAGGGCACCACCACGATCCGCTCGGTCAGCATCGAGGCCAGATCAGGTGGCAGCATCGAAGGGTCAGGCCCATCCGTCGAGATCGACAAAGAATCGGCTGACGGCATCGCGGTCAGGACGAATATCGCAACCGCGACACCGAGTAGCCAGCGATCGCTCCACCGCAACGCCCATACTCCGAAGAACAGCAGCACTCCGTACGCCCCCAGGATGTCTCCGACGTACAGGAGCATCCCGTGTGTGAAGCCGATCAGCATGAGTGCCGCGCTCCGTCGCCACAGAAGGTGTCGCACCCCCCGCCGTCCGAGGCCCTGCTGTCGACGGACGATCTGGGCCACGCCATAGCCGAACAGCAGCCCGAACATCGGGAACGCCCGTCCGTCGACGAACGTGGCAATGAACCAGATCACGGCATTGTCGACGGCTGAACCGCCCATCGGGAAGCCACCTCGGATGTGCGTCCCGGCCAGAAAATAGTGTGAGTTGGCCAAGGCGATGAACAGCAGCATGACGCCGCGCGCCAGGTCGGGTCCGAGCGCACGCTCACCGAGAGCGAGAGGCCCCGAGGTCTGAGTGGTCACCCGATGAACATAGGCGACCAACCGGATGCTGCCATCAGCCAAAGGTCGAGACCCAACCATGGGCCGAGCGAAGCGAGGCAGGCGCCCGGACGAAGTCCGGCAGCGGTCAGGAACGAAAGCCAAAGGTCGAGACCCAACCATGGGCCGAGCGAAGCGAGGCAGGCGCCCGGACGAAGTCCGGCAGCGGTGAGGAACGAACCGCTGGAGCGGCGAGGAACGAGCCGCGCGCCCTAGCCCTGGTCGTCTTTGCGCTGGCGCGCCAGGAACTGCTCGAACTGGTCGGCCAGCTCATCACCGCTGGGCAGATCGCCGTCATGGGCCAGCAATGACTGGGCGGCACCACGCGTGAAAGCGTCGTACTGCTCCTCGAGCCCACCGAGCAGACCGGCACCGCCTTGCTCCTCGATCTGCTGCTCGATCTCCTTGATCGCCTCACCCTGACGGGCGCGCAGATTGTCGACATCGAGGCTCAGACCGGTTCGATCGACCAGCGCATCGATCAGCGCCAGAGATGCTGTCGGATAGTCGATCTGGGCGAGGTAGTGCGGCACGTGCACGACATACCCTGCTGCGTCATGGCCCCACTGACCCAATCGGTATTCCAACAGGGCCTGCGCAGAGGACGGAACCGTCACCTCGGCGGACCAGATGTTCTGCCGGTCGACGAGCTCTGGGCGGGTGCCGTGAGCCGTGATCATCGGCGGGCGGGTGTGAGGCACACCCATCGGGACGGCGCCGAGACCGATCGTCAAGGGCACGTCATTGTCTTCGACGAACTCGTGTACCTCGTTGATGAAGTACTCCCACTGGAAGTCAGGTTCGGGACCGGACAGCAGGAAGTACGGAACCCCGTTGGCGTCATGCTCCAGCACGATTTGCAGCGTGGGATCTTCGTAATCGGCGTAGTGATTCTCACGGAACGCGATCATGGGGCGACGGGCGCGATAGTCGAACAGTGAGTCGACATCGAACTCCTGGACGACCTCGCCGCTGCCCGACTTCAGCTGGTCGGCGGCCAACCTCGCGGCAGATCCCGCGCCGAGGAAACCGTCGAGGGCATGGATCAGCACCGGACCCGACCCGGTGTGGGCCGGCCGGTCGGCGCCTCGTCGAGGGAGCCTTTGTCGTGATAGCCAGTTCTTCATCTTCATGGTCAACCGCTCACTTGTCCGTGCTATTCCGACTGAGCGCACTGATCGCGTCATCAGCCACCGCATCGGCCGTGAGACCGAGCCGGCCGAGGAGCACATTGCGCTTGGCGTGGTCGAGGAATTCCTGCTCGATGCCGTGAACCCTGATGGGCACCTCGATGTCTGTGTCGCGTACGGCCTGCGTGTACGCCGAGCCGACTCCACCCTGACGACCATTGTCCTCGACGGTGACAACGAGGTCGTAGTCGCCGGCCAACTCGATGAGGGCAGGATCGAAGGGTTTGCTCCACCGGGGGTCGACGACAGTGACGCCGTGACCTGCCGCGCGGATCAGGTCCGCGGCCTCGACAGCGAGGTGGGCGAAGATGCCCACTCCCACGATCAGGACGTTCTTGGCTTCGTCGCGAGATAGGACATCGAATACGCCGACTCGCTCGACCGCGACCAGATCGTCACTCACCGGGCCTTTCGCGAACCGGATGACGGTCGGCGCATCGTCGACGTCGACGGCCTCGCGCAGCAGCTCGCGCAACTGTGATCCGTCGCGGGGTGCCGCAAGTCGCAATCCTGGAACGATTTGCAACAGCGACATGTCCCACATGCCGTTGTGACTCGCACCGTCATCACCCGTGACACCAGCCCGATCGAGCACGAACGTCACACCGCATTTGTGCAGTGCGACGTCGAGCAGCACCTGGTCGAAGGCCCGGTTGATGAACGTCGCATAGACCGCGACGACAGGGTGCAGGCCCCCCATCGCCAGACCGGCCGCACTTGTCACGGCGTGCTGTTCGGCGATACCGACATCGAACACCCGGTCGGGAAATTTGTCGGCGAAGGCGTCGAGACCGACCGGGTACAGCATCGCCGCAGTGATCCCGACGACATCGGGACGTTGATCGGCGATGCGCACGATCTCGTCACGGAATACCGACGTCCAACCGGCGGGGGCGATACTGAGCGCGTCGCCGGTCTCCCGGTCGAATGGACTGGCCTGGTGCATCTGATCGTTCTCATTGGCCACGGCGATGTCGTAGCCCTGTCCCTTGGTCGTCAGGACATGCACCAAGACGGGGCCGCCGAACTTCTTGGCCTGGGTCAGCGCGTGTTCGACCGATGCCAGGTTGTGGCCGTCGACGGGGCCGATGTATTTGAGCCCTAGGTCCTCGAACATGCCCTGCGGCGCGAGCGCGTCCTTGACGCCTTTTTTGATCGCGTGCAGGGCCTCATAGGCCTGCGCACCGCCGAATCGGGCATTGCTGAGTCGTTCCCGGATCGCACTGAGCGTCGGCTCGTACTTGGGATTCGTGCGGATATCGGTCAGCCGGTTGGCCAGGCCGCCCACCGTCGGCGTGTAGGAACGGCCATTGTCGTTGACGATCACGACGAGTCGGCGGTCTTGGTCGGCAGCGATGTTGTTGAGCGCCTCCCAGGCCATGCCACCGGTCAGGCCGCCGTCGCCGATGACCGCGACGACATGATCGTCATTGCCCAGCAGATAGTTGGCCTTGGCCATGCCGTCGGCATAGGACAGGCTCGTGGACGCGTGCGAGTTCTCGACCCAGTCGTGTTCGGATTCGGATTGGCTCGGATAGCCCGACAGACCGCCCTCGGTGCGCAAGGAGCCGAACTGGCCTGCGCGGCCAGTCAACATCTTGTGGACGTACGACTGGTGGCCGGTGTCCCACACGACTCGATCGCGGGGCGATTCGAAGACCCGGTGGATCGCGATACTGAGTTCGACGACCCCGAGATTAGGTCCGAGGTGGCCGCCGTTGGAGGCCACTGAGGTGATCAGCAGTTCCCTCATCTCAGCCGCGAGCTGTGCGAGTTGCTCGTGATCGAGACCTCGCAGATCGGAAGGTCCAGACAACCTGCCCAGGATGCTCATTGCGGGCTCCTTCCCTCCGTTGGCCATAGCGCTCAGTCTATCGGCGTCACCTGAGAGTCGCCCCTCATGGGAGGTCGAACACCGCGATCGTGGTCTGCTCAAAGCTGCCCAGCCACACCTTGTCGCCCACCTGCCGAACACCGGTCGCCTTACCGAAACGGTCGTGCTGACCGGCGATGTCGTGAACCAACGAGCCATCAGGAGCGTAGGCCTGGATGTTGATGAGCTGCTGTGCCTGCGGCTGGAAACGTTCGGGCAACGCCCACACGACCTTGCGGATCCAGGGCGCCTTCGGCAACAGCTTGTCGAGGATCGCGTCGCGCGGCGAGGCGATGGTGACCCAGATATTGCCGTCCTCTCCTGTGGAGATGTTGTCGGGGAAACCTGACAGCACCGGTCCGAACGCCTCGACGGAACCGGCTTTCTCACCAGTCAGCCACAGCCGTCGCAAGGCATATCCAGCCGTCTCCGCGACGACGACAAACGAGTCATCGGCGGCCAGCGCCACCCCGTTGGCGAACGCGAGACCGTCGAGGAGCAGAGTCAGTGTTCCGTCCGGGGTGCGACGGAACAGACGCCCGGTCGGCCGATGCTCGATCAAGTCACCGCGCCAGTGTTCGAAGCCGAACTTCGTCGAGGAGTCGGTGAAGTAGATCGTGCCGTCGGCGGTGACGGCCGCGTTATTGCAGAACTTGAACGGCATGCCCTCGAAGCCGTCTGCCAGGACCTCGACCCTGCAGTCGACTCCCAGACGCAAGAGTCCGCGGCTCGAATCGCACACGATGTAGCCGCCCGCCGGATGATGCTCGATGCCCAGAGGACGCCCGGTCGTATCGGCCATGACGCTCTCGGTGCCCGTGATCGGATCGATCGCGATGAGGCGACCGCCCTCGACGCCGGTGATGACATGTCCGTCATCACGCAGCAGCACGTCCTCGGTGCCATAACCCGACGTGTTGTAGACCCTCAGATTGCGCGGAGCCGAGGGTGTGCCGATCGGCGCAGCGGCGGGCGGTCTCCAGCGGGCAGGGTCCAACGAGGGCTTGGTCATGCTGCGGACTTTAGTCCGAAGCACCGGCCTGTCGATAGCGTCCGCGCAGGTGAATCATCGCGTCGGCATCACCTACCTCGATGTGCTCGATAGATCCTTCGACCAGTAGTCCCCACCCAGCGTGCCGGGGTTCGAGCGCACTGCGCCGAACACCGATCCATCCTGCGGTGTCAGTCAGGACCGGACCCCAGGGGCTTTCCTCCCAAGCACCGAGCGTGAACGGACCACCCGGTGCGGGAGCCGTTCCGGCGAATACATCGGCCAAGAATCGATGTCCGACGCCCAGCACGTTGACGACCCAGGTCTGCGGCTCGGCAGTCCAGAAGTCGGAGTCCTCGTCGATCAGACCGAGTACCTGGCCGGGCTCTCCGTCGGCCACCAGTACCGAGGAAACCGTCAGGCCGCTGCGTTCCGCCCCGACCCCGCTCGTCCACACCGTCACCGGCGCGGGAAGACGGCCACGCAGTCGGCGCAGCGGATCGCGCTGCCCCTCTGGTGGGACGAACGGGTGGTCGGAGTGGATGGTCACACTTCGGAGACTAGTTCGTCACGGCAGGTAGGCGGCCCGGACCATGGTCTCCACGGGTTCGCTGCCAGTCAACGAGGTCGTGATCTCAACCCGGTCTGCCTGCCCGACACCGTCATGGCGGCCTCCGACGAACTGCAGTCCGACCTCGCCTGGGCGCATCGAGGTCGTGATCCAGGAGCCCGAGACCAACTTCGCCGGCTTGACCTTCCACGTCCAGGTCGCCACGACCTGCTCCCCGGCGTATGCCTTGACCGCAACGCGGGAGACCGCGTTGACATCACTGAACTTGAACATCAACCTCAGCACCTGCAAGCCCTTGACGCCAAATGTCACGCCGTCGCCCGTCGACATGCGAAGTGTTGTAGCGCTCTTGCCCCGGGCCACGATGCTGGCCGCGCCCGCGGCTTCGATCTCGTCGGGCTTGAGGTAGACGAAGTCACGCGCCCGGGACAGCGGCACCGCAACCCGCCGGGCAGGCCGAGAGGTGGCTTCACGAACCCGCTGCGATGGGGCCGGGTCCCGTGAAGCGACGATCAGCGACCAGGCATTGGCCAGCGGCTCGACGTGATGCGCGATGAGGCCGGCACCGTCGAGCATCGCTTTGAGGCGTGCGACATCGAACACCGACACATGGCCCCAAGCACCTTCGATCCGACCGAACATAGGAACCGAGAACAACAGGTCCGCGCCCTCGGGAAGCGCCTCGGCGAGTGTCTTGAGTGCGAGCTCGGCGTCGGGAACGTGCTCGAGCACCTCGCAGCAGATCACGAACGTGGCACCCGTGGCCTCGATGTCGGCGCGCTTCAGGTTGTACAGATCTCCGACCGAGAGCTGGAGCGTGTCGGGGGCCAGCCCGTTGACATGAAAGAGATCCGTCGCAGTCGGGACGTAGCGATCGACGATGTCGATCCCGTGATAGCGGGCGACGCCGCGGTCTTTGATCAGTTGCGCCGCGAGTAGACCTCGTCCGAACCCCACGTCGAAGACAGTCTCACCAGGTCGGGCGAAGTCGAGTGTGCGCCGGAAACGCAGCCGGTTCTTCCGGTTCTCGGGAACCAGCTCCTGACCGCTCGAGAGCGTGTAGACGAGCTCCCCGAGTGTCTCTTCTGCGTAGTTGTGCCAAGCCGCCGTCTCGTGTCCGAATATGCGGTCGGCACCTCGCCTGCTCATACGCTCGTATGCATCGAGCAACAGCCAGCCCGCACGGACCGCGGAAGTCTCGGTCGGGTCGGTTCCCTCTGTCTCGAAGGGCTGATCTGCCACGGGGTGGTCTGCCACCGCCCTGACGAGTCGACCCGGAATCCCCTCAGGTCCGATGGGTTTGGGAGCACTCGCGCCGTTGGTCGCCGGGGAAGACTGAGACCTTCGTACGACTCGCGAAAGGCGACGGCGCAGGACTTCAGTCATAGGTGTGGTCATTTGGTCGATTCTATTGTGACCAGATGTCAGACTGCCACCTCTTGACTTAGTTCAAGACTCGTATTAAACAGGGATGATGGTAGCGGACCTCGTACTCGGCATCGACTCGTCGACCCAATCGACGAAGGCGGTCCTCGTCGAGGCCGCCACGGGCGAGGTCGTGGCACAGCAATCAGCAGCCCACCCGCCTGGCACGTCGGTCGACCCGCGCGCCTGGCTCGACGCCTTCGACCGCGCGACCGACGGTCTACTCCCCCGAGCCGACGCCGTCTCCGTCGGAGGGCAGCAGCACGGAATGGTCGCGTTGGACGCCGCCGGCGGGCCGGTCTTCGATGCGATCTTGTGGAACGACACCCGCTCGAGTCGTCAAGCGCTCGACCTGATCAACGAACTGGGCGGTCCCCAAGCCTGCGCCGACACGGTCGGCAGCGTCCTCGTGGCGTCCTTCACGTCAACCAAACTGCGCTGGCTGCGCGAGAACGAACCCGAAGCCGCCCGTCGTACGCACGAAGTCCTCCTTCCCCATGACTACCTCTCGCGACACCTGACCGGCGAGTCGTTCACCGATCGCGGCGATGCGTCTGGCACCGGATATTTCAGCACCGTAACCGGCACATGGCGCACTGATCTGGCCGAGTCGGCGATCGGTCACCCAGTCTCCCTGCCACGAATCGCGAACCCGGCCGAGGTCGCGGCCCACACATCGACGGGCGTGCCTGTCGCCGCAGGAACAGGTGACAATATGGCCGCCGCGTTGGCGCTCGACCTGCAACCGGGCGATGTCGCTGTGTCGATCGGCACCTCCGGAGTCGCGTCGGCGATCAGCTCCACACGCATCGCCGACGGCTCCGGTAGCGTCACGGGCTTCGCGGACGCCACTGGTCGATTCCTGCCCATGGCCACAACAATGAATGCGGCACGCATCCTCGACCTGCAGTGCGCCTTGCTGGGGGTCGACCATGAGGAACTGGCGCGACTCGCACTGGCCGCGCCGCCCGGTGCCCACGGTCTCACTCTCCTGCCGTACTACGACGGTGAGCGCACCCCGAATCGGCCCGACGCCAGCGGGACGTGGGCCGGATTGACCTCGTCCACGACGCGCGAGGACCTGGCGCGGGCCGCCTTCGAAGCACTGCTGTGCTCTTTGGCCGATGCCGTCGACCAGCTGACCGCCGTGACCCATGACCCTCCTCGGCGGATTCTGCTGATCGGGGGCGCTGCGGCCAATCCGGCCATCAAAGCCCTTGCTCCGGCAATTCTGGGCACCCCTGTCACGGTTCCCTCGCCGGGCGAGTACGTCGCGCTGGGCGCGGCCCGACAAGCGGCCTGGGCGCTGTCCGGGGCCGCTGTTCCTCCGACCTGGACGTCGGTGTCGTCCGAGACACACACCGCCGAGCCCACCCCTCTGGTGCGTGAGGCCTACGCACTCCTGCGCCAACGCACATCCGCCTGGACCTGACACCCCACCTCAACAGATTGGCCCGATCATGACCGCATTCACCCCGACACCGGCCGACAAGTTCTCCTTCGGCCTCTGGACCGTCGCCTACCCCGGACGCGATCCTTTCGGTGAGCCGACCCGCGCCGACATGGACCCCATCTACGCGCTGGAGAAGCTCGCGAGCCTCGGCGCGTACGGCGTCAACTTCCACGACGACGACCTGATCCCGTTCGGCTCCGACGATGCCGCCCGCGACGCGATCATCGACCGGTGGAAGAAGGGCCTCGCCGACACAGGCCTGGCCGTGACAACTGCGACGACCAACCTGTTCACCCACCCCATGTTCAAGGACGGCGGTTTCACGTCCAATGACCGCGACGTCCGTCGGTTCGCGATCCGAAAG
Source organism: Aeromicrobium sp. P5_D10 (assembly GCF_054049535.1). Lineage (NCBI taxonomy): Bacteria > Bacillati > Actinomycetota > Actinomycetes > Propionibacteriales > Nocardioidaceae > Aeromicrobium > Aeromicrobium sp. P5_D10. The sequence goes on from NZ_JBFUME010000001.1 coordinate 336,355, forward strand.
GTCATGCGCAATATCGATCTCGCCGCCGAACTCGGTGCCAAGGTCTACGTCGCTTGGGGCGGACGCGAAGGCGCCGAGTCCGGTGCCGCCAAGGACGTCGCTGCGGCGCTCGACCGCTACCGCGAGGCATTCAACGTCCTCGGCGAATTCGTGACCGACAAGGGCTACGACATCAAGTTCGCGATCGAGCCCAAGCCCAACGAGCCGCGCGGTGACATCCTGCTGCCGACGATCGGCCATGCGCTGGCGTTCATCGAGACGCTCGACCGTTCCGAGCTGGTCGGCGTCAACCCCGAGATCGGCCACGAGGAGATGGCCGGACTCAATGCCGCGCACGGCTACGCCCAGGCGATGTGGCAGGGCAAGCTGTTCCACATCGACCTCAACGGGCAGAGCGGTCCCCGCTACGACCAGGACTTCCGGTTCGGCGCCGGGAATGCGCGCGGCGCATTCTGGGTCGTCGACACGCTCCTGCAGGGTGGCTACGACGGACCCGTGCACTTCGACTTCAAGACGCCGCGCACCGAGGACGACAACGGTGTCTGGGTCGCCGCCGAGGCGTGCATGACCAACTACCTGATCCTGCGCGACAAGGCACTCGCCTTCCGGGCCGACCCCGACGTCCGGGAGGCTCTCGAGGCGGCCAAGCTGCCCGAGCTCTCGGTGCCGACCCTCGCCGAGGGCGAAGGCTGGGCCGAGCTCGCAGAGGCGCCGCTGGCCGCTCCCGAGGTGATGGCCGCTCGTGGCGCAGGCTTCGAGCTGCTCGATCAACTCGCGCTCGAGCACCTGTACGGGGTGCGCTGAGCGTGGCGGTGACCGGCGCTCCCACGGCGACCGAGCACATTCGGAGGCAGAACACCGGTCTTGTGCTGCGCTCGTTGCGCTCCGATGGCCCGGCCACTCGTACCGAACTGTCCCGCCGCACAGGTCTGGCCAAAGCCACGATCGGCACGATCGTGGCTGAACTGGAAACTGGCGGGGCAGTCTCCGAGGACGGGACCGTGGTGAACGGCCGAGGCCGCCCAGGACGCCCGGTCACACTGACCGGGGAACGTATCGTCGGCCTAGGGCTCGAAGTCAACGTCGACTATGTCGCCGCTGTGGCGGTCGACCTGTCCGGCCGTGTGCAGGGCGTCGAGACCCGACCGGTCACCTCCGGCGAACAGCTCATCGCGTTCGCCACGGACGTTCGCGCGTCCTTGCTCGCAGAGGATCTCACTGTGGTGCGAGCCGCTGTCGCCGTTCCCGGGCTGGTCGAGAGCGACAACCGTGTGGTCGCCTGGGCGCCCAATCTCGGCTGGGACTCGCGGCCACTCGCCGACGAGCTGGAGGCGGCTTTCGACGGCGAATGCCCGACCACGATCGACAACGACGCCAACTGCGCTGCGTTGGCGGAGTCATCTCACGGCATCGCGACCGATATCGACGACTTCCTCTATCTCACCGGAACGATCGGCATCGGCGCCGGGATCGTGCAGAACCGCGCATTGCTGCGCGGCGGCGCAGGATTTGCCGGCGAGGTCGGGCACATGCCGATCGGCAATCCCGGCTCCACGTGCGGTTGTGGACGACTCGGCTGCTGGGAAGCATCCGTCGGTCTGCGCGCAATGCTGGAACTCGTGGGGATGAAGGAAGAATCCACACCCTTGCAGACAGCGCAGGCAGTCGCCGACCGGGCACACGAAGACGCCACCGTCCGCGCTGCGCTGGCCCGACTTGGAGCCGACCTCGGCACAGGTATCGCGACCTTGGCAGCGGTGCTCGACCCTGCTGCGATCGTGCTGGGCGGCTACTTCGTGCCATTGGGTGAGTTCATTGTTCCGGCTGCACAGGAGGTGTTGGCGGCGAGAATGCCGTCCGCCGAGCTCCACCTGCCGGAGATCCGGCTCAGCTCTCTTGGTATCCACGCCGCAGCTCTCGGCGCAGCTGAGCATGCCCTCTCCGAGGTCTTCACCGGAGCGCTTGCGCTGTAGGTAGGTGTCTCGAGTGCGCCAGCCCGCCACAGGTGCGCGTGCAGTCGGCCAGGCCTCTATGGTGATCGGGTGATGTGGGACAAGGCACCGAAAGCACCTAACTCCGCTGCGCCTTTCGGGCCACCCTCAAGATTATCGCCGCAGGGTTGCTGTTGGCCAATCACCGAGCTTGGTGGGCATAGGCGTTCGTCATGGCTGTCATAGCGCTAGGCGTCAGAGACATGTTGCAGTGGATTCGCGAAGAACGCGCCTATCGCGCTTGGGTGGCGTGGGACGAGGCTGGCGGGCCGGATGCCTCCCCCGAAATCCGCACCAAGTAGCCGAGCCTGCCGACGCTCATCCTCAGATTTACCTGCGGGCGTGCCGGTGGGCCGCCGGACCTGGGGTGTCAGGCGGCTGGCCGGTGGCCGGTTTGTCGTCGCCTGCGGCGGCGTAGCAGTTTGCCCTGGTTATTGGTGAACACGAACCCATCAACCGCGTTACCGGTGATGTTCAAGAACCCCCGATGCAACAAATGATGGCACCGGGTACACAACCCGATCAGCAGATCCAGATCAGTCGAACCGCCCCGGGACCAGAACACCGTGTGATGAATCTCCAGATGCGTGTGACTGCAACCAGGTGCCGCACACACCCCCTGTTGACGCGCCAGCACAGCACGACGCTGCCTGATGTTCGGTTCGTACTTGGTACGTCCCACATTCAACACCTGCGCCTGCCGGTCGCCGTCCTTCATCACAAACGCCGTCAGATCAGACACACACAACAAATACATCAGCAGATTTGGGCCAATAGCCCCATGCCCAGCCAACTTCGCTGGCTCTGTCGGAGGCATCCGATCCGGCGCCACCCACGGATTCTCC